>NZ_CP094494.1:318096-636193 GCF_022810765.1 Winogradskyella sp. MH6 | reverse complement strand
CTCAGTATCTGCACCTACAGTAGCAACGGTCCATTCTTGGGTACCGCAATCAGAAAAGTCTTCATTATATGGTATAGAAGCTGATGGTAAATCGTCATCTATAACAGTAATGGTATGTTGACTTGTACTAATGGTTATACCTGTAGCAGAGGTCTCTGTTATATCTAAAATAATGGTCTCATCATCAGAGTCAGCGTCTGCATTGATATCTAAAGAAATGTTTAAAGTGCCATCAGCTGTAAAATTAAGTTCAGTTGTATTTAGTG
Source organism: Winogradskyella sp. MH6 (assembly GCF_022810765.1). Lineage (NCBI taxonomy): Bacteria > Pseudomonadati > Bacteroidota > Flavobacteriia > Flavobacteriales > Flavobacteriaceae > Winogradskyella > Winogradskyella sp. MH6. The sequence continues at coordinate 635,927 of NZ_CP094494.1, read as the reverse complement.
TGTAGTCACCGCCCTCAGCAGTACTACTACCATTAACAGTAACACTTAAATCTACATCAGCGCTATAGTTACTTAAAGTAACTGGAATATCTACTGTAAAAGTACTGTTAGTTTCATTTTCTGTGGAAGAATTAGTGTCAAAACCAACAATTGGTGTGGATGCAGAATAAGCTGTCCAAGTAAAATTATCAACCATTAGTCGTTCAGTAGTGCCATTAGATATTATTCTTACACCAATATTGTTGTTTCCGCTATTTATAGTTCCATTTATTGTTTTCCAGTCTGAATCATTTGTGACTGAGGAGTTGATTGTGCTTGATGGTGTCCAAGAACTACCATTATCTGTGGTAGTTTCTACACTAAAGTCTGTAGCTGGTGAACCATCCCATCTTCTGACTTCAAATGAAAAGGTAGAGATACCTCCTGTACTAACAATCATTGTTAAAGAAGTAGATGCATTATTTCTTAGTCTAACGGAATAAGTTCCTAATGCACCAGGAAAACCATCTTGATTTGTTGTTCCATTTCTGAGCACATCGACACCAGTCGCAGTAAAGGTACCATCAGTGTATGTATAGTTTCCATACGATGTAGTACCTGGGTTCCAGTTTGACAAATTATCAAAGTCAACAGTCGTCTGCCCAAATCCAAGACTTGTAGCAAAAATAGCGATTAAAAATGCGTAAAAATTCTTCATATAATTTATATTATGTTTATAATTTATATGCAGGTGCGTATGTAGGTAGAAATGAGATTCAAAGATATGGAAACCGTAAATCTATGAACAGTTTGCAATATTAACAAACTGTTAATCTATAACTTTAGAAATTTTTTAATAAAAGTATCTTAATTTTTGGTGTTTGCTCCTTATTGAATTAAAAAAGCGCAACTGTTAAGTCGCGCTTTTTTTTCTTAATTTCTTAATGTTACAATAATGATTATCTAATAATCACTTTTTGAGATTTCTCTTGTACTCCATTACTTAAGGTCACCACATAAACACCATCAGAAAAATCAGAAGCATCTATTTGGTTCACTAAGTTATTACTGTTTAATACAGAGTGGTGTACTAAGCGACCTTGTAAGTCATACACTTTTGCAGTAGTCTCACCTTGTAATACTCCATGTACATATAGCGCTCTTGGAGTTGTTTTAGTGTAGATCTTAAGGTTATCAAAATCTACATCTGTAGTAGATAAGGATTGCTGAGCAAATCTAATATAGAATCTTCCCGTACCAGTAATATCAGATATTGGGTTAATCACATAATCAGAAGTGTTTAACAATGTCGTTGTATTATTTAAGGTATCGTCTAAATAAACATTTACAGTACTCGGTAATGTGGTTTCAGATATTGTAAACGTTAGCTGCTCACCAGCATTTGCATTAACACCTAACGGAATAACTGTGTTAGCCAAATCTGTTGTGTTTAAAGCTTGTAAAGCAATTGGCATACCAGTATTGTCCTGTACTAAATTTGAATACAACGCAAAACTTGGAATAGTGCCACCCCAAATCTGAGCATCATAACCGTGGTCTAAACCAGCAGTAGCATTATCATTAAAGTAGAACTGCGTTGTAAAGTCTTTAGTAGCTGTACCTGTGTTTAACTTTAAATATGTAAGGTCACTAGAGTTACGACCAACAATAAAGTCGTCTCCACTTCCTGCTACGCGCATCGATGGGTCAAAGGTAATGTCGTAACCAGCAACAAAGGCATCGTTTGCAGCAACAAAGAAACCTTGTCCAGGAGTCATATCTTTAGCACTAGCATTAGCTAAGGTAATAACATCCCAGCCGTTAGAAGCACTACCATCGTAGCCATAGATACCAGAAACATCTTCTAGTAAATCAATGTTAGTTGTACCATCTCCTAAGTCGTAATTTAAGAAAAGGGTCATGTCTAGATACGTGGTGTAAGGGTTTCCTATAAGATTCCAATCAGGGAAATTAGCTCCGGTATCCTCAATATTTACAGTAACCATAGAAGTCTCTACAGATCCAGTAAAAGATAATGTTGTACCAGCATCAGTTCCGGCTCTATAACCTGTACCACTGTTTAAGGTTGCTACCGTTGCATCGGTATAAAGTAACCAATCATCAGTAGTTTTATCAAAAGGACCAAATAAATAAGTCGTTGGGCTTGTGTTACCATCATCTAATAAATCTGCAGCATTACTACCGTCAGCTAAAAAGTCTGCCCATGTTTGTCCTCCAAGTGGTGGTGATATTAAATCGTTACCGTTGCTATTGGCATTTGTATAGCGTTCGTAAATCACGGTACCACTAACGGTTCCGTCTAGCATTAAATTAGAATAATCGTTAGATGCAGACTCTAAAGTCATGCTGTTAGTTAGTGCTAATGTAACTCCAGAGTTAACGGTCATACTCGCTCCTGGGTTTACAACAACATTATTACACTCCGTATTGGAAGATATAATAGCATTACCAGAAACAACAGTAATATCATCAACATAAGAAGCTACACCGTTAGGGTCGCTTGGTGACCATGCACCATTATAGGTATAGGTCATAGGAACCGGAATGGCCTCAACTCTAAAGTTATCGATATGGAAATCTATATCTCTTCCTGAAGCTCCTTCAGAAGTATAGAAAGCAAATTGTACCGTAGTTCCTGTAATACCTGTTAAATCAACAACCACCATCTCGCCAGAAGCTGCAGGTATATTGGCAGCAAAATCGTAAAGTGTCGTCCAGTTAGTACCATCGTTAGAATAGACTAAGCTAATGACATCTCCAGCGCTTAGTGCATCTGTCAACGCTGTAGATCCAAAGTCTGTCAAAGCAGCGTCAACACGGATTTGATACCCATCCGCAGATAAATCAAATGATGGAGTCAATAACCAATTAACATCTCCACTTTGCCACAAATTAATATTAGCAGCACCTCCTCCGCTAGTTGAGGTATGAGCAAATTCTTCTGCTAACCATCCACCAGATCCTGTAGTTGCAGGTCCAGCAGTTAAATCTCCATCTTCACCCTCTTCCCAACAATCAGGAATATAGCTTGCGAAATCTTCTAAATAATCAGGAAGAATGCTTACACAAGGATCAGCATCCGTAGTCGCACTTGCAGAAGGTACAGTGCCATCTGTTTTATAATCAATGTTAGTTCCAAAATTAGTATAAGGATAAATTTCAAACTCATATAATGTACTAGCGGTTAAACTTGTAAACGTATAGGTTTGTACTCCAGAAGCAACTTTAACTTCAGCCTCATCGTCAGACCAGTTAGTGTCAGTGGTGTCGTCGGTACCATCTACTGGGACGTAGAATGTAGCAGCACCAGTTTTAGCAACAATTAAGAAACCGTCAGCTTGTTGCGCACCATCATTATCATCCCATGTTAAAGTAATCTCAGTGTCAGAATCTGCTACTGCTGCAAAAGTCAATACGTGGTTTGTCGGTTCTGGCTTAGCGTTAACCGTTAATACACCAGAAACAAAGCTAGAGCCATTCCAGAAATCACCTCCATCACCATCACTAATGTCATTACCTCCATAGACATAAGGACCGCCATCTACACTAAATCTACTTACATAGTAATATGTGCCAGGTGCTAACGAAGCTCCAATGGCTAATGCGTATTCATCATTGTTTCCAGATTCCCCAAAATATGGAGCAGTAGTCCACGTCCAATCACCAGTTTCAAAATCGGCAACTTCTGTGGCGTCAACAGCACTAATACCTATTTCGGCAGTGATGTTTGTTCCGGCACCAGCACCTGCTGTATTGCTATCTTCATATATTTGAGCATAAACATCTGCAGTTCCACCAGCAGTAATTGTTGCTGTACCTGGGAATTGTAAATTAACATAGTCAGGAATATTTGGTGTGCTGGCATTTATGTATAAAGTACCTGCATCAGCAGTATCAGAAGTTGAAGCATTAAAGTTGCTAGCAAAAGTAGTGTTGAAAGCTCCAGCCACAACATAATAAGTTCCGGCAGATAACCCTTGTAGGGTCAATGAACTTAAGCTGCCTGTTCCTCCATCATCATCACTGCCTAATACATTTCCAAACACATCATAGAGTGCTATTTCTGTATCTATACCAGAGCTAGTTTCAGTATCCACAGTAATCTCAGAACAATTTCCGTCATAAATAAGTTCCACCCAAACAACATTGTCAGTTGCTGAGGCATAGGCAACATTAAAACTATCTGAAGCATTACATCCTGAGATATTAAGCGTAGCCGACGTAGTTGGTGGTGGTGGTAATACATCTAACTGTCCAGAAACAAAGTTGGTGCCATCCCAAAAGTTTCCACCAGAGCTACCAGGAGTGATACCTCCATAAGCAAAAACACCTCCGTCATATCTAAAACGACTTGCATAGTAATAATTACCACCAGATAGTGCAGAACCAATTTCTGCTTGGTATTCATCATTATTTCCACTATCTGAATTGTATGTTGCTGGTACCCATGTCCAGCTAGCAGTTTCAAAATCAGCTAAGGCAGTAGCATCTGTAGTGCTATAACCTATCCATGATTCTATATTTGCACCTTGGCCTATAGCTTCAGTAACACCAGCCTGATATATTTCAGCATAAGCAGTAAAATTGTCACCCTCGTTAATACTACCACTATTAGGGAATTGTAAATTACAATAATCTACAGTAGCACTAGATGGTATAGCAGCTACTCTAAATTTACCAACATGAAAATCGTAATCTTGTCCGCTAGCTGTGCCAGAATTAGCCCATATTGCAAATTGTACAGTTCCTGTATAAGCGGTTAAATCTTCAACATATTCTGTGCCTGATGGTAGTGGTTCATTGCTGGCATTCCAAGTTGTTAGGTTTGTCCATGTAGTTCCTCCATCAGTACTAATTAATAACTGTACTTCATCATCTGCTCCCATACTATCATCTGTACTAGAACTTTGCCAATCAGTAACAGCAACATTAATTTCTAATTGATAATCATCAGCACTCATGTCAAATGAAGGAGATAAAAGCCATTCTCTTATAGAGGTTCCGTAAATATTAACGGCATTACTACTGCCAATGGCATAAGAAGTGCCACTTCTCCAATCCGAGAAACCAATACCAGAAGGTCCTGTTCCAGGGTCTCCAGATCCTGCTTCCTCCCAACAAGAATCAGGAGCATTAGTTGACATATCAGCATTGTATTCTGGTACAATTGTAGCACATGGTGTCGTAAAACTAATAGGTCCAGCCCAGCTACTAGTGCCAGAACCTCCACAATCAGTTTGAACATATAAATCGTATGTTGTTTCAGCCGTTAAACCAGTAGCAGAAGCTGTAGTTGATGCAGATGTGCCACTTGCAGGAGCTCCTGCTGTACCTTGGGCAGTACCGGTTGGTTGTACTTCCCAATTATATCCCGTAGGAGTTCCTGTAGATGGGGCAGTCCAAGATAAATCGGCAGTAGTTGCGCCAGTAGCTGTTGCTGCTAAATCAGAAGGCTCAACACAAGAAGGGATTGGTTCAATTAAAATATTGTCTAAATAATAAGAATCATAGGTTCCTGTTTGTCCATGTTTAAATGCTAAGTGCATATCACTTCCTACAGGGATATTAATGGTGTAACTTTCGTAATCACTTGTAGCAAGTGTAACAGCTTGTATTTCAGTAAATGTTGAGGGGTCTGTCTCATCAGACATTGTTCCAACAGATAGTACTTGGCCAGAACTTCCATCGACATCAAATGAAACTCTATTTAATCCAGAGGATAAATCTGTGGTACTAGGACTTACAAGAATATAATTTCCGGTTGAATCCAAAGAATTATACATATAAAAAGAATTTGCACCATAAGAACTTACATAGCCATATCCAGTACCTTCATCTATAAACGACCAACAATTTGGTACATTTGGGCTAGAAGAACTACCCGTAGCTGTGCTGTCAAAATCTTCAGTATAAGGTACTGTAAAAACGCTGCAATCAGTTGTAAAACTAACAGGTCCAACCCATTCGCTAGTGTCTGAACCTCCGCAATCTGTTTGTACATATAAGTCATAAGTTGTACCAGACATTAAACCAGTAGCAGAAGCTGTAATTGAAGCAGATGTACCACTTGCAGGAGCACCTGTGTTACCTTGAGCAGTGCCTGTTGGTTGAACTTCCCAGTTATATCCCGTTGGAGTTCCAACAGTTGGAGCAGTCCAAGAGAGGTCGGCAGAAGTAGTTCCGGTAGCTGTTGCTGCTAAATCTGTAGGGTCGCCACAAGTAGGTGGTGCTGGTACAATGATTTCAAAAGAGGCTTCTAATTCATCTGCAGGAGTTTCCCAAGAGCTGGTACTGTCAACTGTTAATGGGTCATCTGGTGAGGCACCTCCGTTGTCACCAATTACGTTTCCGTAAGCTGTAACAGAAATAAGGGTGCCATCCCAGCCATCAGAGTACCTGTCATAGCAATTAACATAGTAAGTACCTGGTGCAATGGAGATATCTTCGTTGATAAGCCCTTGACCATTGCCATAGCTGCCATCACCTTGTCCCCATACCTGAGTGCCACTACCGTCAATACCAGTTGTAATGCTTACCCATTTTTCTGTGCCGTATGAGCCTCCAGAGGTAGTAATGTTGATTGTACTTTGTGCAAATCCAATTCCGCATATGAGTAGCGTAAATAGGAAAATGTAAATTTTCTTCATAATGATAGATTAATTAATACGTAAAACATCACACAGTAAGGTGATGACCAAGGTAGGTGAGGGTCTGTAGAATCTTTGGGAATCCTTAACAAATAGTTAAGTTTTTGTTAAGGGTGAAGACAAATATATAAATAATATTGAGTTAACAATAAAAATGTAGGTGAATGGTAGAAATTCTTTAAAAAGCGTTTAAAATTTTGAGATAAAAATACGTTTTAACTTAAAAAAATAAGCATCCCAAATCATGATTGCAGTCATTGCGAAGTTTTCATAGAAAACTGTGGCAATCTCAAAATAGAACAATCAAAAATCAAAAATTGTATATCGTAACGGTTTCTTAAACGAAAAGGCTACTATTTTCTTAGGAGGTTGTTGGAATTGGTTTAGATTTGCATTATAGTCTTTCACCCTAATCTTTTTTATATAGATACCAGAGGTTGATCAGGCTTTTTTACAAAAAAAATGGATATACTCAAAATACAAAAAGCACAACTTCAAGGTCAGGTAAGATTAAGTGGTGCTAAAAATAGTGGGCTTAAACTACTTACGGCGTCTGTGTTAACAGATGAAACAGTTGAAATCTCTAATGCACCTATTGGGTTGTTAGATATGCAGGTACATATTAAGATGCTCAATAAAATGGGTAAAACCTGCGAGGAAGGAGATAGGTATTTAAAAATAACAGAGAATACCATTAACCCAGAGCTTTTATGGGATGAGCGCTCCATAAGAAACTCTTTACTAATTCTTGGTACATTAACCACCAGATTTGGCCAAGGTAAAGTGCCACTACCAGGTGGTTGTAAGTTAGGTGAGCGCAAGTACGATTTGCACGTCATGATTTTAGAGCAAATGGGAGCCAAAGTTTGGGAAGAAGATGGTTATCTGTGTACAAAAGCTAACGGTAGACTTCAAGGAGGAGATATCCACTTATCAATGCGCTCTACTGGTGCAACAGAAAATGCCATTCTGTGCGCATCCTTAGCAAAAGGAACAACAACAGTCTGGAATCCACATATACGACCAGAAATTATAGACCTTATCACCATGCTCAATAAAATGGGAGCAAAAATTAAGGTCTTTGGTCAAAAATGTATTGTTATAGAAGGTGTAGAAAAATTAAACGGTGTAAAGCATAGTGTTATACCAGATAATATGGAAGCACTAACATGGGCTATTGGTGCTGTAGTAACCAATGGAGATGTAGAAATACTAGATTTTCCTTTTGAGCATCTCGAAGTACCTTTGGTACACTTAAGAGAAAGTGGTATGCAGTTTTACAGAGGTGAGAATTCGTTGATTGTAAGAGGAGGCGAAGCTTATCCTATAGATATTAGTACAGGCCCATATCCAGGTATCAACTCAGATATGCAACCTTTGTTTGCTGTGTTTGGTGCGGTATCCAAAGGAGAATCTCGTATTATAGATTTAAGATTTCCTGGGCGTTATGGGTATGCCGAAGAATTAGCCAAAATGGGAATGGATTATCAAATAGAGGGAGACTTACTCAAAATACATGGTGGTAATCCGCTTAATGGCGCTACAGTTACAGCTTTAGATCTTAGAGCAGGTATCGCATTGGTCTTAGCAGGACTAACTGCCGAAGGAGAAACCACCATTGAAAATGCTTGGCAAATTGGTAGAGGATATGAAAACCTACATGATAAATTGAATGGGCTTGGGGTATCTTTGTAATTACATGCTTTTATTTTGAATTCATTTTTAAAAGATATTTTTAGTGTAGGTGTTTCAAAAGTATTGATTATAGTTTTTGGACTTACTACATCTATAATTGTTGCAAGAGTTTTAGGACCAGAAAGAAATGGTATTATCGCAGCATTACTGGTTTATCCTTCATTATTTATGTCTATAGGCTCTTTAGGAATCAGACAATCTACCACCTATTTTTTAGGTAAAGGAATATTTACTGAGAATGAGGTAAAAAAAGCCATAACCCAAATATGGTTTATTACGACAGTTTTTAGTGTTATAGTGTGTTTTATACTCATCCGATATTTCAGTAAGTCTGGTGAAAATCTGTGGTTAGTACTGTTGGCGTTAATGCCAATACCATTTAAACTATTTAACACATACAATTCAGGGATTTTTTTAGGAAAGAACGAGATAAGTAGTTTTAATAAAATTAACTGGATACCAACGGCTTTAATATTATTGGTCACTGCTGTACTAGTGCTTTGGTTGTCCTTTGGGATTTCTGGTTATTTAATAGCTATGATTGCTGGTCCTGCATTTATAAGCTTAGTGTTACTCTTCAAAAATAAGTTTATTAAAGCTTTTGGATTTGATTTCAATTGGGTAATTATTAAACGAATGTTATCTTTAGGGGTAGTTTATGCAATAGCACTTTTAGTTATAAATTTAAATTATAGAATAGATGTCATTTTGTTAGATAGGTTGAGTTCTGCTTTTGAAACTGGTATTTATTCTAAAGGTGTTAGCGTTACAGAATATCTATGGCAAATTCCAATGTTATTGAGTACTATTGTTTTTGCACGTAGTGCAGTTTCAAAAAACGATATGGCCTTTTCAATTAAGGTTGCGCAATTGCTGCGGCTTTCAGTTTTAATTATAGGTATTGGGGCTTTATTATTATTTCTCCTCTCAAAACAAATTATAGTCTTAATGTATGGTGAAGCATTTGTTAATAGTGTCTTAGTTCTAAATGTATTATTGCCTGGTGTAGTTTTGTTGACTATTTTTAAAGTGATAAATATGGATTTATCTGGAAAAGGAAAACCTTGGGTATCTTTAAAAGCAATGCTACCTGCTTTAGCGATTAATGTTGTTTTAAATTTTATTTTTATACCGCAACAAGGTGCTTCTGGTGCTGCTTTGGCTTCTACAATAAGCTACACAATTGCGGCAATATTATTTATACATTTTTACAGTAAAGAAGTAAGCATACCAGTTAAAGAGATTCTAGGATATAAGAAATCAGATTTTAAGCCAATCATTCAAATTCTTAAAAAAGTAAAGAAGTAAGTTATGATAGCGTATAAAGATTTTGATTTAACAAATTATAACGCCTATAGAATAAAAGCGATTTGTAAGAATGCTTTTTTTCCAGAAAGTGAAGCAGATCTTATTGCACTTTATACCAAAAAACAAGACTATATACTTTTAGGTAGTGGTCATAATATTATTTGTTCTAAGCCGTATTATGATGCAGATTTTATCATCTTTAATGGTAATTTTAATACACTTAGGGTAGATGAGGCTACACGTGTAATTGAAGCAGAAGCTGGCGCAACCATTTATGAGGTAAGTAATGTAGCACAAAAACACAGCTTATCTGGCGCAGAGTTTTTTTACGATATACCAAGTTCTGTTGGTGGAGCTGTAGTGATGAATGCTGGTACCAAAGAAGGGGAGACCAAAAACATTTTAAGCAAGGTACGTTACCTCGATTTAGCAGACATGCAGGTTAAAGAAAAAAGCAGTAAGGATTTAGAGTTAAGCTATCGCAATAGTCTGTTTCAAAAACAAAAGGATAAAGTCATTCTAAAAGCTTGGTTTCAGTTACAAGTAGGAGATGCAGAAGAGATAAAAATAATAATGGAAGCCTCAAAAGCTAGACGTTGGGAAAAACAACCCAGAGAATATCCTAATTGTGGTAGTGTGTACAAACGACCTCCTGGTCGTTTTGTCGGACCCATGTTAGATGAGCTTGGTCTTAAGGGGTATAGAATTGGTGGGGCAGAAGTCTCAAAAAAGCATAGTGGGTTTATTGTAAATGTTGGTGATGCAACAGGTAAAGATATTTTAGAGCTTATTAAGCACACCAAAGAACAAGTAAAAGCTAACTTTGGTATAGATTTAGAGGTTGAGCAACGTATAATCTAAGAGAAGTAACTTTAGTAGGCTTTTTTACAGAATAATGATAATTAAATGGGTATAGCAAAATCAAAAAAAGGACTGGTATTAATACTCTTCTTTACGCTGTTGTCGTTCTTAGATTTACTGTATCCGTCAAAAGGTGATAATGTAGATAGAATAGTGCCGCAAATTGGTAGAGCAGCTTTTTTTGGTACTATGTTGGTGTTTGTTGTTTCTAATCTCATTAAAGGCTACAGAATACCACAATCTATAGTTGGTAAAGCGGTTAAATATTTGTTGTTTCTTTTTACAATTTTAAGCTTGCTGCATCTAAGTTTGGTATTAGACAATATAACTTCAGTAATAAAAATATTGTATTGGATAACAGGGTTTTACTTCTTTTATCAGGCTTTAATTTCAGGTGTGATAAAAACTAAGCATATAGAGTATTTTACTATTGCTGCCGTACTTATTTATTTCTTGGTAGTTCTACGAGATTATACGAACCGTAATCTATGGGAAGGTTCTAAAGACTTTTTTGTGTCTAATAATGCATATCATTTGCTTAAGTTTTTTCCTTTGGTATTACTGTTTCAAAACAAATTAAAAAATGTTTTAATACTGCTCATAGCAATTGGTATTGTTTTAGCATTTAAAAGAGGGGCATTGTTGGCGTTTGGTTTGTCGTTTGTTATATACTACTTGTATATCTTGTTTAAGGAGAAAAAAGGGAAACTAAAAAAACTAATCCTAGGGATTGCTATTGTGGCTGCTGGTGCTTACTATTTTATTCAAAATATTTCTGTGTTTCTAAGCCGATCAGAAGATTTAGAAAGTGTGGATTCTGCGGGTTCTGGTCGTGGACAAATGTTTAGACTTATTGCAGAAGATATGATTTTGGATAATTTTCAACCACTAAAGTTCATTTTTGGTAATGGAGTTTATGCGTCTAAAGAGTTTTTTCAAAAAACAATAGGTCACAAAATTGTAGCACATAGTGATGTTTTAGAGTTCTTTTTTGATTTTGGTCTTATAGGTCTTGTCATCCTTATATTATTTTATTATAGAGTATACAAGTTATATCGTTTTTTTAGAAAAGAATATTATGGCATGGTACTAAAGATTTGGTTGGTCGCTAGTGGGTTAAGTTCGTTATACTCAATTAACTTATTTGCCGCAGAAATGATTTATGCTATTTTGCCAATCGTGCTTTTAGAACTTGAGAGATTAAAGAGATTGAGAAACCATAACACAAACACATTAAAGCATTAGATGAAGAATTATGCATATGTTCATATAGAAAAATGTGCAGGAACCAGTTTGCATAAAATATTGGAGTACAACGATTCTAGATATTGGGTATTAAACCCAAAGGTGTTTCATACAAATGGGAAAGAGTATCCACTTCAAAAAGAAGATACCAATAAGATTTTTAAGTCTTATTTTGTTAACGGAATAGGCGGCCATGCTATCAGGCCTTATAGATTAGATGCTCAAAATATAAGTAGTGCTTTTACCTTTTTAAGAAATCCATCCGAAAGGTACGTAAGCCATTATTTGCATCAATTTTCAAAGATGAATCTTGTAAGAACTTTTGAGGAATATTTGCAAGAAGACTATTACCATAATTTTATTACAAAAGCATTGTCTCTTAATGGCGATGTTGTGGAGGCTAAAAACGTATTAGATAAAATGGCTTATGTTGGCGATATGAAAACCTTTAACCAAAGTTTATTAGAATTAAATGCAACGGTATTTAATAATCGCTTAAGCATGTACAAAAAGCATGATATGAAAGGTGTGTCTTCTAAAAAAGCTAACAAGATAATTTTGCAATTCAAAGAAGATATACACAACAACAATCAGAAAGATTGGGAGTTGTATGATTATATAAGTAGTGAAGCTTTCAGGTCAAAATTTAATGTTGGTATTGAAGATGTAAAGTATTTAGAGGTGTCAAAAATGTTAGACTTTAAGAGAAAAGTGTTTAGAGTAATTAAAAACAAGACATGGTCTTATTTATAGTATCTACTTGGGGAGAGGGTAAAGGAGGTCATTTTAATACTTTGGCTACATATATTAATGGTTACAAAGGCGAATATCACTTGCTTGTTGTGGGCAAAAAAATACCATTTGTATTACAGCACTTTCAGGCAAAAACAACCAGAATCGATTTTAAATGGATGCCAAAGGTAAAATGTGTTAAAGATGTAGAAGTGATTCACTGTTTCGATCAGTGGGCTTATCTATATGGTTATCGATTAGCTTTAAAGTATAAAGGTATAAAGCTAATACTTACAAAAAGTGGAGGTGTTAATGCAAAGTGGTTTCCAAAGGCAACCAATATGTGGTTGATTAGTAAGGAAAACTATGATTTTTACAAAAACTTTAAAGTAGTAAAGCACATAGATTACTATGATAACCGAATCATAGATTTTCCACTGGCAGAATTAAGTTCAGACTTACAAGTTATTAAAGATAAGAGTACCGTTGTACTCAGAATAGGAAGGGTTTCAGAATATTACAATACATCCTTTACAGCATTCATAAAAGCGGCAAAACAAATAAAGGACGCTAAGTTTATCTGTATTGGCTCTGTTGAAAGTGAAGCATTAAGAGAGCGAATGGTCAGCGCAAACATTCTTGTTTTAGATAATACAAAGTATACCTCTAATGCTAAACAATATTTGTCTGTTGCAGATGTTTTTGTTGGTCAGGGACGCAGTGCTATGGAAGCAATTGCTAAAGGCATTCCTACATTCGTTTACAATAAAAAAAATGATGACCTTTGTATGGTGGATGGAAACAACATTAATGAGGTAAAATGGGCTAATTTTAGTGAAAGGGCAAATTTCGATTTTAACACTAGACTTTCCTCATATTTAGAAGAGAATAACAACGCAAAAGTTGAAGAATTAAAAGATTTTGTAAAGTATAATCCTAACAGAATTGTAGAGTTTTACAAGGCAACAAAACCTCAAAAAACAAAATGGATGTACTTTCCAGTGCCACTTTTTTTAAGATATATATTAAGGTTAATTAAGCATAGGAGATGAAGATAATAATAGGAGGAGATGTAAGCCCAATAAATACTAATCACGATTATTTTAAAGAGAACAGTGCTTTGTTTGGTAATTTTCAGGAAGACTTTAATACATCAGATTTAAACATTATAAATCTTGAAGTGCCATTAACAGATAGTACTACCAGAATAACCAAATCTGGAGCAAATCTAAAAGGGCCAATTTTTGCGGCTGGGTCACTCAGAGATTCAAACATTCATGTAGTTAGCCTAGCCAATAATCACATGGGTGATTTTTCAGACGAGGGTGTAGTAGAAACTTTAGAAGTTTGTAAAATTAATAACATATTAACTGTTGGGGCGGGTGTAGATGCAGGTAGTGCGAGGAAACCATTAATATTTAATGAAAGATATAAAATTGGGATTTTGTCGTTTTCAGATACTGAATTTGGTGTAGCTAAAAAAGACAAGCCAGGGGTTAATCCGATGGATTTATGTGATGTTACACGAGACATATTAAATCTAAAAGATCAAGTAGATTTCACTATTGTTTTGTTACACGAGGGTAAAGAGCATTATGAGTATCCTTCACCAAACCTTCAAAAAATATGCAGATACATATGTGATATGGGTGCAGACTTGGTGGTATGCCAGCATTCTCATATAGCAGGTGCTTGGGAAAGATATGGGCAATCAAATATTTTTTACGGACAAGGTAATCTCATGTTCGATTATGTTAATCGTAATACCAATCATTGGAAAACAGGATATTTAATACAAGTTGAACTATCAGACGGAAAAACTGAAGTTCAGCAAATACCTTTTAAACAAGGTTTTCCAGGGATTTTAAAATTAAATAAAAACGAAGAAGCTGAGTTTTTTGCCAAGTCCAACGAAATGAAAAAGAATGTAGTCGATGAAGTATTTATTGAACAGGCTTGGAACAAGTTTATTAATAAGTATAGGTTAGTCTATTATAGCATTTTTAGAGGACATGGTAAATGGTTGAGGAAGTTAAATTCAAAGCTTGGATTAACCAATTGGTTGTATAACAAAAAGAACAAAGCAATACTTTTAAATGTTGTTAGGAGTAGAGTACATCGAGAAGTTGTTGTAGATCTTTTAGAAAAAGAAATTAAAAATTAATGGCATTTAAAGAAACTTCAGAGCATTTGTTTCAATCACCAAAATTTCTATCAAATAACTTAGTTTTTGATAGTTTTAATGAAGCACTTTCCAATACATCTTCAAGTGTAAATCTAGATATTGCTGCCATTCAGTCGTATCTGTCTTTTGGGTATATATGTGGTAATAGAACCCTTTTGCATCAGATTGAACGCCAACCATGGCTTTCAGATATTAGGGATAACAAGGTGGTATTAAGTAAAGTGCCTGAACATGGGTTGTTTACAGAGCAATTTCAGGTCCTTTCGGATGTGTTTTTTAAACTTTTGGTAGAAGAAGCTAGAGAAGTAGTCAGAGAATATAAGGATATATATATTCTACTTTCAGGTGGTTTAGATAGTAGGATTGCGGTAGGTGTTTTTAAATACCTTTACGATAATGGTGAGCTAAAAGAAAAGCCAAAAACAGTGTCTTGGGGATTAGAAGATTCAAGAGATGTAGTTTATGCTAAGAATATTGCTAATATTTTGGATTTTGAATGGATACATGTACCACTTCAACCAAATAATGTCCTTGAAAATATAAACGTTACAGCAAAAGAATTAGGTTTGTTGCATTCTCCAGAGATGTTGCATAGTATGCTTTGGTTTAGAGATTTACCAAAAGATGCTTTGGTAATAGCTGGTAGTTTTGGAGACTCTATAGGTAGGGCTGAGTTTAGTAATCTTCATTTACTACAACTAAAAAAGCCTAAACCAATTGATAGATTTAATTTACTTAATTCTGAAGCTCAAAAGTATGGGCAAGAGCAAGTATATCAGGATATAAACGCACTTCAAGATAGAAGTCCTAATGCAAAACCCTATGCGTTAAGAGAGCATTTTATGCAAGGTTATAGAATGAGAGGAGGGCTTTGTAATGCCTTATCGGTAATTAATGGTAATGCTAAAATTTACCAAATGTTTACATCACCAAAAGTATATAAATATATTTGGTCGCTTCACCCTTCGGTAAGAGGTAATGAAATGTATGAGCATCTGTTTAAAACCAATTTTCCAAAATTAGCACAGTTACCATGGGCTAGAACAAATAAAGCACTAAGTGGGAAAACTCAAGGTGCTGTAAATGGGTTAAGGCTACATTACCATGAATATACCAAATGGGCAAAGAATGAGTTAAGAGCAGATTTAGAAAATCTGATAGATTTAGATTGGTTCAATCAGTTTCAGATATTCAACATCAATAGTATAAAAGAACTTAGGGAGATTATTAGGTCAAGCGAAGTTAGAGTAGGTAGGGCTAATGATATTTGGCTTTGGTTAGCTGGGTTTAGAGTTTATGTAGATCATCTGGAAAAGCAAAACCACCAGTTAATTTTAAAACCTTATGCACATATTGAGAGTCAAACAGGTAAACAGAAGGTGTCTTTGATGGAACAGTTAAACAACAATGTTTTAAATAAAAACGAATTTATTAATTCGTTTTCAAAAGATATAAGAACCAAATTTAGAAAACATCAAACAAAGAAATTAAAGCAAGAGTATTTAGGTAAATATCCACCGCTTACATTAAATAAAGATTTGTTTTTATAGTTAATGAAAAAGAAGTTACTCATACTTAGCGTTCCTCCTCCATTTGGTGGCGGCGAAATAAGAGCTAGGCTTATGGCAGATTATTTTACTAGTCATGATGATTTTGTAATTATAGAAAATTCTAACAAATCCAAGAATAAGTCCAATCAAGGAAAACTACTAATAAGCAATGTTGTAATTAATATTGGCTATATCATAAAGAATTTATGGACTATTATTAAGGTAAGGCCAGCAGTAGTGTATTTGTCCATACCCAAAAATTTCATTCCACTTCTCAAAATAGTACCTGTTTTATTATTTGCTAAAGTGTATGGAGGTAAGGTTATAGGTGAGTTAGCAGGAAGAAATTTTTATTTCTTGGAACAAAAGGGGATGCCTTATAAATTAGGATTGAATATTTTAAAGAAGTTTGATAGCATAAGGGTCTTAGGAAATACAGTAAATAAGACATTGGCTGAACATGGATTAACTTCTATTACAGTTATAGATAATGGTGTTGAAATACCAAATCAAAGTGATAATAAGGTAAAAGCGTTGACAGGGCAAAAAATTAGAATAGGTTTTGTTGGAGCACTTCATAAAAATAAAGGCATATTTGTTCTGGCTGAAACGGCAAAAATTTTAGCAATTGAAGGGGTGGATTTTGAATTATCAATAGCTGGAGAGTGGGAAAACAATGAGGATAAATTAAAAGTTGAACAGTTTATAGATAAGCATCAGCTACATCAAAAGGTTAAATTTCTTGGATTAATACACAACGAGGATAAGTGGAATTTTTACAAATCAATAGATTTATTCTTATTGCCATCTTATAATGAAGGTCAACCATTGGTTTTAATAGAAGCAATGGCTTTTGGTATTCCTGTGGTTTGTTCAGGTATTGGGGCAATACCTGATACAGTTGTTTCTGGTTATAATGGGTTTATCATCAATGATTTTTCGGTGTCAAACTATGTGCTTAAAATCAAAGAACTTACAGATAGCAAGGAAATATATAAAACCATATCTTCTAATAATTTAGATACCTTTGACAAAAGATTTCGAGTAGAAGATTATTTACAAAACATCCATAGTTGGATTAACAGTAATTCTAAAAATTAAATGCAACAACTCACACAAAAACTAGGCTCAGGCGATATGATGATACAAGACGTACCTTATCCGCAATTAGGTAAAGGCATGGTCATTGTAAAAAATCATTATTCTATAATCAGTGCAGGTACAGAGGGCTCAACGGTTGTAGCCGCTCGCAAAAGTCTTATTGGTAAGGCTAAAGAGCGTCCGCAACAAGTAAAACAAGTGATAGATACCTTAAAAAAGCAAGGGCCTGTACAAACCTACAGAGCAGTGATGAAAAAATTAGATGCCTATTCACCATTAGGTTATAGCTGTGCAGGTGAAGTGGTAGAAGTAGGTGAGGGAGTTACCGAGTTCGAAATCGGTGATAAAGTAGCGTGTGCAGGTGCAGGATATGCCAACCATGCAGAGATTGTATCCGTTCCGGTAAACCTTTGTGTAAAATTAGAAAACGATGCCAACCTTAAAGATGCAGCCTACAATACACTAGGAGCTATTTCTATGCAAGGAGTGCGTCAGGCAGATTTACGATTAGGTGAATCTTGTGTGGTCATCGGTTTAGGATTGTTAGGTCAGCTGGCAGCATTAATTCTTAAAGCATCTGGTGTTACGGTGATTGGTATAGATGTGTCTGAAGCTGCGGTTAATCAGGCAGTAGAAAATAAAGTTGTTGATTTAGGGTTAACAAGAAATGCAGCAGGAGTTGAAGAACAAATTCTAAATGCTACAAAAGGTCATGGTGCAGATGCGGTAATCATAGCTGCGGCAACATCAAGTTTAGACCCAATTAATTTTGCTGGTGCCATAGCGCGCAAAAAAGGTAAAGTAGTGGTTCTGGGTGCGGTACCAACTGGGTTCGATCGCGATCCGTATTGGTATCGTAAGGAGTTAGAATTAAAAATGGCATGTTCTTATGGTCCTGGGCGCTATGATCTTAATTATGAAGAAAAAGGGATAGACTATCCATTGCCTTACGTGCGCTGGACAGAAAAGCGAAACATGGAGGCATTCCAAAGTCTCATGGCAACCAAGCGTATAGATATTGGCTACTTAACCACGCACGAGTTTGAATTCGATAATGCCAAGGACGCTTTCGATTTGGTAGTATCTAAATCAGAACCGTTCACAGGCATTGCTCTAAAATACGATACATCTAAAGACATTTCTAAAGCTAAAATAGCAACGTCTGATACTACTAAACTCGGAAAGGTTAATATTTCTTTTATTGGTGCTGGGAGTTATGCGCAAGGAAATTTATTACCTAACATTCCTGAGTCTGCTGAGGTTGGAAGAGTAGGCGTATTAACAAATACAGGAACAACATCTAAGCGTGTAGCAGAAAAGTTTAAGTTTCAATTTTGTGCTACAGAAGAAACCGATGTTTTAGACGACAAAACCAATACAGTCTTTGTGGCGACGCGTCACGATTCGCATGGGCCATATGTTCTAAAAAGTTTACAAGCCAATAAAAATGTATTTGTAGAAAAACCGTTGTGCTTGTTAGAGACAGAATTAGAACAAATTATTGAAGCACAAGCAGCAAATAAAAAATCAGTAATGGTTGGCTTTAATAGACGTTTCTCACCTTTAACCAAGAAACTTAAAAAAGCAGTGGGTAATAACCCAATGACCATGATCTACAGAATCAATGCAGGTGCAATACCAAAAGATACATGGATACAAGATGCTGAAATAGGTGGAGGTAGAATTCTTGGAGAAGCCTGCCATTTCATAGATTACTTAACATATCTCAACGGAAGTTTACCAACTAAGATAACGGCATCAGCATTGCCAGATGCCAATCAGTTAAATGATACCCTAAACATTTTAATTCAATTTGAAAACGGTTCTTCAGGAGTTGTTGGCTATTATGCAAATGGGTCTAAAGCAATGACTAAAGAATATGTTGAGGTGTTTTCAGCGGGTATGTCTGCAACGTTGAGCGATTTTAAAGAATTAAAGATTTACGGAAAAGGGAAGCCAAAAAAGAAAAAGCTCCTTAATCAGAACAAAGGTCAAAAAGAAATGGTAGAAGCCTTTGTTGATGGTTTACTTAAAGATGGTCAGGCACCAATTCCTTTTGAAGAAATTGTAGCAGTAACAAAAGCATCATTTAAAGTTTTAGAATCTATAAAGCGCGGAGGTGAACAAGTCGATGTTTAATTAGCGTCAGTTCGAGTGTCCCGACCGTTTACGTCGGGATGTATCGAGAACCAATGCAAAAACTACAGTTTTCTTTAAGTCAATCGAACATGACAAATAAAACAAATGCGGATAGAAATCTGATGAAGTTTAGAACAAGCTTCCAAAACCTCAAAACCTACTGCGAAACCCAAAACTTCGCAGGTTGGGACCCTTACGATGGTTTAAACTCTAAAGTGTTTCAAGCATTACCCTTAAAACATTGGGATTTGGCACGCTTGGCCTGGATACAAGGCTTTAAGCGCAGTCCTGTTAATTTTAGGAAACTATTACTGGTGCCTAAGCAGCACAACTCAAAAGGAATAGCATTATTTCTTTTAGGCTATTGCAGGTTATACCAAGCAGCCAGTAATGGTAAAACCGAATTCGGAACCTCAGAACAACTTTTAGAAAAGATAAAGTACATAACCCAACTACTTTTAGATATGAAAGTAGAAGGCTATGCAGGCGCATGTTGGGGCTATAACTTCGATTGGCAGGCAAGACGACTCTTCCTATTCAAAAAAAACACACCAACAGTAGTAGCAACAGCCTTTTGTGTAGAAGCATTGATAGAAAGCTATAAGATTACACAAGATGAAAACGTACTAAATACAGCCCTTTCATCAGCAGAATTCGTACTACAAGATTTATCCCGCACAGCACACGGTAATGGCCACATCTTTTCATACAGTATCAAAGACGGTAATAATACGGTAATCAATGCATCCCTATTAGGTGCAAAAATTTTAAGCTATGCCTACAAATACAAGCAAAAGCAAACGTATTTAGACATGGCAAAAAAAGCGGTTATAGCAGCATGCGATTTGCAAGAAGACGATGGCTCTTGGATTTATGGATTATTGCCAGTACAATCCTGGAAAGACAGTTTCCATACCGGCTTTAATTTAGATGCTATAGAAACCTATCAACAAAATACGGGCGATACCACGTTTCAGGAATACATAGATAAAGGGTGGAAATACTATACAGCGCACTTTTTTGAAGCAGATGGAAAGCCAAAATATTATCACGATAAAACCTACCCTATAGACATTCATTGTCCGGCACAAGTCATAGTAACAGCTTCAAAGCTCAAGCAATTCAAAGCACATACAGAGCTGTTAGAACGTACACTAAATTGGACGATTGAAAACATGCAATCTAAAAAAGGTTATTTTTACTATCAATACAGACAAGGCATGAGTTCAAAGATTCCATACATGCGATGGAGCAACGCTTTTATGTTCAATGCAATGGCACACTATTACCTAGAAAAAAACAAATAATATGCAGTCGCAAGCCCTAAATAACGTCATTACCTACGCACCAAAATCTAGAGAACAGCTCATAGACTATGCCTTTGAGCACCATAAAATCCTAGTAGCCGTAAATGCCGAAAAAATTCTACATGCTACCGATCAAAGTCGAGCAATCATTAACCGAAACTTAGGCTATCCAGATGGTATTGGTGCCGTTTGGGCATTACATAAAAAAGGCTATAAAGAGGTGGTTAAAATTCCAGGATGCGAACTTTGGTTAGACATTGTAAAAAAACACCATAAAACGAAGGCCTTTTATTTGGTAGGAGGCAAACAGGAAGTTATAGATGAAACAGTAGCGAAGCTAAAAGAAGACTTTAAAAGCATCAACATCTGCAATTACAGAAACGGCTACATTAAAACCGAAGTTGAAGAAAAAGAACTCATTGAAGATATCGTAAAACATCAACCAGATGTGGTCTTTGTAGCTATGGGCTCACCAAAACAAGAACTTTTAATGGAGCGCATACAACAGCAACATCAAGCCGTATATCAAGGTCTGGGCGGAAGCTTCGATGTGTACACAGGCAATGTAAAACGAGCCCCAAAATGGTGGGTAAAGAACAATTTGGAATGGGCCTACAGACTCATTAACCAACCCTCAAGGATCAAACGTCAAATACACTTGGTACGTTTTTTAGCAAATTTAATGCTCGGGAAATATTAAGTACTCATACAGTAATAGCTGTTTAGCATTTTGAACACAAGCCAAACCGCCACGTCAGTTCGAGTGTTTTATTCGAAGCATGAGAATAAAATGTATCGAGAACAACAAAACACAAATTACCCTCACTGCAAGGAACGAAGCAGTCTTATAAAAAAAAGCTACCAGAATAAACCATCACTGCGATGTAGACCTGAAAGCCTCACTAAAAGCAGTCTCAAAAAGAAAAAACACAAACAAAACCGCCACGTCAGTTCGAGTATTTTATTCGAAGCATGAGAATAAAATGTATCGAGAACTAACAAAACACAAATTACCCTCACTGCGAGGAACGAAGCAGTCTTATAAAAAAAGCTACCAGAATAAACCATCATTGCGATGTAGACCTGAAAGCCTCACTAGAAGCAGTCTCAAAAAGAAAAAACACAAGCCAAACCGTCACGTCAGTTCGAGTGTTTTATTCGAAGCATGAGAATAAAATGTATCGAGAACCCATGAACCCATACCCGCAGCAGCACATCAAACCCAAATTCCGACACAGTCGGAAACTGCTGTCAGCAGTATATATAAACAAAATCCGTTAAAAAAAAGCTGAAGCCATGGAAGCCATTATTGTCATGCTGAACTTGATTCAGCATCTCATCAAAGCACCACAACAATAACAAACTATCACAACAAGGCACAAACAGTCCCATAAAAAGATAACATACCAAACAATGAGATTGCTTCACTCGTACCTCACTCGCAATGACCTTACCCTTGTCTTTCGTCATTCCGAGAGCAGCGAAGGAATCTCAAAGAGAAAAAACATAAGCCAAACCGCCACGTCAGTTCGAGTATTTTATTCGAAGCATGAGAATAAAATGTATCGAGAACCAACAAAATATAGACAAATGTCATTCCGAGCCTGTCTTTCGGTTCACCTGCCGTAGACATGGCAGACATGGAAGCATGACGAAGGAATCTCAAAAAAGAAAAAGCTCGACCCAAACCGTCACTGCGAGGAACGAAGCAGTCCCATAAAAAGGTAACATATCCAACAATAAGATTGCTTCACTCGTACCTCACTCGCAATGACCTTACCCTTGTCTTTCGTCATTCCGAGAGCAGCGAAGGAATCTCAAAGAGAAAAAACACAAGCCAAACCGCCACGTCAGTTCGAGTGTTTTATTCGAAGCATGAGAATAAAATGTATCGAGAACCAACAAAATATAGACAAATGTCATTCCGAGCCTGTCTGTCGGTTCACCTGCCGTAGGCATGGCAGACATGGAAGCATGACGAAGGAGTCTCAAAAAAGAAAAAGCCCAGTCCAAACCGTCACTGCGAGGAACGAAGCAGTCTTATAAAAAAAGCTACCAGAATAAACCATCATTGCGATGTAGACCTGAAAGCCTCACTAGAAGCAGTCTCAAAAAGAAAAAACACAAGCCAAACCGCCACGTCAGTTCGAGTATTTTATTCGAAGCATGAGAATAAAATGTATCGAGAACCCATGAACCCATACCCGCAGCAGCACATCAAACCCAATTCCGATGGAATCGAAACCCGCTATCAGCAGTATATATAAACAAAATCCGTCAAGAATGGCTGAAGCCATGGAAGCCATTATTGTCATGCTGAACTTGATTCAGCATCTCATCAAAGCACCACAATAATAACAAACCATCACAACAAGGCACAAAACAGCCTCAAAAAGAAAAAACATAAGCCAAACCGCCACGTCAGTTCGAGTGTTTTATTCGAAGCATGAGAATAAAATGTATCGAGAACCAACAAAATATAGACAAATGTCATTCCGAGCCTGCCTGTCGGTTCACCTGCCGTAGACATGGCAGACATGGAAGCATGACGAAGGAGTCTCAAAAAAGAAAAAACCCAATCCAAACCGTCACTGCGAGGCACGAAGCAGTCTCAAAAACACATCAAAAACCATATATTAAGACACCCACCGCAGTGCGTCAATACTTTAAGTTTACATTAAATTTTATGCTATTAAACAGCGATGCTTCATTAGGGGCTCCTTCGGGTCTCCTCCGGATGTCCTTCGGGTCTCCTTCGGGTTTAATTCGGGTCAACGCTGGTTTTTTCCTACAAATCCTAAAGGTTTTAGCATAAAGAATGTGGAGTATGTCAAGAAGATTGTCAAAAAACTATAAATTTGTGCCATTACTAGTATAACTATAATAAAACCAATCAACCCAAAACTATCATGTACAACATTACAATCATAGCAGGAGCAAGGCCTAACTTTATGAAGATAGCGCCAATCATCCATGCTATAGAAAACGCAAAACAAAAAGGCGAAGCACTGGCATATAGATTAGTACACACAGGTCAGCATTACGATAAGAACATGTCAGGTAGCTTTTTTGAACAGCTCAACATACCAGAACCCCATGTTAATTTAGAATGTAGTGGAGGTACGCAAGCAGAGCAAACAGCTGCCATTTTAGTAAATTTTGAAAAGGAATTAATGGCAAATCCTGCCGATTTGGTTTTAGTAGTAGGAGACGTCACATCAACAATGGCTTGTGCTTTAGTAGCGCAAAAACTACATACCAAAGTAGCACACGTAGAGGCAGGGATTCGTTCAGAGGATTGGACTATGCCCGAAGAGATCAATAGACTAGTCACAGATAGTATTACCAATTACTTCTTTACAACATCAGAGTTGGCCAACCAGAACCTTCTTAAAAGCGGAGCAGATGAGCAACAGATATTCTATGTTGGTAACACCATGATAGACACGCTTTTAAAGCAAAGACCAAATTTTAGGCCACCAGCGGTATGGAATCAGCTAGAGCTAAAGCCTAAGTCTTATATTGTAATGACACTTCACAGGCCAGCCAATGTCGATGAAGAGAGTCAGTTAAAAGCCATGATAGATGAGATTATTGCCAATACCAAAGATTTACCCTTGGTGTTTCCGGTACATCCAAGAACCGCTAAGATCTTAGAGCGTTTAAAAGTGTCGCATCCAAGACTACACATGGTAGCTCCTTTACCTTATTTAGAGTTTAACTACTTGGTAGAGCATGCCAAAGCAGTAATTACAGATTCTGGTGGTATCACAGAAGAGACCTCTGTAATGAATGTACCTTGTATGACTCTCCGTGATAATACCGAACGACCAGAAACTATCACCTTAGGAACGAATGCATTGGTAGGTACCAATCCGCAGGCTATTAAACCCTATTTAGAAGAACTTTTTAATGGAGAATGGAAAGCCTATAAAACAATTCCGCTCTGGGATGGTAACACCGCAGAACGCATAGTAACCAGTATTCTAAGCTTAACAAAAAGATAATTTAGACTTATTTGTATAGACATCTTAGACTTCGCATAGAAATTTGTATATTTCCAATCCCCTAAGATGTTTTAAAATCAACCTTTATGATTGAAACATTACTGGAGAATTTTACTCCTGAAAATAATATAACCATCTGGCTTATTGCTGCATTCGTAATAGCGTTTTTTGTGGCCTACCAGACATTCCCAACCATATTATATGTAGCCAAAGAAAAACATCTCATGGATGAACCTGATAGTAGAAGTGTACACGCTGATAAAACACCTACACTTGGTGGTATAGGTATCTTTGTAGGGCTCATTGTAGTAATGACCATAGTAGGAGCATTTTTAAACACAAAGGTGCTGCTTTTGGTAATGGGGGGCTTAACAATACTCTTTTTCTTAGGACTCAAAGATGATTTAACAGTGCTTTCGGCTGGTAAAAAATTCATAGGCCAATTGTTTGCGGCAGGGCTTCTTATTGTCTTTACAAATACTAGAATCATAGGATTTTCCAAAATTTTAGATATAGATATACTACCCTATTGGATATCGGTAGGGTTTACACTCTTTGTGTACATTCTTATTATTAATGCTTATAATTTAATTGATGGTGTAGATGGCTTGGCTGGTACAGTGGCTTTTTGTATTAGCGGTATCTTTGTGTATCTCTTTGTGAATTCTAATGAATTGAGTTTAGCAACAATTGCTATAGCGCTTTGTGGGTGTTTATTAGCGTTTCTAAGGATGAATTTCTCAAGGAAGAATAAACTTTTTATGGGTGATACAGGCTCAATGATTGTTGGGTTTTTACTTGCCTTTTTTACGATTAGTTTTATAAATATGGCACAATTAGATGAAGACTCAGCTTACTTTAGAGCATCACCAGCTCTAGCATTTGCGCTATTGTTCTATCCGCTTATAGATACATTGAGGGTGTTCTTTATACGAGTGGTCATCCATAAGACAAGTCCTTTTAAAGCTGATAAAAATCACATACATCATAGATTTATAAGAAGTGGTTATAGCCATCTAATGACTACGATTTTAATTAGCAGTATTAATGTTGTTATCATAGGTATTGCGTTTAATTTACTACACCTCAATCTTAACACACAAATTATCTATTTATTACTTTATGGTTCTGCCCTTTATATGTTGCCATTTATAATAAAGAAAGTCATAAATAATTGAGCCTAATAAAGCACTAAGGTTTTATAATATGACAATTGCTTTTGCTAGTCCTTGAAATGCAGTTATATTTGCGGTACTTGTAATGATAAGTTTTTAATGAAAAGAAGAATATTAAGCCTGTTGGTATTAGTGGTTTTGAGTGCTTGTGCTTCAAAAAAGGACATCCTTTATATGCAAGACGCTATACAACAAGATAATAGTAAAGTCAACTATGAATCTGCCAACATTCAACCTAATGACATCTTAAAAATAACCGTAGAAAGTACAATGCCAGAAGCGGCAATACCTTATAATAAATCTACAGCTACAGGTGTGCAGTCCCAAAATTTACAAGTCCTTCAGTTAGATGGTTATTTGGTGTCTACAGAGAATACCATAAAGTTTCCTGTTTTAGGTGACATATCCACAGCAAATAAAACCACTAAGGAATTAGAAACGGAAATCAAAAACCAATTAACCTCAGGAGGTCATTTAACCAATCCGACAGTTAATATAAGACTCATAAATGCCAAAGTGACGATTTTAGGAGAGGTGAATAAGCCCGGAACCTATAGCTTTACGGAACAAAACATTACTATATTACAAGCCTTAGGTTATGCAGGTGATTTAACCATTAATGGCAAACGCGAGGACATTCTTATCACAAGAGAGGTGGATGGAGTACGTAAAATATCTCATATAGACCTAACGTCCGCATCGTTTATGGACAGCGAGTTTTATTTTATAAAACCCAATGATAATATCATTGTAAACCCTAATGATACAAAGGTTAAAACTGCAGGTTTTGTGGGCAATGTAGGGACGATACTAACCATTGCATCCTTAGCCCTTAGTGTCACAATTTTATTGACAAGATAACGTATGGAAAATCAATTTAATAGTAGTTTTTTTGGCGAAGAGGATAAAATTGATGTAAAGCAAATCATAAGGCAATATGTAAGCCATTGGCCTTGGTTTGTAATTGCTGTTGTGGTAGCCTTGTTAAGTGCTTATATCTATTTAAGATATGCACCGCGTATTTTTGAAACCCACTCCAAAATAAAAGTCCTGGATGAATCGGAAGGTTTAGAGCTGCCGACGTCTGCATTTGTCTTCAAAAGAACCAATATTAATCTTGAGAACGAAATAGAAATTATAAGTTCATTTCTTATCATGGAGAGAGTGGTTAGGGAATTAAATTTAAACACGGTGTTTTACGAGGAAGGCACAATTCAAACAAAACAAATAGAAGCGTTACCATTAGGCTTTAATCAAATCATTCTGCCTGATAGCATATCTCAAACATTATCTTATAAGGTTTTAGTGACAGATAAGGGGTTTCAAGTCAGTAACTTAGATACCGATAACGTCATTAACTTCAACGAGCATACAACATATACAACCGACCACAAATTACCATTTAATCTAAGCTTAAAGGATCAGATTCCCTTTAGTGATATCGTAGATACAGCTTACAATATTGTTTTTACAACAGTAAAGGAGGCGACGTTGTCCTTAAAAAGTAGAATTGTAGTCGAGGCTATTGGAGACCAAAGTGATATATTAAAGCTCTCCATTAAAGGGGAAAGTAAAGAGTTGTCCGAGAGCATATTAAATACCTTAACGACGGTCTTTGATAACGATGGCATTAAAGACAGGCAGTTGGTTTCTGAACGTACCATAGACTTTATAGATGCTAGATTTGAGTTTTTAGCAGGTGAATTAGATTCAATAGAAATTGACAGGCAAGGATTTAAGGAAGATAATAATATCGTCGATATTCGAACCGATGCCGAGCTAGGACTTCAGCAACGCACTAAATCTGAAGAAGAAGTATTTGCATTAGAAAACCAATTAGAGCTTTCAAATTTATTAGTGAATTCATTAACAAGTGATTCTGAATCAGACTTATTACCAGCGAATATTGGTATAGAAAATGTTAGTATTAATGCACTTATTTCAGAATATAATACTGCAGTTATAAATAGAGATAAATTGGTTAGTAGTGGTGGTGAGAACAACCCAATGGTACAGCTAGCGGTTAGTGAAGTGCAAAATTTAAAATCGAATATCAATAGGTCTTTAAAAACGTATTCGGAGCAAGTAAAAACGTCTCTAAATCAACTAAAAACTAAGAATAGAAGACTGGCAGGCAGAGTGTCTCAAATCCCAGAACAAGAACGCTTGTTTAAATCTATTGATCGTCAGCAGAAAATTAAAGAGAGTCTGTATTTATTATTACTTCAAAAACGAGAAGAAGCCGCAATTAATTTAGCCATAACAGAACCTTCAATTAAGGTTGTAGAGAATGCACTTTCAGGTGTTAGGCCAATCTCACCAAAGTCAACTATCGTTTATGCCGGCGCATTATTGGCAGGTTTACTCATTCCTTTTGGAGTGTTGTATCTTATTTTTATGCTAGATACTAAATTGCATAGTAAAGAAGATATTGTTGATCTAACGTCCAAAATTCCGGTTATTGGCGAAATCCCTGATTTAAAGAAGAAAAAAGACCTTATTTTTAATGATCCTAATGACCGTTCACCATTAGCAGAATCCTTTAGGATTTTAAGCTCAAATGTAGATTATATTCTCCCTGTTAAAGACGGTGAAAAGGGCAAGGTTATCTATTGTACCTCTACAATTAAAGGGGAAGGAAAAACCTATGTAAGCCTTAACTTATCGCTTGCGTTGTCTAGTATTAATAAAAAAGTGTTACTGATTGGTGCCGATTTAAGAAACCCGCAAATACACACACATATTAGTGAAGATAAACAAAAACCTGGTTTATCTAACTATCTGCACGATGTTGATTACAATTGGAAAGACGCTTTAATTAGTGGTTTTGAAAAGCACCCTAATCATCGTATTATCTTGTCAGGAAGTATTCCTCCTAACCCAGCACATTTATTAACTAACGGACGCTTTAAGAAACTAATTGAAGAGGCTAGAGAAGAATTTGATTACGTTGTTGTTGATACTGCTCCTACAATATTGGTTACCGATACGATGTTGATTTCGCAATTGGCTGATGCTACAATTTATATTGCCAGAGCCAACTATACTGAAAAGAATTTGTTGAAATTTTCAAAAGAATTATCAGAAAGCGGTAAGCTAAAGAACATGGCTTATGTCATTAACAGTGTTGGTGCTAATAAATCTCAGGGCTATGGGTATAACTACGGCTATGGCTATGGCTATGGTAGTGGAGACAACACTTAGTATTCAACGATTGCTTTAGTTTCAGTTTCTTACATGATATTTATCATGATTTCTGTCGGTTTTATAAGTTACTTTTAATAGTGAATTGTAAAACGAATAGTCATGGGATATATACCGCCAATTTCCGAAATAATGAGCACAAATATCATTGCGCTTAATAGAGATGATGATTTAGAGACTGCCGAGATACTGTTTAAAAGACATAAAATAAGACACATTCCTGTGGTTAATGGTGAAATAATCATAGGTATGCTTAGCTATTCTGATCTGTTACGCATTAGTTTTGCTGATGCCGTATACGATAATGAAGAAGAAGTAGATACTTTGGTGTATAATATGTTTACAATAGAGCAGGTGATGGCTAAAAATGTGGTCACAGTACCGCCTACAGCTACTATAAAAGACGTTGCCAAGATATTGGCAAAAAAAGAATTCCACGCTTTACCAGTAGTAGATGATGGAAATCTTGTAGGTATTGTTACAACAACAGATTTAATAAATTATCTCTTGAAACAATTATAAATAAAAAAGCGCCGAAAAGGCGCTTTTTTTATGAATTAGAATTAGCTAAAGATTTTAAATTTTTAATAGTCTCAACAGGACTACTGCTTTTAAAAACATGGCTTCCGGCAACAAAGGTGTCTGCACCAGCTTCTACTAAATCCTTAATGTTTTTATCGGTAACACCTCCATCAATTTCAATACGCGTATCTAGACCTTGCTCATCAATGAGCTTACGTAATTTTTTAATTCTCTGATAGGTAACGTCTTCAAATTTCTGACCTCCAAAACCAGGATTAATAGACATCAATAACACCATGTAGCATTCTGGCAAGATGTCTTCTAAAACATTAATTGGAGTCGTAATGTTAAGTACAACACCAGCTTTACAACCAGCATCTTTTATTTGTCGTAGTGTTCTATGTAAATGTAGGGTAGATTCGTAATGCACAGTAATAATATCTGCACCAACTTTGGCAAATTCTTCGATATAGCGTTCAGGTTTTTCTATCATTAAATGAACGTCTAAAGGTTTTGTAGCATGCTTTTTTATAGCGGCTATTACAGGCATTCCGTAAGAAATGTTTGGTACAAAATGACCATCCATAACGTCTATGTGAAACCAATCGGCCTCACTATTGTTTACCATTTCTGTATCGCGTTGTAAGTTGCCAAAATCTGCGGCAAGCATAGAAGGTGCTATTAATTTTGAAGCCATTTTTGCAGTGTTTATAAGTTTTTGCAAATGTACTCAAAATGTAAAAGAATGGTTTGATGTAATAGTTTTTTGTTTTTAGCTCAAAGCGCTCATAACAAAGTTTTTTGCAAAGACACAGAGGTGCTTCATCAAAAAAAGATAATAGATAGCAAAGTTCTTTTCCTTTGGGATTGGATTTTGGGAAGGGCTCTGTAAAAAGTGAACCCACGGTAATCAGCCGTGGGTTCTTTCATCAATCAAAAAACGAACAGTTATGTTTTGTAACTGTTGTTACCTTTGTTAGGTTGGTGCCTAAATATACAAAAAACCAAGCCTAATCAAACCTTTATATCATTTTAACTCTAAATACTTTTATAATTATTTTGAATAATTATGGCTAAAGTATTCTGTTTCAAAAGTTAACCTAGATAGGTCTTTAATATTTTACTTCTAGACGTATGTTTTAATCTACGAATAGCTTTTTCTTTAATTTGTCTTACACGCTCACGAGTTAAGTCAAAAGTCTCACCAATTTCTTCTAAGGTCATTGGGTGTTGATTTCCAAGCCCAAAATATAAACGAATAACATCGGCTTCACGAGGTGTCAAAGTCTCAAGAGCACGCTCAATCTCAGTTCTCAGAGATTCGTGTAATAAATCCTTATCTGGATTTGGTGATTCTCCACTGCGTAATACATCGTATAAATTAGAATCTTCACCTTCAACTAATGGAGCATCCATACTAACGTGACGACCAGAATTTTTCATGGACTCCTTAACATCGTTAATCGTCATGTCTAATTCCTTAGCAATTTCCTCAGCAGATGGAGGACGTTCATGGCTTTGCTCTAAAAACGCAAAGGTCTTATTGATTTTATTTATAGAACCAATCTTGTTTAACGGTAAACGTACAATACGCGATTGTTCTGCTAATGCTTGTAAAATAGATTGACGAATCCACCATACGGCATAAGATATAAACTTAAATCCACGTGTTTCATCAAAACGCTGTGCAGCTTTTATTAAACCTAAATTACCTTCGTTAATTAAGTCTGGTAATGTTAAACCTTGGTTTTGGTATTGTTTTGCCACAGATACAACGAAACGTAAATTAGCTTTTGTTAATTTCTCTAAAGCGACTTGGTCGCCAGCTTTAATACGCTGTGCTAATTCTACTTCTTCGTCTGCTGTAATTAAGTCGACTTTACCAATTTCTTGTAGGTATTTGTCTAATGATGCGGTTTCTCTGTTGGTAACCTGCTTGGTAATTTTAAGCTGTCTCATTTACTTTTTTATGATTTGTGCAATTTACAACATCGTTGTTGCTTTCTATTATACGTAATAAAGCACTAAAATGTTACAGAGTTTATAAAAAAAATTAAATTTTAATGAGTTTAACAGTATTGAGGTTAATATCGTCAACAGTTTCGTTGGTGAACTTATAATGTCCTTTTGTTGTTATTAAACGGAATCTATATGACTTTAATTGGCTCAAAGTATTGAGAAAAAGCCATTTGGATTTAAGCAATCTTGGTTTTTGAGATTTAAGGCTTAAATCAAAGATGTGTTTGCGTCCTTCTTTTTCTGCAACAATGTCTGGTGTGATTTCAATTTCGCTTCCTTTTTTTAAGTAAGATTTTGGTGATTCATAGCCTTCTAAATCTGCTTTTATTTTTGAATAGCCCAAACTCTCGAGATAGGAAATCGATTGACTTAATTCTTCTGTGTATTTATTTTTGTCTTGTGTAATCATAGCCTAAAATATAACGATTTTCAATCAAAAAATCAAATTATCGTTGTGTTTAGTAAATCTCAAGAGGTCTAAACACGTACATGACCATCGCCAAATACATAATATTTATTGGTTACCAACTGGTTTAAGCCTAAGGGACCTCTGTGGTGAAGCTTATCGGTACTTATGGCGAGTTCAGCACCAACTCCCATCTGTCCTCCATCGGTAAAACGTGTGGATGCATTGTGGTAAACGGCTGCACTATCTACCTGTTGCATAAACTTAAGCGCTTCATCTTGATTTTCGGTTATGATGGCTGCCGAATGTTTGCCAGAATGGGTGTTGATAAGATTAACAGCTTCATCTAATGAGTTAACTTCTCCTATAAGTAGTTTAAGGGCTAGAAATTCCTCTTTCCATATCGAAGTATCTGAAATGACCTCTTGTTCAGACAACACATTGGAGACTTTTGGGTCTACGATAAGTTCTACATCATGCTGTTCTAGCTTTTGCTGTAACATTTTGAGCTTTAAATGATATTCAGGTAGGTTTTTGTTAATTAATACTTTGTCTAAGGCATTGCATCCTGAAATTTTATGGGTTTTAGAATTAATTATCACATTAACGGCCTTGCTCCAATCGGCATGTTCTGAGACATACAAAAAATTATTACCTCTGCCACTTACTAAAACCGCACAAGTGGCATGTGTTTTTACAAAATTAATGAGACGTTCTCCTCCTCTGGGTACGATAAGGTCTAAAGGCTCTGAAGGGTTTTTTAAAAAGGCTTGGGTTTCTTCACGTTTAAGGTGCAATAACTTAATCCATGCTTTAGACAAACCATGGGTCGTTAAAGCTTCGTGCCAACATTGTTCTAAAATAACATTACTGTGATAAGCCTCTTTACCTCCCTTTAGTAAAATTTTGTTGTTAGCTTTAAAGGCTAGTACTGCGGCTTCAATAGTCACGTCTGGTCGCGATTCATATATAATAAGAATCGTTCCAAAAGGTGCTGTGCTATTGACAACATTGAGCCCATTGGCCAAAGTAAGATTAGAGATTTCGCGTCCTACAGGATCATCTTGTTCACGAACAGTATTAACAGCGGTAATCATCTCATCTACCTTTTTATGATTGACTATAAGGCGCTGAAATAATGCATGGTCTTCTAATTGAAAAGCATCTAAATCTTTTTTATTAGCAGCAATAATAGCGTCGCGTTCGCGATCTAAAATCTCTGCCATGGTTTGTAATACGTTGTTTTTTAGTGTTGTATTTAATAATTGCATAGTTCTGTTTTGTTAGGCATTAATAAATTTAGTGCCTACGGGTTTATTGTTAATAATATCTACAATGACATTTTCGCGTTTGCCATTAGCGATATAGGTTGGAATGTCTTTACGGGCAGTGCCTTTGGCTATTTTTAGTTTTGAAGCCATTCCACCTCGACCTTCGCCTTCTTTTTTGTTAGAGGCGCAGACATAGCGTTCTACATTTTGGTTGGTTTTTACAATACTTAATTTTTCTGAATCTTCATCATCAGGATGACCAGTGTATAAGCCATCTGTATCAGATAGAATAATAAGGCGATCAGCATCAAGAAGCTCAGCAACTAAGCTGGCTAACTCATCATTGTCTGAAAACATAGACATGGTAAGGGAAACGGCGTCGTCCTCATTGGCGATTGGAATGACTCCTTCTCCTAAAAGACCTTCATAACAATTAATCATGTTTTGACGGTGTTTGCCTGGGTCAAAATCGCGTTTTGTTGCCAAAATTTGAGCACAGCGCATACCATAATCATGAAAAATACTATAGTAATGTCGCATCATTCTTGGCTGTCCTACAGAAGAGTACACTTGGCGTCTTACAGATTTGTCTGTAATGTTTGTATCTCCTAAAACTTCCATGCCGGCAATGGCTGACCCTGAAGAGACCAAAATCACCATAATATCCTGCTCGTAAAGCACAGAGATTTGTCGTACCAATTCTCGTAGTACAGGTCCTAATATTCTATTATCCTTGTTTGTAAGTACGTTGGTGCCTACTTTTACCACCACACGTTTTATATCATCTGCCATCTTACTTGTCTTTACCTAGTTCTACAGCTCTGTCAAATGCCGCATAAGCCGCATCTTGTATGAGCTTTTTTACATTGTTGTCTTCCATAGAGTCTATGGCGGCTTGAGTGGTGCCACCCTTAGAGGCTACTTTATCGATCCAGCGCTCAGGTGAGATGTTAGATTGATTGAATAACTCAATAGCCCCTTCAAATGTATTACTAACTAAGACTTTAGAATCATAATCTGAGAATCCCATGTTTTGAGCAGCTTCTAACATCGACTGCATAAAATAAAAGACATAAGCAGGTCCACTACCCGAAATTCCGGTAGAGGCATCAATAAATTTTTCAGAATCTACATGGATAGATGTTCCTGTAGTGTCTAAGAGTTGACGTACCATAATTAGCTCTACACGAGATATAGCTTTAGCGCCAGTATACGAGGTTACACCTTTGCCTACTTTTGCTGGTAGGTTGGGCATGGTACGGATTACTTTTTTAATGCCTAAACGTTCTTGTATGGTTTCTATACTAACACCTGCCATTAAGGATACAAAGATTTGCTCATCATTAATAAAAGGTTTCATGTCTTTAAAAAGTGCATCACAGTGATAGGGTTTTACTGCTAAGAACACAATATCTGATTTTGGAAGTGCATCGTCGAGAGCAGTGTAAACATCGAACTTTTGTGTAGCTCTTAAACTTTCAATTTTGTTTGGATCGGTATCATAGATTCTTAATTTTTGTTTTCCTAAAAGAACGGAATCTGCCATACCTTCGGAATAGGTTAAGCCCATATTACCGGCACCTATTACTAATACTTTCATAATTAATTTTTAATTAAACTTTATTTGTCAGTGCTATTAAAGCCACAAACACCATGCGACAGTGCCAAACTAAAAAGTTGATTTTGAGTTTTTTGAAGTTTAAAAAGAAAAAGTGGAATTGTTGAGAATATACCAAAACATTGCTTGTATGCATAAGGATATGTGAATCTTAAGAAATGTTAAATACATTAAAACTGTCAGCTTGTCGGTGACAAAATGTGAGTTTCACATAGGGATTAGCCTTAAAATTTGCTAATGAATGGGCTTGTCTGAAGGTGTAAAATAAAAAAAGAGACTGTAAAAACAGCCTCTTTCTTTAATTTATATGTTGTTTCTATATTTAGTTTTCTTCATAGGTTTGAGCATCTCCAAAGTGAGCCATTCTTGAATTGATTGTATAGGCATCACCATTAAAGTTTTCGTTAGTAATAAAGGCAACAACACTCATTTTAGATGTGTTTACAACATTAGAAGGTACGTCTGCAGTAATAGTTCTGCTGTAAACAGAGTTTGTTACTTCATTATTAGGAAGATTATCGCCCAAAATATTGGTTAAACTAGCTCTTAGTACATGGTCATGCTCAAAACTTGAAATAACATCCACACCACCATAATAACTAGTATAATTTTCTTGGTCAAATATTAAATCATCTTCTAAGACCACAACAACAAGCTTGGTGTTTGCAAAGCTAAAGTTTTGGCTAAACTTTGCATCTACTTTTATGGTCATAGTGTTACCAGATAATGAAGGAGTAATAGCTAAACCTAATGGTGCATTATCACACAAAGTTTTGTTAACTACTTGGCTTACATTACTTGGTTCTGGGTAAGTCCAAGTAGTGCCTCTGTCTATCATAGCGGTTGGGTAACCTGTAAGTCCAATAGAAGATTCTAAAACACCAGCACCTTCAAAATTATATGGGTCATAACCACTACCAGATGGATTTGAATTATATCTATGAATAGCAACGACATTTATTTGGTCTGTCTGTTGATTTGTTAGCTCAATAGCATGAGATACTCTTGGGCAATAACCACACCAAGTACCTGTATAGTCTTCAACTAAAACATTTTTAGTAAACTTATAATAGTCCTCAGCTACATTTACATTAAGAGAATTGTTTGTGGTAATATCTTGATAGGTAGCAGTAACTTGCAAAGATCCTGCTGTTGTGGTTGTGTAAGAATTGCCTGTTATGGCTGTTCCGTTAACAGAAATTGTTGCTGAATTAGTGACATCTTGGTTGTTATTTCCCTTAACAGAGAAACTAACGGTGTCTCCAACATAGATGCCGCAAGTTACAGAACTTGAAACTTGAACAGAAATACTTGTAATTTCATTACCGCCTCCATTGACACTTCCATCTCCATCACTATCACTACTACAAGCACTAAAGCTAATGGTTAAGGCAATAAACAAGAGATTGATTAAGTGTTTTGTTTTCATAAAATGCAAAATTTTAATAATTAGTTAGTAGAAGTATAATTTAAAAAAACGCAAATTATACTTATTTTTCAAAAAACAGGTGTTATTATTGCAAAATGTTAAAAAAACTAAAAATATAAATACAATGAAACACCTAATTTCTGTCCTATTCATTTTAAGCTCACTACTCATTAATAGTCAGGAACTTCCAGATATAACGTTAAATGATGTCGAAGGAAATAGTGTGTCTGTAAAAGAACTTTCAGATTCAGATGATATAAAAATCTTTAGTTTTTGGGCAACGTGGTGTGTGCCATGTATTAACGAATTAGATGCCATAGCAGATGTTTACGAAGACTGGCAAGATGAAACCAATGTAGAGCTCATCGCTATTTCTACAGACGATGCCAGAACCAATAAAAGGGTGATTCCTCTGGTAAATGGTAAAGGCTGGGACTATCAGGTTTTGCTTGATGATAATCAAGACCTAAAACGTGCCTTAAATATTAGTGTATTGCCATACGTTGTCGTTGTTAAAAACGGCAAAATAATCCATACAAGAACGGGTTACACTCCAGGAAGTGAAGAAGAGCTTTATGAGGTTGTAAAGGAATACTCCAAGAAATAATTAACGTCGCACTCACTAACTAAACTAAAAAAACTTATTTAAAATATGAGAAAGCTATTAGTGCTGTTAACATTTTGTTTTACAGTAAACCAAATGTCAGCACAATTATTAGATAACCTACGCGTTGGCCTTGAGTCTAATATGGCATGGTATAATGATGATGAAAAAACAGGCCCTTTTTATGATGCTGTAAACAATGATGGAGATAAGCATCTAAGGGTCAATTCGTATTTAAAATTAGACTATAATTTTCTTGAAAATTTTACAGCCACCGTTCAGTTAGAATCCTATGAGCCTTTAGCGTTGCTAAATTACTCACCAAATTTTGATGGTACCAATCTTGGGATATATTCACTTAATTATAGAAGTGATAAATTTGAAGCAAACGCAGGTCACTATTACGAACAGTTTGGTAGTGGTCTTATTTTAAGAAACTGGGAAGACCGACAACTTGGACTTAATAACGCATTATTGGGAGGGAGAGTAAAATATAAGCCTACGGATTTTTTATCTGTAACAGGATTGTACGGAAAGCAACGTGTAGGCTTTGAAACTGCAGATAGCGATATTTTTGGGTTTAATACCGAAATTGATATCTCTACTATTTTAAAGTTTGAAAATTCGTCACTAAATCTTGGCTTTAGCTATGTCGGAAGACAAGAAAAGACTGATGTTGCAGACCCAAATTTTGATGAGTTGACCAATGCCTTTTCTGGTCGTGTAGACTTTTCTAAAGGCAGTTTTTACGCAAATGCCGAGTATGTAGCTAAGTCTGACGATGTTTATGTTTTTAACGGACAAGTCATAAATAATTTTGTAAATCCAGGAAGTGCTTTATTGTTTAATACCGGATTTTCTAAAAAAGGATTTGGTTTAGATGCCACGTTTAGGCGATTAGAAAACATGGGCTTTTATTCCGAACGTGAAAAAACAGGCAATGTGTTTTTAGAAAACAACATCAATTTTACGCCAGCATTAACAAAGCAGCATGATTATTTATTGACAAACATTTTTGTATATCAAGCACAATCACAAGTTGTTTTTGCCGATCCTGAGCTTATGGAAGCAGGTGAAATAGGAGGTCAATTAGATGTGTTCTACAATATTAAAAAAGGAACTGCTCTGGGTGGTAAATATGGTACTAAAATAGCTTTTAATGCATCGTATTGGGCAGGTTTAAAAGGTGATTATGATTTTGGTAATCTATCTTATGATGTTGATTATTTTGGTTTTGGGGATAAGTATTTCTCTGATGTAAGCTTGGAAATTAGAAAAAAATGGAATAAAAAAGTGAATTCTATTTTCTACTATGTCAATCAATATTACAACCAAAGAACTATTGAAGATAATTTTTCTGGTGAGCAGATTAAAACCAACATTGTAGTAGGCGAAACCATTTATAAATTTGGAAAAATTGGTCAATCAGTACGTTTGGAGTTACAGAAGATGTGGTCGAGCTCAGAAAAGCATGATTGGGTAGGTGGAACCCTAGAGTATAATGCAAGTCCTAGATTATCGTTTTACGTTAATGATATTTACAATAGTGGTGACGATAGCAGTACTTCAAAAAATCACTATTACAATTTTGGTGGTAGTTTTAATAAAGGCACCACACGTTTTTCTTTAAACTATGGTAGACAACGTGCTGGTCTGGTCTGTGTAGGAGGGGTTTGCCGTTTTGTGCCAGAAGCTACAGGCTTATCGGCTAGTTTGTTGATGTCTTTCTAGACATGTAAAACATAATAAAATAGTCCTAAAAAACAAAAGCCCATCAATATTGATGGGCTTTTTATTGTATATCTCTTTTATTCAAAATCTAAAATTTGAGAAGCTTCAATAAGTTGATGTAATGCATCAATTTTAGAGTAAACTTTATTGAAAAAAGTAAGCTTTTCTTTTTCGCCTGCGGTGTTTAAAAGTTTAGAGCTTTGTAATTGTTTGTTTAAGAATGCCTCAGCTTGCAGACAAGTAATTCTATCAGAGGTTTGAAAATAAGATAGTATAGTAAACGGTACGAAAAGAGATTGTCGTTCTTTTGTAGATACTAGAACGTTATTATTCATCAATAAAAGTTCATTGTAATAGAACTTATAGTTTTCATTTTCTGTTTTTACTTTTTCTGAAATAGTTGTAATTAATAGCTTAAGGTCCTTACAGAGTTTAAGTGCTGTGATATTGGATAAAAGTCCGGCCTGATTGTAAAAATGTATTTGTTTTAATGTACTATTTACGGTAGTAATATCCCATATTTCTGTGATGTTCAAATTCTGATATAAGTTTCCTAAAGCAGTTGCTGATTGTAAGGTCGAAAGACTTACGGAAAAGCTATCAAATTCTTTAGAGACCATTGCGGAATCTAAAAGTTTTAGCCAAACATACATTTTGAACCGACTCAGTAAGTTATTTTCTAGAGTGTAGAAAAGAGGAATATCCTTTGCCGAATATAATATGTGGCTCTCCTTTTTATTTAAAAGAGGATGTAGAGATTCGTATGATTTTTCAAAATAATGCTGAAGTTCAGTTTCGTTATGAATTAGTTTTGTTTTTTCTACCGCAATGATTTCATCCTTTGTATTCTCAAACAGTCTATCGAGGGATAGATTATAGTATTGGGCCAAAATCACACTTTCTTCTAATGAAAATTTACTTTTAAATGAGCTGCGTCTGTGTGCTGCATCATAACTAATATCCAATGCTGTAGCTATAGCTTCATTTAAAGAAGTGTTAGCAGGCAATTCCAATTGTAACTTATCTAATAATTGTTTTTGAAACATGTTTCGAAATATACTTATAATTTGTGATAATCACAAATTATAAGTTTGACTTTGGTGTTTTTTAAAAGTTTTAATGCGATAATAGCAATATTTTTGAATTGAATTTTTAAAACAAAATACCATGAAAAAAATACTTACAGCTAGTTTATTTTTATTGCTATCTATAAATTTAATTGCTCAAAGAGACTCTTTTTCAAAAAACCAAGATTATAATTTCTACGATTCTTTTAATGCTTATTGGAAAACAGTGACATTTAAAATAGGTGGAGGTATATATATACCTCAAGGAGACTTAAAAAAATACTTTGGGTCTTCGCCTTTGGTAGAATTAAGTTTGGATTTTCCGGTTACTGAGACAAAATCATTAGAGTTAGCCGTACAATTCATAATACCTGAACAAAGGCAAGCTTTTGAATATGTTAGGGTAACAGATAGTGTAGAAACTAAAGCCACATTTTTATTTAATCCTATGATAAGGTTTAAAAAGAATTTTAGTAAATCAGAATCTAGCAAAGTATTATTTGGTTTAGCACTAGGAGCTTCGGTAGTTACAACCGACGCTAGAAATACTAATTTCTTTGATATGTCAGAAGATAGGAGCAAATATGAGATAATCTCAGCATTATTGATTTCACCAAGCTTAGATTACGTTAAGGCTTTTAAAAACAATAATGAGTTTACTCTTAGTGTAGGTCTTAATTATTCGCCTTACAAAATAGAAGGTGCATTGCAAGAAGATATTGGGAGAATAGCAATTACACCAAGAATTTTGTATAGTTTTTAATAAATTATTGGGAGGTCGAATAGGTATTCTATTCGCCTCCCCAAGGATTATCTAGATTTTAAATTAAAGCATATTAATATTCTTTATTATTATCTCTTCGATTTATATCGTCTCTACGGTTATTACATATGTCATTATTGTTATCGTGTTTAGGCTTGTCTTCCCAACCTTTTGGTTTTGGTAACATAGCTTTGCGAGAGACATTTTCTTTACGTTGCCATGTGAGTTAGCTTAGGTGTAATAAAACGCATATCTCGGAAATGCTGATGATCTTAAATTGATAAATGTCATTGTATAAGACTTACATTCTATCTAAATTTTACTTAGTTAGCTGTATAATAATGTATTGTATCGACAAATACTTTAAACGGATCATTTTATTAACCTATCTAATGATGGGATTCTATAGCTATGCTCAAGATAGCGATAAGTCTAAATTAAAGTTTAAATCCTGGTCTGTTACTCCAGAGTTGTATGAGTTTTCTAATAGAAATTCGGAGATGTTTTCTGGTATATTACCACTGTCGTTAAGTATAGATTTTACCTACGCTTTATCTAATAACCTATTTAGTTTTTCTGCATCCTATGGAGGGGAAACAGGAGTTTTTAGCGGTTCGGCCAATTATAAACAAATGAGCTTGCTATATGGAAGGGAATTTGTATTAGAGGACTGGTTTTTGGTAGAAACCCATCTCGGTGGAGGCATGTTCTTTTATGGAAGCAGTGATTTATAAGGAAATATTAGTGAATTTGCTCTTCCATTGGTCGGAAAATTAAGGTTTAAAACAGGAGAAAGGTTTTCTGTAGGATTAAGATTTACTTACATTTTTAATTCATTTAGCAATCTGTATTCTGGTGGCTTGTTGCTGCAATGGGACTATTAAAAAAAAAGCCCATCAAAATTGATGGGCTTTCTTAATAGTAAGTATAAAGAATATTAATCTTCTTTATTGTTATCTCTTCGATTTCTATCGTCTCTGCGGTTATTACCTCTGTTGCGGTTATCGCGTCCTCGATTGTTGTCTCTGTTTCGATTGTTATCGCGTTTTGGTCTATCTTCCCAACCTTCTGGTTTTGGTAAAATAGCTTTGCGAGATACTTTTTCTTTACGTGTTCTTGGATCTATACCAAAGTATTTTACATCAAATACATCTCCCATGTTTACCACGTCAGATACATTTTCTGTACGCTCCCAAGCAAGTTCACTTACGTGTAACAGTACTTCATTTCCTGGTGCCTCAGTATATTCTACTACAGCTCCAAAATCAAGCATTTTAATCACTTTAACTTCATAAATGCTACCCACTTCTGGTTTAAAGGTTAAAGAATCTATTTTAGCTAAAACAGCATCAATACCAGCTTGGTCAGTACCTAAAATTTCAACAATACCTTCTTCAGTTACAGGATCTTCATTAATTACAATTGTAGTTCCTGTTTCTTTTTGTAACTCTTGAATTACTTTTCCACCAGGTCCAATAAAAGCACCAATTAAATCATTTGGTAATTTAGCAGTTACCATTTTTGGTGCATGTGCCTTAACATCTGTATTAGGAGTAGCAATAGTGTCTATTAATTTACCAAGTATGTGCATACGACCTTCCTTAGCCTGATTTAAAGCATTTACTAAAATCTCGTAGCTAAGCCCTTTGATTTTAATGTCCATTTGGCAAGCAGTAATACCATCTTCGGTACCAGTAACTTTAAAGTCCATGTCACCTAAATGATCTTCATCACCTAAAATATCAGATAATACAGCGTAACGCTCACCATCAGAAATCAATCCCATAGCAATACCAGAAACTGGTTTTTTCATTTGTACACCAGCGTCCATAATGGCCATTGTACCAGCACAAACCGTTGCCATAGACGATGATCCGTTAGACTCTAAGACTTCAGATACCACACGTACTGTATATGGGCAATCTTCAGGAACCATACGTTTTAAAGCACGTTGTGCTAAGTTTCCGTGTCCAATCTCACGACGAGATGTTCCTCTTAAAGGTCTAGCTTCTCCAGTTGAAAATGGTGGGAAGTTATAATGTAAGTAGAAACGCTCTTCACCTTCTAAAGATGGGTTGTCAATCATATTAGCTTCGCGAGACGTACCTAGAGTAACGGTTGCCAATGCTTGAGTTTCACCACGTGTAAATATTGAAGACCCATGAGTAGAAGGTAAGTAATCTACCTCACACCAAATTGGTCTAACTTCTGTAGTCTTACGACCATCTAAACGAATACCTTCTTCTAATACTAGGTTACGTACCGCTTCTTTTTGAATTTTACTGAAGTATTTTGATACTAAACCACCAACTTCTTCGAGCTCTTCTTCTGTGTATTCAGCTTTTAAAGCATCCTTTACTTCAGAGAATGCTGCACTCCTGTCTTTTTTAGACGATGCAGCTTTGGCAATTTCGTAACATTTATCGTAAGCAAATGCTTTTACTTTTTCTAATACTGCTTCGTCTTCAGCTTCAGGCTCGTACTCACGAGTTTCTTTTTTGCCTACTTGAGCAACTAAACGTTTTTGAGCTTCAATCTGAACTTTAATAGCTTCGTGAGCAACTTTGATAGCTTCTACCATTTCGTCTTCAGAAATTTCACTCATTTCACCTTCAACCATCATCACAGAATCTTCTGATGCACCAATAACCATATCGATGTCAGATTGCTCTAATTGTGATAGACTTGGGTTGATGATAAATTCACCATTAAGACGCGCCACACGAACTTCAGAAATTGGAGTTTCAAAAGGAATGTCAGATAACTGAATAGCAGCAGAAGCAGCTAAACCAGCTAAGGCATCTGGCATTACATCTTTGTCTAAAGACATTAACTGAATCATTACTTGAGTTTCAGCATGGTAATCTTTAGGGAATAAAGGACGTAATACACGGTCTACAATACGCATTACTAAAATTTCTTCTGTGCTAGGACGTGCCTCACGCTTAAAGAATCCGCCAGGATAACGACCAGCAGCAGCAAATTTTTCACGGTAATCTACCGTTAATGGTAAAAAGTCTACGTTTGCAGCTTCATAGTTAGAAACTACAGTACAAAGTAGCATGGTTTCACCCGATTGTACAACAACAGAGCCATGAGCCTGTTTTGCGAGTTTTCCGGTTTCGATAGAAATTTCTCTACCATCACCAAGGTCTATGACCTCTTTGTAAGTTTTTGGAATCATAAAATTTTAAATCTTCAGCTGATATGCTCTGCATAACCAGCGATGTTAAACAATGGTCGTTGTGTTGTTGTGTAGTTGTTGTTGTGACCAATGAAAAACTATTGTAGCTTCTTCAATTCGAAAATTAAACGCTTTCGAAGACGTTATGTATTAAACAAAAAACCACGCTAGAGGCGTGGTCTTTATGTTGAAATTACTTTCTTAATCCTAATTCTTTAACGATAGCACGGTATCTTAAGATGTCCTTTTTAGTTAAGTAGTCTAATAAAGCACGACGCTTACCTACTAATTTTACTAGAGAACGCTCAGAGTTATAATCTTTACGATTATTTTTTAAGTGCTCAGTTAAATGGTTAATTCTGTACGTAAATAACGCAATTTGTCCTTCAGCAGAACCGGTATCATTTTTTCCTTTACCGTGTTTTGTGAAGATTTCTTCTTTTTTCTCTTTAGATAAATACATTCTAATATTATTGTAAATGATTGTTATGTACTTTGAAAGGTTTTCTTTCAAGCGGCAAATATAATACTTTTTTGTGATTTGTGGTTTTTT
The DNA here is from genome assembly GCF_022810765.1 of Winogradskyella sp. MH6. NCBI lineage: Bacteria > Pseudomonadati > Bacteroidota > Flavobacteriia > Flavobacteriales > Flavobacteriaceae > Winogradskyella > Winogradskyella sp. MH6. The sequence continues at coordinate 591,604 of NZ_CP094494.1, read as the reverse complement.
TTGTAACTTTTAATCTGTATTACAGTGTTTTAATATAGTCTCCCCTCGACTGGTTAAGAGCTTTTTCTATTAATCCTAAAGTTTAATAGGATGAAAGCTATTCGACCTTCCCAAAATGTTTCTAATGCTTACGATGTTCTAGATCGTGTATTTAATAATACCTACAACGGTATTGCTGTTGTAAGTATGGATGGCAACTGGCTGAAAATGAATGAAGCCGTTTCTGATATTTTTGGCTATACAAAATCCGAACTTTTTAATATGGATATTGACAACATAGTCTTTATAGAAGACTTAGGTGTGCATGAGAAAAAGTTTGAAAAACTTATAAGCGGTAAGACAGATAAATACAGGGTTAAACAACGCTATTTTCATAAGAATGGAGATGTTATTTGGGTTTTAATCTATGTAACTCTTGTGTATTTTAAAGCAGGAAGACCACATATGATTTGGCAATTTACAGATATAACTAACCGTCAAAAAAATCAGGATAAATTAAAGGCTATGCTTAGCGTGGCCAAAGAACAGAACGATAGATTAACGTCTTTTGCAAATATTGTAACACACAACCTTAGATCACATTCAGGTAATTTAGCATCGCTTACTGAATTTTTAGAAGTTGATTGTGGAGAAATCACATCTAATGAAAATTACAAGTTGTTAAAACAGGCCGTAGATAATTTACAAGAAACTGTTGCTCATCTTACGGAAGTTGCTAAGATTAGAGAAATAGAACCTTCAAAATTACAAAAGCTTAATCTTTATGACTATGTAGAAAAAGCGATGTATAATATTATTGCAATGGCACAAAATTCTAATGCTTTAATTTATAATCAAATCGATGAGTCTCATCGTGTAAAGGGTGTGCCAGCTTATTTAGATAGTATAATTCTCAATTTTCTCACCAATGCCATTAAGTATAGATCCGAAAAAAGAACACCTATCATTGAGCTTACATCTTTAGTTGAAGATGATTATGTGGTTTTTAAAATTAAAGATAACGGGCTTGGCATTGATATGAATAAGTTTGGGGATAAGTTATTTCAGATGTACAAGACCTTTCATTATAACGAAGACGCTATTGGTATTGGTCTTTTTATTACTAAAAACCACATAGAATCTTTAGGTGGCAAAGTTACTGTAAACAGTGAGGTAGATGCAGGAACTGAGTTTTCAATCTATTTTAAAAAAGCATGAATTTTAGTTTTTGATTAAACGTTTTTCAATTGTTATGGTCTTAACAACATATTAACAATAAAAAAGTAATCATGAATTATTCAAATCACGAGCTCAAAGAAGTCATAAATAATGATGTGAGTAAAAAATTCAATGTAATTAAAAAAGGAATTTTAAGCCTTATGGTTTTAGTTTTAACATTTACATCATGTAGTAACAATGATGAAGTTACAGAAACAGAAGATGTAACCCAAAGCACCTTAGAAGTACAGCGTTCTACTGAGATAGATCAGATAGATAGTATTTTGGGAGATATTGTAATAGATGCCTATGAAGCACAAGAATCTACAGCAGAAAGAAACGGAGTAGCAACAAATAGTTCTGATGATACATTTTATGCTAAAGATATTCCTGATTGTGTGACGATTACTGTAGTAGCACAACAAAATTATAGAGAGGTAACCTTAGATTTTGGAACAGAAGGTTGTGTTGTTAATGAACATCTTATTCAGGGACAGATTGTTTTTGATTACACAAGAAATCCAGAGGCACAACAAATAATGGTTAACTACAATTTGATTGATTTTTATTTTGATGCTAAAAATGTAATAGCGAGCCGTTCTATTTTAAAAGAATTGTCTAACGATAATGGAAATCCTCAGTTTACACACGATTTGAGTATTACCGTTATATGGCCAAATGGAGTACAAGCTTCTAGAGAAGGCACAAGAATTAGAGAATGGGTTGAAGGTTTTGGTAGTGGTGTTTTTAGTGATAATGTATTTGAAATTACTGGAGATTGGACAGCAACATTTGTTAATGGTAATACACATACCTATGAAGTTATTACTCCATTAAGAAGAGAGGTTATTTGTGCCTATTTTGTAAGTGGTTCTTTTGATGTACAACGTACAAATTTTGGAGGTGTTTTTGATTTTGGTGAAGGAGAATGCGATAACCAAGCAACCTTTACTTTTAATAACGGTACTGAGGTGCCTATAACATTAAATTAGATTTTGTGGTTTAATTGTTTTTAGTTGATTGGAGAAAAAAAGCGAGCTATTTAGCTCGCTTTTTTTATGCTCTTAAAGGTTGATTTTTTATTAAATCTATATATTGATTTACCTTTTTCTTTAAATCTCTTCTATGCGTTATAAAATCTAAGAAACCATGCTCTAATAAGAATTCTGAAGTTTGGAAACCTTCTGGTAATTCTTGGCCAGTAGTATCTCGCACTACTCTTGGGCCTGCAAAACCAATTAAAGCACCTGGTTCAGCTATATTAATGTCTCCTAACATAGCGAATGATGCTGTTGTACCACCTGTGGTTGGGTCTGTACACAATGAAATATACGGAATGCCAGCATCTGCTAATTGTGCTAATTTTGCTGAGGTTTTAGCCAATTGCATTAATGATAAAGCCGCTTCCATCATACGAGCACCACCAGATTTGCTGATAATCATAAATGGTGTTTTTTTCTTTAAAGCATAGTCGGCAGCTCTTGCAATTTTTTCACCAACAACACTTCCCATAGATCCGCCAATAAAGTTAAAGTCCATACAAGCTACTACTAAGTCTTCTCCCATAGATTTTCCAACAGCTGTACGTACCGCATCTTTAAGGTTGGTTTTAGATTGTGCCGCCTTTAAACGGTCTGGGTATTTTTTAGTATCAACAAATTTTAGAGGATCCTTTGAAGTTAAATCGGCATCTAACTCTTTAAATTTATTGTCATCAAAAAGAATTTCGAAGTATTCTTTACTTCCGATTCTTACATGGTAGCCGTCTTCTGGACTCACATAAAAATTTTGTTCTAATTCTTTAGTGTCAATTATTTTTCCGGTAGGAGATTTATACCAAAGTCCTTTGGGAGTATCTTTTTTTTCTTCTGTAGACGTTTGAATTCCTTTATCTTTTCTCTTAAACCAAGCCATATGAAATTTGATTTTTTTATACCCTTTAACAAAGCTAAGGGTTATTTTATAATCATAGATTTAAAAAGATTTCTATAATTATGTTATTAGTTAGTTAGAGCAAAATTACTACTAATTAATTAAACTCAAAAGCAGTTATTTCATGTTATTGTTAAAATGAACAAACCTATCAAAATTAAACAATAACTTTGATAGGTCTGAAAATATGAAATACGTCTTTATAACGTATCTACGTTGTTTAAGTCTTCAAATGCTTTTTTAAGACGCTCAACAAAGGCTTGCTCTCCTTTTCTTAACCAAACTCTAGGGTCGTAGTATTTTTTGTTTGGTGCATCATCTCCTTCAGGATTGCCTATTTGGGTTTGTAAATAATCGTGATTGTCTTGTATGTAATCTCTAACACCACTAAGGAATGCCCATTGCATGTCGGTATCTATATTCATTTTTATAACTCCATAACCAATAGCTTCTCTTATTTCTTCTACTGTAGAACCAGAGCCACCATGGAATACAAAATCGATGTGGTTATGACCAACATTGTATTTTTCTGCAATGTACTCTTGTGAGTTCTTTAAGATTTTTGGAGTTAGTTTTACATTACCAGGTTTGTATACACCATGTACATTACCAAAAGCTGCAGCAATAGTAAACTGGTCGCTAACTTTACTTAATTCTTCGTAGGCATAAGCCACTTCTTCAGGTTGTGTATATAGTTTTGAAGCATCGACATCACTATTGTCTACACCATCTTCTTCACCACCTGTTATACCAAGCTCAATCTCTAAAGTCATACCCATTTTGCTCATACGCGCTAGGTATTTTTTACAGATTTCTATATTCTCTTCAATTGGCTCTTCAGATAAATCTATCATGTGAGAACTGTAAAGTGGTTTTCCTGTTTCTTCAAAATGTTTCTCACTTGCGTCTAATAAACCATCAATCCAAGGCAATAATTTTTTAGCACAGTGGTCTGTATGTAAAATTACAGGAACTCCATAAGCCTCTGCCATATGATGTACGTGTTTTGCACCTGCAATTCCACCAGCAATAGCACCTTTTTGGTCATCGTTTCCTAAACCTTTTCCTGCGTTAAATTGCGCACCTCCATTAGAAAACTGAATAATTACGGGAGCATTTAGGGCCTTAGCAGTTTCTAAAACACCATTTATGGTATTAGAACCAATAACATTTACTGCTGGTAAGGCAAAGCCTTTTTCTTTAGCTAATTTGAAAATTTCCTGAACTTCTCTTCCTGTTGCAACGCCAGGTTTGATATTGTGACTCATGATTTTATGATTGAAAATTAAATATCAAAAATACATAATTTTAAGCATCTTTTGATGCGTTTTAGAAGATAAAAAACCGAAAACGATGTAGGAGGAATAAGGTGTTTAAAAAGGATAGTTAATACCAATGTTGTATACAGCATTTCTAAAGTTATAGCTTCTAAACCAGCGACTGCCTTCTTGTTCTGAAGGATCGTAAGTTTTAAAACCTGTGTCAAAACGAAGTACAAAAAAGTCAAAATCGTAACGAAGCCCAAAGCCAGAGCCAACAGCAATATCTTTGAGAGAATTTAAGTTTGTAAACGTGGCTCTGTCGTCTGTAACATTATCTAATACATTCCATATGTTGCCAGCGTCAACAAAAAGCGCACCTTTTAAATTTCCAAATAAGCTAAAACGTTGTTCGGCACTTAAATGAATTTTAAAGTTTGCTTCGTTAAACTCGTTTGTAGAACTAGAACTGCCTGGACCAAGGTTGTAAGCTGTCCATGCTCTGTTGTCGTTTGGTCCACCAGCAAAGAAACTTTTGGCAAAAGGAATACTATTAGAATTACCATAAGGAATTGCAATACCAGCAAAACTTCTAAATGCAAAAACGTTGTTTCTCCCTAAGTCAAAATATTTAATGTAGTCTATTTCGGTTTTAAAATATTGAGAAAAAGCGACGCCAAAGACTTCGTAGTTTCCGTTTTCATTTTTTGAAGATCCAAAGACTTCAGAAAGGTTGGATAAAAGGTTGCCAGCTAACTCAACACGCCACTTAAAGATGGAAAAATCATTGTCAAAAATACTGGTGCGTTTATCTTTCTTATAATCAAAACTTGTAGAAAAAATAAGGTTGTTTTCCGTGAGTCGTTGTTTTCGCTCTTCAATATTGTGTACAGTTTTAAAATCTTCGTCTTCGGGAATTAAACTTGTGTTTTCATTGAGTACATCATTGATAAATTGATTGGCTTCTGTAGGTATGCTTAAGTTTTCATTAGAAGTAATATAGCCGATGTCTTGTGCTATATTATTAAGTCTGCTGTATGAGTTAGTATAAACACCAAAGTAATTGCTGGTGTTTAGGTTTTTTACAAACTGAACATTAAAAAGTTCTAGCGTGTTGGTAACGGTTCTAGATGGAGACCAATTGTAGCTTAAAAGTCCGGATAAAGTTTGTTTATCGAGTCCAATATTCTGTTGGCTTGTGGTAGAAATGTTTATAGCTGTGCTTGGCGACATGTATTTAGGTATAATACTATCGGTATTAAAAGGTGTAAATAACCTAGGAATAGTTAATCTAATATTTCCACCAAACTCATTAATATCAAAAAAGGAACTCACATCGTCACTTCTGTTTTTTGAAGCACCAATTGCAGCAATACCGCTAATTTCTAAAGTTTCTGCACCTCTAAAAATATTTCTTATTTTTAATCCTGGAGTTACAGAAAAACCGATGGTTTGGATATTACTTTGCGAGACATCTAAATCTAAACTTAGTGCGTATTTTTTCTTAGGTTCTAGATATATGTTAGCTGTTAGCGTAGTATCCTCAGGATTTTCTATGTATTCTATACTTGGGTATCTAAACATTTGCAAATCGTTGAGGTAGCGTAGCGACCTACTACGTGCTAAATCTGTATAAATATCTCCTTTGTTAATAAAAACAGCATCGGTAAGTGCTTTGGGCCTGAATCTCAGTTTTTCTTTACTGTAAAGATTATAATTTTTATAAACTGTTGTGTCTGAAATTGCTTTATCCTGATTATTGAAATTCTCGTCAGTAAAAATGTTAACTTCTTTAATTTTAAATATTTTAAAAGGGGCAACTCTAGTAGAATCTTCTGTTCTTATAAGTCTGTTTGCTATTATAAAATCGGTGTTGACTTTATGGTTGGTGTCAATAGTGTCGGTTTCAAATCTAATGTAGTCTTGTCCGAAGTAATAAAAGCCAGCATTTCTTAGATAGTTAGTGACGCGTTCGCGTTCGTTCTCATAATTCTGTTCATTGTACTGTTCGCCTTTTTTAAGAAGTGTTGGTTTAATAAATTTAGGATACAAAGAGTCTATTAAAGGACTGCTTATAATTGGGTTTAATGAATCTAAAAAATAAGGTTTCTTTTTAACAACGTTATATGTTACTTGAGCTCTTTTGGTACTGTCTTTATTAACTTCAAAAGTCACCTCATTGTCAAACCAACCTATACTGTAGTAATATTTTCTTAGATTGTTTACAGTTTTAATTGTTTTATCTTCGTTGTAGATTGTAGGTGCTTCACCTGTACGTTTTAGCCAGCTATTAAAGTTTTTTCTAGATTCTATTTCTTTGTCAAATTGTTTTTTAGATAGCAGTTTTGTCTTCCAGCGTACTTTAGAAGAATCACTCAATACTTTAGCATCTATAATAGAATCTATATTTGGTCTAGCTAAGTTGTAAACATGGAGTTTTAAAGGGAAACCTAATAAACTATTCATGCCAGAATTTGTTTTCTGAACGATAATATTATTAACACGCTCTTCCTTGTTAACCTTGTCGTCAACAATTATGGTGTTTTTAGTAATGAGATGCTCATTAGACTTTACACGTTTTACAACATCGCAAGAATTGAATAGGGTGATAAAAACCAACATCAAAATACAGTATAGTATTCTAGGATATTTAGCTAATATTGAAAATTGAATTTGCAAGCTTATTTGATGTATGTTTTTTTGATATTGGTTGTTATAAACAAAAATTAGTCCAAAAAAGGTTTACTTTGTATTTAATCTAAGCAAATGTAAAGACATTTTAATGGTTACAAAGCAAGAAATAAAGTTAATTAAAAGTTTAAATCAAAAAAAATATAGACAACAATTAGGCTTGTTTATTGTAGAAGGAATAAAAGGAATCGAAGAATTTCTAAATTCTGATTTTAAACTTCATCGCTTATATACTACAAAACAGATTTTTGAAGCATCAAAAAATGAAACTACAGAAATATCTGAAAATGAATTAAAAAAAATCACGTCTTTAAAAAACCCAAATACAGCTTTAGCCATTTTTGAAATTCCGAAACCAGTCAAAGTAGACAATAGAGGGTTAATTGTAGCCTTAGACGATGTAAGAGATCCAGGAAATTTAGGAACCATTATAAGACTTTGCGATTGGTATGGTGTAAAAGATTTGGTTTGCAGTCTTAATACCGTAGATTGCTACAATTCTAAAGTGGTACAAGCGACCATGGGCTCTTTAACCCGAGTTAATATTACATACCTTGATCTGGCAGAGTTTATGTTTAACAGTAACACTCAGGTTTTTGGAACTTACATGAATGGAGAAAACATTTATAGCTCCAATTTGCCAAACGATGGTGTTATTGTTTTGGGTAACGAAGCCAATGGTATTTCAGAAAAAATAACATCTATTATAGATAGAAAATTAACAATCCCTCAATTTGGAAATAGTAAGGATACAGAAAGCCTAAATGTCGCCAACGCAACAGCTATTGTATTGAGCGAATTTAAAAGACGAACTATTGAAATGTAAAGTTGATAAAAATGCCTCTGGTTTGCATTTTAGCAACATTACCAGTCCATGGACTGTTGGGATCAGCATCTCTTACAATTTCGTCATTAATTGCAAAAATACCACGTATTGAAGGCGTAAATTTAAAATACAATAGGTACAAATCGATACCAAAACCAATTTCGTAGAAGTAGGTGTTTTTCTTCATTCTAAATTCACCAGCACTATTATCATCTGGATTATCTTGATTGCTAGAAAGGTTTAAAGCTGTTGAAAAACCACCAATAATAAATGGTTTAAAATTATTAATTCGTTTGGTAGATACCTTTAACAATAACGGAATGTGTATATAGGTAGATTTTACTTCTCGCAATAAATCAGAGTCGTTATAATCTGTTCCGGCAAAATAGCTTTGGTTGTACATTAAATTTCTGGTTGTAAAAAACACACCAGGCTCTAGCCTAAGATTCATGTAGTCATTAATACGCATGTCTCCAATGAGCCCTAGGTGAAATCCAAACGTTTTGTCAACTAAGATATCATCAAGGTTTTCTTCGTAATCAAACTTAAAATCATATTGATTGAAACCTAGAAAATAACCCCAAGACAGAAATTTTTGGTCTAAATTGTCAATGTTATTAGCGACCTTTTCTTTGGTAAATAATTGCGCAGTTGTAGTTTGAAACGCTATTAAAAAGGTTAAGAAAACTAAGATCTTTTTCATTTATATTAAAATTTTCAAGCAACACAAGTTTATTAATTTATAATACAATTAGGCGATTTTCATTGTATGCTAATTGCTTATTGCCTTCATAATTATGCTTTAGATGCTGTGTAAATAGTGGCCACACCCATTGTTTGTGGCTTATCCTCGACATTAATAAACCCAATTTTTCTCAAAATATTGTTTAATACCTCACCATATGGAAAAACAGAAGCCGATTCGCTTAGGTAATTGTAAGCTATTTTATCTTTTGAAAATAATTTTCCTATGGTTGGTAAAATAAATTTTGAGTAAATCTTGTATCCAAACTTGTAAATTGGGTTGGTTGGTACCGACGTTTCTAAAATAACAAAAATTCCGTTGGGCTTTAATACCCTTAATATTTCTGATAGTCCTTTTTCTAGGTTTTCAAAATTTCTAACACCAAAAGCCACTGTTATAGCATCAAAGGTATTGTCCTCAAAAGGTAAATTTTCAGAATCACCAATAACCATAGAGATTATACTCTCTAATTTTTTTGAAGCTATTTTTTTTCTGCCAACCTCTAGCATGCCATTACTAATGTCTAAACCAATAATTTCTTTGGCATTGGTAGAGGCGAGGTTAATGGCCAAGTCGCCTGTACCTGTTGCAATATCTAAAATGTTTTCAGGCTGTTTTTTGCTGACAATTTTAACGACTTTATTTCGCCATTTTACATCAATGCCAAAAGAAATAACACGGTTAAGTCCATCGTATTCTTTAGAAATGGTATCAAACATTTCGGTGACCTGCTCTTTTTTAGAAGCATCACTGTCTTTGTAGGGTTTAACTTTTTCGGCCATTAAAATTTTTTTGGCAAAAATACATGAATTTTTTCGTTTCAAAATTCACAAAAAACAAATGAAAAATTTTATGTATTCCTAAAGTGATTAGAGAAATAGAATTAAATTTTTAAATACACAAAGCATAATAGAACTTTAAACCTTTGAAACACGTTAACTTATTACTTCTTACTATATTTGTATGTTTATTTTGAATAAGACATAGATGAAACCTACATGTTAAAAATAATTGACAATCTACAATAGGTCTATTATTTTTTAACATCAAAGGTTCCATGTGACCATTAAAAAACAATAAGAGTAAACACATGAAAATAATTATCGCAGGTGCTGGAGAGGTAGGATTTCATTTGGCTAAATTATTATCCTACGAGTCGCAAGAGATAACCCTTATTGACACAAGAAAAGAGAGTTTAACCTACGCAGGTGAACATCTAGATATAAAAACGATTAAAGGTGATGCCACGTCAATTGCAATCCTTAGGGAAGCACGCATAGAGTCGGTAGAATTATTTATCGCTGTGACATCTTCCGAGACTACAAATATCACAGCATGTGTGTTGGCTAAGCAGTTAGGAGCACAACGTACCATAGCCAGAATATCTAATACAGAGTTTATTGAAGAAAAAGAGACTATCGGTTTTTCTCAGTTCGGTATAGACGAATTAATTTCACCAGAATCTTTAGCGGCATCAGAGATTGAGTTGTTATTAAACCAGTATGGCTTTAACGACACCTATGAGTTTGAAGGAGGTGCCTTAACCATGCTAGGCTTAAGACTTTCGAGAACAGCAAAATTTGTCGGAAAAACTGTAAAAGAAGCTGCAGAACTTTATTCTGAGTTGCATTTTATTCCAATTGCTATTCAGCGCTACGGAACCCAATATACTATTATTCCTCGTGGTGACACACAATTTAAGGAAGGTGATAAGGTGGTGTTTATGACTTCTGAAGGAGGTGATGCCGAATTGTTTGAACTTTCGGGTAAAGTAAAATCTGAAATTAAGAATGTAATGATTCTTGGTGGAAGTAAAATAGGATTTAAAACAGCCAGAGATCTTTGTAAGAGTAAATTTAATGTAAAGCTTGTAGAGAGTAGACAAGCTATGGCCGAAGATTTGGCAGATAGGCTTCCTAATGCACTTATTATTTGTGGTGACGGTAGAAATGTTGATATTTTAGATGAAGAAAATATTATAGATATGGATGCTTTTATATCTGTAACTGGCAATTCTGAAACCAACATTATGTCTTGTCTTTTGGCAAAATCTAAAGGTGTAAGAAAAACAATTGCCTTAGTCGAAAATATGGATTATTACCAGCTCTCACAGTCTATTGGTATCGATACGCTAATCAACAAAAAACTGTTAGCAGCAAATAACATATTTAGATACATAAGAAAAGGTGAGGTTGTAGCTATGACCAAGCTTACTAACATGAATGCTGAGTTGTTAGAATTTATGGTAAAGCCTAACTCTAAAATCACAAATAAAGTTATTAAAGACTTAAATTTCCCAAGGTCTGCTATATTTGGTGGTGTCATTAGAGATGGTGAAGGTATGATTCCGCTAGGAAGCTTTAAAATTGAAGCTGGTGATAGAGTCGTAGTGTGTTGTTTACCGCGTTCAATCTCTGAAGTAGAAACCTTTTTCTCTTAAGCTGAATTATGTCTAGAATCCGACTAAACTATAAAATCATTTTCCATTTTTTTGGACTGTTATTGCTTTTCAATGGTGGTTTTATGATGTTGGCGGCATTAATTAGTCTTATTTACAAAGATGGTGTCACCTTAAATCTATTTTTAGCAAGTTTATCTACTTTGCTCATTGGAGCTGCTGCTATGTATGGCACCAAAAACCATAGTAAGGAGATGAATAAGCGCGAAGGTTACATTGTTGTTGCTTTTGGTTGGATAGTAATGTCGCTTACAGGAACTTTGCCCTACATGGCAACAGGAGCCATGCCAACTTTTACTGAAGCTTTTTTTGAAACCATATCTGGTTATACCACAACAGGTGCTAGTATTCTTAACGATATCGAAGTGCTTCCAGAAGGTGTATTGTTTTGGCGAAGTATGACACATTGGATTGGTGGTATGGGAATTATTGTACTAGCCATTGCAATTCTTCCGTTGTTAGGAGTAGGAGGTATGCAGCTTTTTGCTGCTGAAGCACCAGGTCCTGGCGGAGATAAATTGCATCCAAGGATTACAGATACTGCAAAGCGTCTATGGCTAATATATTTTGGTTATACTGTGGCAGAAACCATCTTATTACAAGTAGCAGGAATGTCGTTTTTTGATGCCATTAATCATGCTTTAAGTACGCTTTCTACAGGAGGTTTCTCAACCAAAAATGCCAGTGTGGCGTATTGGAATGATAATCCGGCAATTCAATATATTATTATTTTCTTTATGTTTTTGGCAGGGACTAACTTTGTGTTGAGTTATTACTTGTTTAAAGGGAAAGTCTCTAATATTGTAAAAGATGAAGAGTTTAAACTTTACTTTAAGTTTATAGCCATCTTTACTATCATAGCTGCGCTTTTAATTTATTTTAAGGCAGATGTGTCGCAATCTACAATAGCGCATCCAATGGTTTTAGGTGAAGGAGAAAGCGCGTTCAGGCATGCCTTATTTCAGGTGTTAACTGTAATAACCACAACAGGATTTGTTTCTGCAGATTATACCATGTGGACTCCATTTTTAACGGTGTTTTTCTTTGGATTGATGTTTTTAGGTGGTTCTGCAGGTAGTACTTCTGGTGGTGTTAAGGTGGTAAGACATTTAATCTTAATAAAAAACGGATTTTTAGAATTTAAGCGTTCATTGCATCCCAACGCTATTTTACCGGTTCGCTACAATACAAAGTCCATTTCAAAAGATATTGTATTTAACGTATTAGGATTTTTTATCCTATACATGCTATCTTTTATTATTGGAGCCTTGGTGTTTTCTATGTTTCAAATGGATTTTGAATCTGCTATAGGTCTATCTGCCTCTAGTTTGGGTAATGTAGGGCCAGCACTTGGGGAATTTGGACCTGTAAATAATTATGCCGCATTACCACCTTTAGGGAAATGGTGGGCTTCTTTTTTAATGCTCATTGGTAGATTGGAATTGTTCACCGTACTTATTATTATGACACCTTTTTTCTGGAGGAACAGATAAATTTTTAATTTTTTTTCAAAGTTTTTTAAAATTAAGCTAGCCTATAATTTTACTGCTATTTTTTAAGTTTTAGGTACTCAAAATCAAGCTGTTGTTGTAACATGGTCTGTAACATTTTTAGTTCTGTTGCGTCATATTTGCGTAACCAATTAAAAATTATCAATCATGGAATTAGTATTAAATCAAGAATTAGAATCTGTACCAGAACCCATTGTGGTATCTCATTACACAACAAATGGTTTGTTAAATTCTAGTTACAAATCTATTGTGAAGTACAACTTTAGCAGCGCTACTGCAAAATCTGTTTTCGGAATTAGACAACGTGTAAAGGCTTCACAGTTTAGCAATGTAGATCACATAGCGGCAATCTTAAAATTGTCTGTATTTGTGATAGCTTTAATCGCTATTTTCTAAAACATACACCTCATTTTCTGAACGTTACCTGTCATTCTGTTATTTGGGTTAGTTTAAATAATTAATAAGGAAATAAAGTAACGACATTATGCCACTAGCAGAATCAATGATAAGCTCTTTGAAGAGCAATAAACGTGTTATGCTTGATAAATCTAAACGATTTAGAAAGACACTAGGTGGTTATGATAAAAACAGAAAGAGAAATTACGACTTCCCTGAAGCGACACCTGAAATGTTGCTTGAAATAAGAAAGAAGTTAAAAAGAGAGCAAAATATCTTATGGTTTAAGATTAGTGTTGCCTCAGCAATAATAATAACAATTTTGGTTTGGATGCTAGTGGCATCATAAAAGAAAAGCTATAACACAAACGCTGTGTTATAGCTTTTTTATAAAATTGTTATTGGGTTTTCTAACTTAAGGCTTCCTTAATCCTTTTAACGGCTTCAATAATCTGTTCTTTCGACGCAGCATAAGAAATACGTATACAATCTGGATTTCCAAAAGCTTCGCCAGTTACCGTAGCTACTAGAGCTTCTTCCAGTAAGAATAAAGACATGTCAGTCGCATTATTAATGGTTTTTCCTTTTATAGTTTTTCCAAAATAAGCAGACACATTAGGAAACACATAAAAAGCACCTTCTGGCTCGTTAGTTTTAAAACCTTCTATATCTTCTAATAAGCCTAAGATCAACTTACGACGTTCTTTAAACTCATCAATCATATATTTTATACGAGAAGGGTCAGCTTCTAAGGCAGAAATGACTGCGCGCTGTGCAATACAATTTGCTCCACTAGTCACTTGGCCTTGCATTTTGTTACAAGCTCTGGCAATCCAGTCTGGCGCACCAATATAACCGATTCTCCAACCTGTCATCGCAAAGGCTTTAGAGACACCATTTACAGTAATAGTTCGGTCATACATATCTTCAAACTGTGCCATGCTATGGTGTCCACCAATAAAATTGATGTGCTCATAGATTTCATCAGAAGCCACATATATGTTTGGGTGTTTTTGTAATACATCTGCAATAGCTCTTAATTCTTCTTTACTATATACAGAACCACTTGGGTTGCAAGGAGAGCTATACCAAAGCATTTTTGTTTTTGGTGTAATGGCCGCTTCAAGTTGCTCTGCAGTTATCTTAAAGTCGTTAGAAATATCTGTTTTTACTTCAACCGGAACACCTCCATTAAGTTTTATAATATCAGCGTAGCTAACCCAATAAGGACACGGTAAAATAACTTCGTCACCATCATTAAGCATTACGGAGGCAATGTTGAATAATGATTGCTTAGCACCTGTAGATACCACAATTTGAGATCTTGAATAATCTAGCTCATTATCGCGCTTAAACTTGGTTATGATGGCGTCTTTTAGCTCTACATAACCATCAACAGGTGTGTAGCTGTTATAATTATCATTTATAGCTTTTATGGCGGCTTCCTTTACAAAATCTGGTGTGTTAAAATCGGGTTCACCGAGACTTAAGCCAATAATGTCTTTACCCTCTGCTCTGAGTTCTCTGGCTTTTGCAGCCATAGCTAGGGTTGCTGAAGTTGATAGATTATTAATTCTATCAGAAAGTTGGTTCATGTGTTAGTTATAATAGAATTATGCTTGCATTGCTGGGCGCATTCCCATTTCTTTGAGAAATCTAAAATGCGCTACAATCGCTTTTCTTGTGGTTTCGTATTCTTTATAAGGTAAATTAAATTCTTTGGCAGTGTCTTTTACAATTTTAGCTATTTTTCCGTAGTGAATATGGCTTATATTTGGAAAAATATGATGCTCTACCTGATGATTTAAACCTCCAGTATACCAGTTTACCAACCAATTTTTAGCACCAAAATTAACGGTAGTTTTTAGCTGATGAATTGCCCAAGTGTTCTTCATGGTACCATCTTTTTCTGGCATTGGCATTTCAGCCTCGTCCATAACGTGAGCTAATTGAAAAACAACGCTTAGAATTAGGCCAGCAACATAATGCATAATAAAAAAGCCTATTAATACTTGATACCAAGCTAAATCGGTTAAAACGATAGGAAGTACAATCCACATAGAAACATATAGTAACTTAGAAATAACCAATTTACTCCAGTTAACAATAGGGTTTGGAAATTTTCCATAGGATAATTTACGCTTCATATAACGTTTCATTTGCTGAAAGTCTGTGGTAATTGCCCAGTTTATGGTTAATAAACCATACAAGAAAATAGAATAATAATGTTGAAATTTGTGGTGCTTATGCCATGCTGCGTGTTCTGAAAATCTTAGAATTCTACCTGCTTCCAAATCTTCGTCATGACCATGAATATTGGTGTATGTATGATGAAGTACATTGTGTTGTACTTGCCAGTTGTAAACATTTCCTGCCAAGATGTAGATGCTGCTTCCCATTAAGCGGTTAACCCATTCTTTATTAGAAAAAGCACCATGGTTACCGTCGTGCATTACATTCATACCAACTCCTGCCATACCAATACCCATAACAACAGTTAGTAGTAATTGAGCCCATGTAGGAATGTCTAAAGTAAGAAGCAGAAAATATGGAGTTAAGAAGATTGCAAACATAACAACCGTCTTTATCCAAAGTTGCCAATTACCTGTTCTTTTAATATTGTTTTCTTTAAAATAATTGTTGACGCGTTTGTTTAAGGTTCTAAAGAACTTCGCCGAGTCAACACGAGAGAATGATAAGGTTTGTTGAGCCATAAATCTATGTTTTTATTTATAACGAAAAGGGATTAACTTCATTATAAGTTGCCAAAGATAAATAATAAATAAAATGCAGCCTTATGCTAAAGCGTTAATTTATGCACACTAAAATAGTTATTTTTGCACAAATTAAAATTGATGGATTTAATTCTAAAATACTTTCCGGATTTAACAGCGCGTCAAATTGAACAATTTGCAGCACTAGAAGCATTGTATAAAGACTGGAATTCTAAGATTAACGTTGTGTCTCGTAAGGATATTGATGAATTGTACTTAAGACATGTTTTGCATTCGTTAGGTATAGCTAAAGTAATTCAGTTTTCTGATAACTCTTCAATCTTAGATGTTGGAACAGGTGGCGGATTTCCTGGAGTACCCTTAGCTATTATGTTTCCTAATTGTCAGTTTCATTTGGTGGATAGTATTAATAAAAAATTAAAAGTTATCAATGCAGTTAGCGAAGCTATTGGTTTAACTAATATAAGAACAACTCATAGCAGAGTAGAGGTAATTAACGAAACCTACGATTTTATTGTTAGTAGAGCTGTAACGGCAATGCCAGAATTTACAAAATGGGTGAAGGGTAAAACTGCTAAAAAGCAACGAAATGAATTAAAAAACGGTATTCTATACTTAAAAGGAGGAGATTTAACAGAAGAACTAAAGCAGTACACAACAGTTAAAGCCTATCTATTGTCAGATTATTTTGAAGAAGAATTTTTTGATACTAAAAAAGTGATTCACTTACCCTTAAAGCATAATTGAAAAAAGCGCTTCTAAAAAGAAGCGCTTTTTTGATGTATTACTCAGATTAATTGGCGATAAACTTGGTTGTAAAATTTGCGTTGTTTTCAGAAGTTACATTCAAAATGTAAAACCCTGAAGCTAGATTTACAGGAATTGCAGTTCTATTGCTTAATACTGTTTGAGTTTTGAAAACCATTTTCCCAGAAACATCCACAATTTGTATTGAGGCATTTGATTCTGTATCTGTAAGAAGTACTAATTCATTTTTTACCGGATTGCTTTCCAGTTGAAATGCAATGGCCTCATTATCTGAAATTCCTAATGGAGGAGTTAAGATTTCTATCAATGCAAAATTAACATTAGCCTCAGTCAATTGTACATGTGGCTCATTATCATCTGGTAAAAAAGTATTGTCAAAAGGTGTCATGTTTGTTGTGCCACGACCCGCTAAGTTGATGTCGTGATGCCAATCGATCTCATCATCGGTAATTTCTAATGCTAAAGCACTAACAGAAGGAATAAAACTAAACTTATCTATTTGTAAGGCGTTTACAAAATCGGCAGCTGTACCGCCTCCTGAAGCGATATCGCCAGTTAAAGCCGCTAAATCAAAAAGTCCGCCAGGTGCTGAGTCTACACCATCGGAATATGAAAATGATTGACTGCTTGCTTCAGAGCCTTCTACTTCAAAACCAAAAATAGAAATGCCAATATCACTTACTATAGATGTTAGGTTTGCAGCTGGTGTAAAGTTTATTTCTACATCAACAGTTGCTGTAAAGCTACCTGCAGGAACGCTAAAACTGTCATTAATTACGGTATAACCATTTGTAACTGTAGGACCACTGCTAGCCATTGCAAAATATGAATTGCCAATACCACTTCCGTTAATTATAGCCACATTTCTAGTGTTTTCAGGGAAACCAGAAACATTAAAACTATTGATATTATTTTCAAATTGAGTTCTAAAAGGATGAGCTTGAGGTAGTGTTAAGGTTGGATCAAAATTCACAGGACTTCCAGATTGAAGATGCGCTTCAAAATGATCAACCAGTAATTGTCTTGCAGCAGGAGATTTTAAAAAGGAATCGATAAGCGGTTGTACTTCAGCAATGGGTTGTGTGCCATTATAAGCAAGGAAATTCAATTGGTGTTGCAAGCCAATAGGGACATTTGCACCATGATGCGGTGAATCAAACGACATATATAATCTGGTGTCGGCATCCAACATGTTAGCTTCCATGTAGTTTAATGCATAGCGAGAAATTAATCCTCCCATGCTTGGGCCAATAATGACATTTTGTTCTGGATTGTTACCAGCTTTTGCAGTATTAATAATGTCTAATAGCTCTACAAGTAACATGGCATTGCGCTCTATAAAATCGGTGCCGCCATCCACTGTTGCACCATCAGCTGCTCTTACATAAACAGGGAAGTTTAAAATAATAACATCAAAACCTTCTGCTCTTACTAAATCTGCTAAGTTTTGTGAGCCAGAGCTGCCAGTAAAATCTAATAAACTGTATAGTCCAGCGATATCTCTGGAATCTCCAGGGTCAAAGCCATCAACCACAATGATCGGTTTGTCCAACACATTGTCAGAACTTAAAAACATCTGGTACTCTCCTTCGCCAGGATAATTGGCCGTTTCACCATAAGCTGATAAATCGGGAGTAATACTCGAGGAGAAAGACGTTTGGGCTAAAAATAAAGAGGGAACAATCAAAAAGATGAAAATGTAAAGTTTCTTCATATTGAGGGTGTTTTTGGTTTTAGACTCAAAAGATACAAAGTTTCAAAAGGGCATAATTAAATTCTGTGTTATTTTCTATTAAGCGCAAAAAAAATCCTTAAAAGCACATTGCTTTTAAGGATTTGTAATTCAGTTTGTTATATAGGTTATCCTAAGAAAGGGTATCTGTAATCTGTCGGAGTTACAAATGTTTCTTTAATTAATCGTGGAGATACCCAACGTAATAGGTTTTGAGCACTACCAGCTTTATCATTTGTTCCAGAAGCTCTGGCACCACCAAATGGTTGTTGACCAACAACAGCACCAGTTGGCTTATCGTTGATGTAGAAGTTACCAGCCGAATTTTGTAATGCTTTAGTAGCTTCGTCAATGGCATAACGCTCAGTTGCTAAAATTGCACCAGTTAAAGCGTACTCACTTGTTTCATCTACAAGTTTTAAAGTTTCTGAATACGCATCATCTTCGTAAACATAAATCGTAATCACTGGACCAAATAACTCTGTACACATCGTTGTGTATTTAGGGTTTGTAGTTAAAATAACTGTTGGTTCTATAAAATACCCTTTAGATTTATCGTAATTACCACCAGCAATAATTTCAGCATCACTATCAGCTTTAGCTTGGTCAATATATTTAGCTAATTTATCAAATGAACCTTCGTGGATTACTGCAGTGATAAAGTTACTCATATCTTCAGGAGAGCCCATTTTGAATGAAGCAAGATCTTCTAAAACATAGTTTTTAACATCTGCCCAAATCCCTTTTGGTATGTATGCTCTCGATGCTGCACTACATTTTTGACCTTGCAATTCAAAAGCACCACGAGAAATAGCTGTTGCTACTTGTTTCGCATTTGCAGACTTATGTGCTACGATAAAATCTTTTCCGCCTGTTTCACCAACAATTCTTGGGTAGGTTTTGTAATTGTGAATATTTTCGCCGATTTGTTTCCACAATTCTTTAAAAATAAATGTAGAACCTGTGAAGTGTAAACCAGAAAAATCTGGACTAGCTAAAACAGTATTGGTAATCATTACAGGATCTCCAAATACAACGTTAATTACGCCATCTGGTACTCCAGCTTCTTTAAAGACGTCCATAATAACTTTAGCAGAATATACTTGGCTATCACTTGGTTTCCAAACGACCACATTACCCATTAATGCCATACAAGCAGGTAAGTTACCAGCAATAGCAGTAAAGTTAAATGGTGTTACAGCATAAGTGAAACCTTCAAGTGGACGATACTCAACACGGTTCCAAGCATCGCTTGTACTTTCTGGTTGCTCCATATAAATGTCAGTCATAAACTGAACATTAAAACGTAAAAAGTCTATCAGCTCACATGCAGCATCAATCTCTGCTTGGTGGATTGTTTTAGACTGTGCAATCATAGTTGCAGCATTAATCTTTGCTCTGTAAGGGCCAGCAATTAATTCTGCAGCTTTAAGAAAAATACCAGCGCGTTGTTCCCAAGGTAATTGAGACCACGTCTTGCGAGCTTCTAAAGCTGTTGCAATGGCTTCTTCAACGTGAGTTTGTTCAGCTAAGTGATATTCGCCAACGATATGTTGATGGTCGTGTGGAGGAGACATAGTTCTGGTGTTTCCAGTTTTTACATCTTTTCCGTTGATATATAAAGGGACTTCTACTTTGCTGTTAAACATAGCTTTGTAAGTTTCGGCCACAGCTTTGCGTTCTGGTGAACCTGGTGCGTAAGACTTTACAGGCTCGTTAACTGCTACAGGTACATTAAAGAATCCTTTTGACATAATATGATTGTTTTTATTTGAATTTTTGAAAGTGCAAAGGTACAATTTTTATAGGAGAAAGTTGTTTTCAAACGTTATAGTTCTGTGAAACTTAAAAGCATAATTTTTTGTAAGTTGCTGTCAAAATTATCTACAAAGAAGCATGTTGAAAAATGATGCCTTTATTTTAACGCTCGCTTATCCTGAAACTATTGTATCTCATGCAGACGAATGGTATTCTAAGTATTTGAAATATCTTTCAATCGGAAATAAAAATCATGTGAGGGCTGGTCATGCAGCTATGGTTTTAATTCATAAAGAAACAGGTGTTTTAGAGTATCATGATTTTGGACGCTACATCACCTCAGAACCTAATGGGCGGGTAAGAGGACGAGAGACTGACTTTGAATTGCATTTTCCTGTAAAAGCAAAAATTGAAGGGAATGTGATAAAAAACTTAGAGGAAATTCTTGAATTTTTAGCTGTGAATCCAAAATTGACGCATGGTGATGGTCATTTGTATGCGTCGGTTTGTAGTGCTGTGAATTATGAGTCAGCCCGAAACCATATTGATGCCATGCAGACTAAAGGCTTTATTAGGTATGCTGCTTTTATAAAGGACGCTTGTAATTGTGCTAGGTTTGTGACCGACGCTTTAATTGCAGGTGTTTTGGATCCTAAGGTTAGGAAAGAACTTATCAGATCTAAGTGGTTCACGCCAAGTACTATTGGCAACGTTGTTATTGCAGATACAGAAGATTTGGTCTATCTAGTAAATGAAAAAGGTCATATAGGTGAATTTAAATCCACTGTTAGCAGAGAAAATAGAAGATTGTTTTTAGATAGGCTTAAAGGCTATAATCCAAGTTTGGTTGGAACGCTAAAACCCAAACACAATGAAGTTAAAGAAGAACATGCACAATGGTTACCTGGTATTGCTGCTGGAGCTTGGTTTGAATTACATGATTTAGGACACGATTCTGAATTTCGTTTTAGAAGAATCTCACCTTATGGAAATATGGATTGTGATGGTATTTACAAAGTGAATGATGAAAGTTTCGATATTTCAAAAGGCTATCAGTTTGTGCATTACTCCAATTGTTTGTTTTTTAATATAAAACAAGAGGGTAGGGAATATAAATTCGAACTATTAAAAAAGTAGATTAGTGTTAGTTTTGTTTTTTGTCAGTTATCATATTTTTCCATTCAGTAAAAATCACCTCTGAACATCTATCAAAACACTTGTAACCTTTTCTTTTTCTTTTTTTCTCACTCATATAGTAATAAGACATCAAACAACTCATATCAAAATCACCAAATGTTTCCAAATTAAATAGAAACAACTCGTCCTCTGTGCTAAAAGAGTATTCTTGTATGTCGTCGATAAATTCAACAACATCATTAGAATCAAATCCGCCAATTCTATAGAATTTTTCTTTTTTTAGATTATAAGCTAGGTAATAATTGCAATTTCCAAACCAAGAATGAGTAGTATTGTCCTTTGAGTAAACTATTTGATCAAAGTAGATTTTCATTAAAACTATATTTTCAGATGTGTTTTTTGTAAACTCTATTTTCTGAGATTGTATGGTTTTAATCAGCTTAGTGCTATCAGTAATGCCTTGTCTATACATTGTCATTAGTTTAGCTTTGAAGGCTATATTGGCACTGTCAACTTTTACTTGCTGAGCCATTCCAGTAATACAATAACCAATAAGGAAAATATATACAAAATAATATTTCATTACTATCTACGCTTTAAAAGATAATATGATAAAAATACAATAATTTGAATGGCTGAAGTTGTGATTTCTAATTAAGCGCAAAAGGAGCACTCAATTTAAAAGAAGGGATATAGACTTTAAACTTATTGGCTTTAGTAAAGTTTACCATATTATAATGACCTTGCATTGCACCAAAAGGAGAGGTTAGCAAGCAGCCAGAATTGTAAGTGTGTTTTTCGCCTGGTTTAAGTACAGGTTTTTTTCCAATAACACCTTCGCCTTCTATAATCTCTTCGTTATTAAGAGCATCTAGTACTTTCCAATGGCGAGAATGCAACTGAACAGAGTCTTTACTTTGGTTTTCAATAGTTACCTTATAACCAAAAGCAAAATGCACTTTATAGTTCTTATAAAAAGTGCCTTCAAAATTGGTTTCGACAGAAATTTTAATGCCGCTTGTAACTTGTTGTACCATAGATTTTTTAGTCTTGTACTTGCTAAAATAAGATAAAATTTTAATCAAATAGTATATTTTAGGTTAAGTCGTAGGTATTTTTAACATTTTTTCATCAACGTAGGTTTCTAATGTTTCAAAAAATGCTATGATATCAGTTTTTTCCAAAACACTATTTATAGTCACCATGCGCACAAATTGTTCGTTTTTATAAAAACCAAAACCTACCATGAGTTTAGCATCTTCGTATAGTGCAGTACACAATTTTTTAGGGTCTATGTCTTTATAGTTAAAGCAAACTGAAATAGAATCATCAAAACTGTACAGCTCGTAATTTTTGTTGTCTTTGATATAATTTCTGGCGACTTGAGCCATTTCAAACTGCTTGTCAACAATTTTTTCTAGTCCTTTGGTACCAACAGATTTCCAAAGTGTCCAAATTTTAAGAGCATCATTCCGTCGACCACATTGCATGGAGGTTTTGCCTAAGTTAAAGTCATCTCCATCGGTTTGGTAGAGGTAGTCTGCCTCATTTGAAAACGAATGATGCATTTGTTCAGGATGTTTTGTGACGATAATAGAGCAACTTAAAGGTGTGCCAAGCATTTTATGTGCATTTACACTAAACGAATCGGAATGTTCAAGCCCCTTTACTAAATGCTTGTATTTCTGGCTAAAAATAACACTGCCGCAATATGCGCCATCAACATGAAGCCAAAGATTATAGGTTTTGCATATAGGACTTAGTATTGTTATGTCATCAAAAGCGCCCAACACCGTTGTGCCTGCAGTGGCATTTACAAAGAATGGTATGTGGCTGTTTTTAAGATCTTCTTTAATCAATGTTTCTAAATGACTGGCAAGCATTTCTCCTTTTTCATTAGTGTCAACCAATCTTACCTGCTCTCTTCCAATGCCAGTTAAGGCTGCATTCTTTGCTATGGAATAATGCGATTCAGCAGATGTGTAAACAATCATTTTAGAAGTAAGACCTTTAGCTCTTATGGATTCATTTTTGGCATCTCTAGCCATAATAAGTGCCATCATATTACTCATAGAGCCACCTGGTGCAAAAGTTCCGTCGCTGTTTTCTGGATATCCTGCTAGTTTAGAGATGTTTTTTAGAACTTGTTTTTCTATGCCAACTTGGGGTCCTGCTACCTTGTAAGTGTACATGCTGTTGTTGAGCATTACAGCAAGCAAATCTCCAAGTGTTGCTTTTCCTATTCTTCCTCCAAATAGTTGATTAAAAAACGATTTTGAAGCTGTTTTTGGTGTGCTTTTTATGATGCCTTTTAGGTTTTTAATAAAAGCCTCATCAGTCATACCTTCATCATCTAATGATAAGTCTAATTTATTGTATAGTTTAGAGGTAGGTATGTGCTCTGCCACAGGATGTTTTGTTTCTTCAGATAGTAGCTGTTCAACTAGTTCAGTAAATATATTTAGATCTTTTTGCATTAGTTTGAATTCAAATTTTGCATAGCATAAATTTATTCCTATTTTTCGGTATTAAAGAAATATTTCCCTAGATATTGAAAACTCAGGAGCATATTCATTCACTTATCAATCTATTGTCGAAATCATCTAAAGAAGATTACACAGAAATTTTACTAAATTTTAATTTTGATGCTATCGACTTTCCTGAAATTGAATTTTGGGAACCTCAATGCTATACGAGAAATTGTTTTTATAAGGATGAAAATTTTGAACTTATTTTAATTTGTTGGGATAAGGGACTGCAAACAGCGATACATAATCATGATGGTGAAGATTGTTGGGTCTATTTACTAGAAGGGGAACTTGAGGAAGATTTTTATCAACTTGATGAAAATGAGCAATTAAAATATTGTTCTACCAATAATCTAAAGCCAAAGCAAGTAACAAAATCTGAGGAGTTAAAAGATTTTCATAGATTAAGAAATGGCGAAAAGGCTAGGGCAATGAGTATTCATGTGTATGCCAAGCCAATAAATCAGAGCCTCACTTATGATGAGCGTTTAGGAAAGCTAGTTGATAAAAAATTAAAATACGATACGTTTAAAAGTGTTGTTTCTACTCAGGTGCTTTAATTGGAGATATTTACAGAGGTTGCTTCTCCATAACCTATAAGCTTATCGTATCTTGCGCCAAGATCTCTGTAGTATACCAGTACTTTGTAGTTGTTTTCGGTTTGCCAATAATCTCCACTTATGGCTCCTTCATCAAGTTCACCGGTTTTACTATCTACAACAACATATTTGTAGTTATAAAAGCCTTGTTTTAGTCTAAATCTTGTTTCGTATACTCCTTTTTCAGAATTGTATTCCATTCTAGTTAGCGGTTCAATAGCAAAAGCATTAAAGTTACCGTAAACATGAATATCTTTTCCTGTTAATTCCTCTTGAGCTAAAGAAAAATGTACCATTGTATAGTCTGCTTCAATATCAATATCTGAACGGTCTAAAGCTGTGACCTGAAAGTTGCCATTTAAATCTGGATTATAAGTATAGGGCTTGCCAGACCTTACAACATTAGTGTATAAATAACTTTGGTAAATGTCTTCTAAGTCAATAAACTGAACACCAACATTAGAGGTTCTTACATCCTTGGTTTCAAACCATAAATATTCATTACCTCCCCAAAAAGCAGACTCAGTATCGTAACGATAAATAAGTTCGTTGCCCAATGTGTATTGTGGTTTTAAGTCTGATATTGAAGTATTAAGATTGTTATTTTGAATGATAACGGTTTTAATAGTTTCAAGTGGATTATTAAAATTGATGCTGTTAGTTGATATGGCTATGTCTACAGATTGTTTTTCTTCGATAACTCTAACATCTCTGGAGCGTTTAACGCTAACACCAACACTTATCATGTCTTCATAAATCATAAATTTTCTGCTGAACATAAGCTCATCATATTCATCATAGATAGAGATCATATAATTGCCACTTTTTAAAAGACCTCTGGTCTGAATATTTGGAACTTGCAATGTGTAATGCGAATACACTTGATACGTGTTAAAAGAGTTTTTGTAAGACATTATGCGTTGATTGTCTAAGCCTCTTAGGTATTCAGCTTTTGCAAGAACGGAAGGTGTCCAGTCAAAATTAAAATGCTCTATGACATAATAAAAATCTTCTTCGTTGGCATTAAGTGCATCAAATTCTAATACTAAAGGTTCACCTAATTTTAAAACTGGCAATTGGCCTTGTGTGGTGTTACTTTTAAAGGTTATGGTTTTTATAAAGTCTGGTGGGCTTACCTCTTCTGCTTGAGCAAATAAAGCTACTGGTATTAATAAGAAATATAGAAAGTGGTAAATATTCTTTGTTATCATATGTTAAAAGTAGAATGGGTATAAAGATAATCAAATTCTATGCCTTAAAGCAGTGCTCTTATTTATAATCATTATAAATAAAAATGTTGATGTTAAATTGAAAATATATTCCCCTTTAATTCTTAAATTTGCACGGATTTTTAGATAACTAATCTTTAACTATATGTCAAAAGACATCAGAATAAAAAAAGGTTTAGATATAAAATTAGTTGGCGAAGCCGAGAAAACTACCGAAAATGCTATTGTTAGCAATTTTTATTATATCAGGCCAGAAGATTTCCACAGTATTATCCCAAAACTTGTTGCAAAAGAAGGTACACGTGTAAAAGCAGGTGAAACTTTGTTTTACAATAAAGATATTGAGGCTATGAAATTTGTTTCGCCAGTATCTGGTGAAGTTACAGAAGTACAACGTGGACCAAGACGTCGTATCGACGCTATAAAAATTACTGCAGACAAGGAGCAAACTTACCTAGACCACGGCAAGCTTTATGCATCAGCTGATGCTGATAAAATTAAAGCACGTTTATTAGAGTCTGGTTGTTGGGCTTTTATTAAGCAACGTCCTTATGATGTTGTTGCAAACCCAGAGCATTCGCCAAAGGCAATTTTTATATCAGGATATGCAAGTGCGCCTTTAGCAGCAGATTTAGACTATACTTTGGCAGGAAAAGAAGCAGAGCTTCAAGCTGCAGTAACAGCTTTATCAAAACTTACTGATGGGCAAGTTCATGTTTCTGTAGGAAACAACAACTCTCCTCTTGCAGGTTTAAATGATGTTACAGTTCATAAAGTTTCTGGGCCACATCCATCAGGTAATGTAGGTACTTTGATTAACAAGGTAGATCCTGTTAATAAAGGAGAAGTAGTTTGGACCGTAAACGCACAAGATTTAGTAATCATAGGTGAGTTATTATTAACAGGTAAGTTTAATGCTGAGCGTATAGTAGCTCTAGCAGGATCATCTGTTAAGAAGCCTAGGTATTTTAGAACAAAAATTGGTTCTGAAGTTGCAACTATGGTGTATGACAATGGTGTAGACAAAGATGGTAATGACAGAATTATCTCTGGTAATGTGTTGACAGGAAAAAAAGTAGCACCAGATGGAGCTTTAGATTACTATAGTAATGTAATCACAGTAATTCCTGAAGGTGATGATTATGAATTCTTCGGTTGGAATAAACCTGTATTTAACAAAATCTCTACGTCTAGAGCTTTAACCTTTTCTTGGTTAAACCCTAAGAAAAAGTACGACCTAAACACTAATACAAACGGGGAGCATCGTGCATTTGTAGTAACAGGTAGTTACGAAGAAGTTTTTCCTTTAGATATCTACCCAATGCAGATATTAAAAGCTTGTATGTACAGTGATTTAGATGAAATGGAAGCTTTAGGAATGTACGAGGTTGCACCAGAAGATTTTGCTTTAACAGAATTTATTTGTGTGTCTAAACAACCACACCAAAAGATAATAAGAGAAGGATTAGACTTAATGCTTAAAGAGATAGGATAATGGGTTTAAAACAAAATTTACACAATTTTAAAGAGAAAAATAAAGACAAAAAGTGGATTCCAGGATTTAATGCCCTTTTTACGTTTTTATACATGCCAAATGAGACCACTCATGGCGGAACTCATATTAAAGCAGCTGACGACTTAAAGCGTACAATGAACACGGTAATCATGGCTTTAATTCCATGTTTAATATTTGGTATGTTCAATGCTGGATACCAGCACTACTTAGCGCAAGGAGTTATTGAATCTGCTCATGGATTTTTTGGATCTTCTTTCTGGACATGGGATAACTTTGTTGTAGGTCTTTGGAAAGTCTTACCATTAGTTATTGTTTCTTATGGTGTTGGTCTTGCGGTAGAGTTCGTCTTTGCTATCATTAAAGGCCACGAAGTAGAAGAAGGCTACTTAGTAACAGGTATGTTAGTGCCATTAATTGTACCAGTTGATATTCCGTTATGGATGTTAGCAGTTGCAGTTATTTTTGGAGTTGTAATTGGTAAGGAAGTATTTGGTGGTACTGGGATGAATATCCTTAACCCAGCATTAACAATAAGAGCATTTTTATTCTTTGCTTATCCGACTTGGATGTCTGGTGACAAAGTATGGGTACATGGTGCTGTAGAGCGTGATCAAATGATCGCAGCAGGACAGAACCTAGATGCCATCTCTGGTGAAACTATTTTAGGTACGTTAGCACAAAATAAAGATGTAGGCTACAGTGTAATGGATATGTTCTATGGAATTATTCCAGGTTCTGTAGGTGAGACTTCAACATTGTTAATTTTATTAGGTGGGTTATTCCTAATATTTACTAAGATTGGAAGCTGGAGAATCATGTTGTCTTCAGTAATAGGGGCTTTAGTAATGGGATTAATCTTTAACGGAGTTGTAAGCTCTGGTTGGATAACTGAGTCTAGTAAATTTTACGGATTAATGAGTACAGAGTTCTGGCATCATCTTCTAATTGGTGGATTTGCATTTGGTACTGTATTTATGGCAACAGATCCTGTTACAGCATCTCAAACTACAAAAGGTAAATGGATATATGGTTTCTTAGTAGGTTTTATTTCTATTATGATTCGTGTATTCAACCCAGCTTACCCAGAAGGAGTAATGTTAGCAATATTATTAATGAACGTTTTTGCACCAACCATTGACCATTATGTGGTACAAGGTAATGTGAAGAAAAGAATGAAACGTGTTAAAGTAAAAACAGCTTAAGATGAGTAATAGAACAGATAGTAATATTTACACAATAATATTTGCCGTTATAATGGTATTTATTGTAGGAGCTTTATTAGCCTTTACAGCGTCATCTTTAGCTTCTAAAATTTCTGAAAATCAGCGTATAGAAAAACAACAAAACATTCTATATGCTATGGGAATAAATAATAATGATGAGAGTAGTGCGGTTTTTGTTTCTACTGAACAAGCACCAGAAGATTTTTCTAAGTATATCAAAGAACAAATTGTTATTACTGTTGATGCTAACGGAAAAATTTTAAAGACTCAAACAGGTGATGAATATGTGGCTGAATATAAAAAAGAGCCTTATCTAATAGATATAAAAAAGCAAAAGTCTAACGCAGCAGCTGGTGAACCTAGACAACTACCCTTGTTTATAGGAGAAAAGGATGGTAAGACTTTTTATGTAGCACCAATTTATGGTAAAGGTTTATGGGATGCTATTTGGGGATTCGTATCTATGGATGAAAATATGGTGGTTCAAGGAGCTTATTTTGATCATAAAGGGGAAACACCAGGTTTGGGTGCAAATATTAAAGAGCGTTTCTTTATGGATGATTTTAAAGGAGAACATCTATTAAATGACGCAGGAGTCTTTAAAGGAATTGATGTTGCCAAAGGTAACGCAGACCCTAAAAACTTAGATAAAACAGATAATGAGGTTGATGCCATTGCTGGTGCTACCATTACAGGAAATGGTGTTACAGCGATGATAAAAAGTGACTTAAAACTTTACAAGCCTTATTTCGATAAATTAAAAAATAAATAATCATATGGGACTTTTATCAAAAAAAGATGCCAAGTTAATTACAGATCCATTAGCGGATAACAACCCAATTACAATTCAAGTATTAGGTATATGTTCTGCTCTGGCAATTACAGCGCAATTAAAAGCGTCTATAGTAATGGCAATATCAGTAATGGCTGTATTGGGAATAGGAAACGTGGTTATCTCTTTAATGAGAAATATCATTCCTTCTAAAATTAGAATTATAGTTCAGCTTGTAGTGGTAGCGGCTTTAGTAATTATAGTTGATCAGGTACTTAAAGCTTTCTCATATGAATTAAGTAAAACCCTATCTGTATTTGTTGGACTTATTATTACAAACTGTATTATCATGGGACGTTTTGAAGCTTTCGCTTTAGGTAATGGACCATGGAGATCATTTCTTGATGGTATTGGTAATGCCGCAGGTTATGGTTTAATATTAATAATAGTAGGATTTTTTAGAGAACTTTTAGGTTCTGGTACTTTATTAGGTTTTAAAGTATTGGGTGACCCTATTGAAAAAACAGGGCTATATTCCATAGGTTATGAAAATAACGGTTTCATGTTATTATCACCAATGGCACTTATAGTTGTAGGCATTATTATTTGGGTACAACGTTCAAGAAATAAAGACTTAATAGAAGACTAATAATTAAGTAATCAGTAAATAAGTTACAAGTATGCAGATTTGCTACTGATGACTGAAAGCTGAAAACTGAAGACTTTTAAAAATATGGAACATATAGAATTATTTTTCAAATCGATATTTATAGATAACATGGTATTTGCGACATTCCTTGGAATGTGTTCTTACCTTGCTGTATCTAAAAAAGTATCTACTGCAGTTGGTCTAGGTGCTGCTGTAATTTTCGTATTAGCAATTACAGTGCCTTTAAACTGGTTGTTAGATCAATATATATTACAACCTGGAGCTTTAAAATGGTTAGGTGAAGAGTATGCAGTTTATGATTTAAGCTTCTTATCCTTTATCATGTTTATTGCTACTATCGCAACAATGGTACAATTAGTAGAAATAGTGGTTGAGAAATTTTCACCATCACTTTATAACTCACTAGGTATATTCTTACCATTAATTGCTGTAAACTGTGCTATTTTAGGTGGTTCTTTATTTATGCAATCTAGAGAAATACCAACCTTAGGTTTGGCAACAACTTATGGTGTAGGTTCTGGTATCGGTTGGTTCTTGGCTATTTTAGCCATTGCAGCTATCCGTGAAAAAATTAGATATAGTAACGTACCACCAGCTTTAAGAGGTTTGGGTATTACGTTTATTATAACAGGTTTAATGGCGATTGGTTTTATGAGTTTTGGTGGAATGTTGACAGGAGGTGATGAAGATTCAAAATCCGAAAACCAAACTGCAACTGTCGAAACAATAAAAGAAGAAGTTAACAAAGAAGCTAAAGTTGAGTCTAACTTAAATGTAGCTGAAAATACAAACAAGTAATTGATTAGTATGATGATATTAGCCGCAAATACAATCGGAACAATAGTAGCAACAGTAAGTGCATTTTTATTAGTCACATTAGTACTAGTCGCATTATTATTATTTGTAAAACAAAAATTATCACCATCTGGTCCTGTAAAGATTACTATTAATGGTGAAAAGGAATTAGAAGTAGCTTCAGGCGGTACGCTTTTAAGTACTCTAGGTGGTCAAAAAGTCTTTTTACCATCAGCTTGTGGTGGAGGAGGAACTTGTATTCAATGTGAGTGCCATGTATTGTCTGGTGGTGGTGAAGCATTACCAACTGAAACTCCTCACTTTTCTAGAAAAGAATTACAGCACGGAGCACGTTTAGCGTGTCAGGTAAAAGTAAAGCAGGATATGGAAATTACCATTCCTGAAGAAATTTTTGGTATTAAAAAATGGGAAGCTGTTGTTGTACGTAACTATAACGTGGCATCCTTTATCAAGGAATTCGTAGTCGAGATTCCTGAAGATATGAATTATAAAGCAGGTGGATATATTCAGATTGAAATTCCACCATGTGAAATTAAATATTCAGATATAGATATTACAGCACACCCAGAAGAGCATGAAACTCCAGATAAGTTTCAAGCAGAATGGGATAAGTTTGGTCTTTGGCCTTTAGTAATGAAAAATACTGAAACTGTAGAGCGTGCATACTCTATGGCTTCTTACCCAGCAGAAGGTAGAGAAATTATGCTTAATGTACGTATTGCTACTCCGCCATGGGATCGTTCTAAAAACCAATGGATGAATGTAAATCCAGGTGTAGCATCATCGTATATATTTGCTCAAAAGCCAGGTGATAAAGTTGTAATTTCTGGACCATACGGAGAATTCTTTATCAATGAGTCTGATAGCGAAATGCTTTATGTAGGTGGTGGAGCAGGTATGGCGCCAATGCGTTCACACTTATATCACTTATTCAAAACATTAAAAACTGGTCGTAAAGTAA
Organism: Winogradskyella sp. MH6; assembly: GCF_022810765.1. NCBI lineage: Bacteria > Pseudomonadati > Bacteroidota > Flavobacteriia > Flavobacteriales > Flavobacteriaceae > Winogradskyella > Winogradskyella sp. MH6. The sequence continues at coordinate 560,145 of NZ_CP094494.1, read as the reverse complement.
CATATTGGTACGGAGGACGTTCTAAACGTGAGTTGTTCTATTTAGAGCATTTCAGAGAGTTAGAAAGAGATTTCCCTAACTTTAAATTTTACTTAGCATTATCTGAACCTTTAGAAGAAGATAACTGGAAAGTGAAGAAAGACATTAATGATGAAGCAGGTGACGGTTTTGTAGGATTTATTCATAACTGTGTGATTGATAATTACCTAAGCCTTCATGATGCACCAGAAGATATCGAATTATACTTCTGTGGTCCACCATTAATGAACCAAGCTGTTCAAAAAATGGGTGAGGATTTTGGTATCCCAGATGAGCACATTAGATTTGACGACTTTGGTGGATAAACACTAAAGTAAACTATACAGAAAATCCTATTCAGAATTAATTTTGAATAGGATTTTTTTATTGTGTTAATGTTTCGCTAATGTGTACAATGCTTTCTTTGCTAAAATCTTTCTTTAATTATTTACTTCGTATCTTTGACCTCTAGAAAAAGAATGTGAATGGAAACTAAAGTTGCTTCAAATATACTGCCAGAACGTAAGCCTAAATGGTTAAGAGTTAAGCTTCCAACAGGAAAAAAATATACTGAGCTAAGAAGCTTGGTGGATAAGTACAAGTTGAATACTATTTGTACCTCCGGAAGTTGCCCAAACATGGGAGAATGTTGGGGAGAAGGAACAGCAACCTTTATGATATTGGGTAATGTGTGTACGCGCTCTTGTGGCTTCTGTGGTGTTAAGACTGGAAGACCAGAAACGGTAGATTGGGATGAACCAGAAAAAGTGGCTCGTTCAATAAAACTGATGCAAATTAAACATGCAGTTTTAACGAGTGTAGATAGAGACGACCTTAAAGACATGGGAAGCATTATGTGGGCAGAAACAGTTAAGGCTGTTAGACGTATGAACCCTGAAACCACATTAGAAACTTTAATTCCAGATTTTCAAGGCATAGAAAGACACATCGATAGAATTGTTGAGGTAGCTCCAGAAGTGGTATCGCACAATATTGAAACCGTACGTCGCCTAACCAGAGAAGTGCGCATACAAGCTAAGTATGATCGTAGTATGGGTGTTTTAAAGTATTTAAAACAACAAGGACAGCGTAGAACCAAATCTGGTATTATGCTAGGTCTGGGAGAAACTAAAGAAGAAGTTATTGCAACGCTTCACGATCTTAGAGAAAATGATGTTGATGTGGTTACTATTGGGCAATATCTGCAACCGTCAAAGAAACACTTACCAGTGCAACGTTTTATAAATCCAGATGAGTTTGACGAGTACAAAGCAGTAGGACTAGAGCTTGGATTTAGACATGTTGAAAGTAGTGCACTAGTAAGATCTTCTTACAAAGCTCAAAAGCATATTAATTAATGATTAGAGTTGCCATAAACGGTTTCGGTAGAATTGGCCGACGTGTGTTTAGGTTAGCACTAAATCATCCTAAAATACAGATTGTAGCTATCAACGATTTGGCTGATGCTAAAACATTAAGCCACCTTCTTAAATACGATAGCATACATGGAGTTCTTAACAACGATGTATCTTTTAATACACATAATGTCATAGTAGATGGAGTTGAGATTCCGTTATTCAATGAAAAGCATCCAAAAACAATTAATTGGAAAAGCGTTCAGCCAGATATCGTTATTGAATCTACCGGGAAATTCAAAACCAAATCAGAGCTTCAGCATCATATTAATAATGGAGCCAAACAAGTTATACTATCTGTTCCGCCAATTGAAGACGATATTAAAACCATAGTTTTAGGCGTTAATGATAAAAGCATAGAAGGTTCTGAGACTATTATTTCTAATGCTTCTTGTACTACTAACAATGCAGCACCAATGATAGCATTGATCAAAGCGCATTTTGGTATTAAACAAGCTTATATTACAACCGTACATTCCTATACGACAGATCAAAGTTTACACGATCAACCGCATAGAGATTTAAGAAGAGCGAGAGCTGCAGGTCAATCTATTGTGCCAACTACAACAGGTGCAGCCAAAGCATTAACTAAAATTTTCCCTGATTTATCCAATGTCATTGGTGGTTGTGGTATTAGAGTACCTGTTGCAAATGGTTCTCTTACCGATATTACTATTAATGTTGAAAGAGATACAACTATAGAAGAAGTAAATTCTATTTTTAAGAAGGCATCTCAAGGTGCACTAAAAGGTATTTTAGAATATACCGAAGATCCAATAGTTTCAATAGATATCGTAGGTAATTCACATTCTTGTATCTTCGATTCTCAGATGACCTCTGTCATCGGGAATATGGTAAAAATAGTGGGCTGGTACGATAATGAAACGGGTTACAGTTCAAGAATTTTAGATTTAATTTGCAATTTATCGGATAAAAAAGCACTTTTGTCGAATAAATAATTATATTTGTTCTAATAAATAGAGCTGAAATGTCCCGAATCAAATATCACATATTTGTTTTTTTAGCATGTTTTTCTAGTCTGCTTTTTGCACAACAAGGGGTTGTGGAAGATGCGGACATGCTTGCTTTACGCCTTCAAGAGCGTGTTAGCCAAGCGAAAATAGAAACCGACAGAGGTGATTATTACAATGCTTTAAATAACCTTGATAAGGCTCTAGAGATTTCAAAAACCATTGAAGACGTAATAAGCCAAGGGACAATACTTACTAAAATGGCCAGAGTACGTTACTTAGTTGGTGAAACCGACAAGGGCAATGTGGCACTCGGAAAAGCGGTAGAATTACAACGAGAAAATAACGATTACGGAAATCTTGCCGTTAGTTATAACATTCAGGGTGTTGTATACAGCACTAACGAGAAGTATGAACTTGCTCTAGAGTATTATAATTCTGCTAAAAACTTGTTTGAGCAAGAGGATTTGGAAGAGTATATTTCTGAGGTTACTTTAAATGAAGCCAAAGCATATATTGCGCTTGGTAGATATGAAGAAGCTAAAACACAGCTCGAAAAGACGATTATCATTGCTAAAAAATATGAGCAAAGAAGAGTTTTGAGTAGTGCCCTAATTCAGTCTGGTAAAGTCTCAAGTGCACTTAACAGTAATGATTTGGCTTTGTCTCAAGTAGAAGAAGGACTTTCTATAGCAAAAACTTACAAGATTGTTGAAAATATTAATGATGCTTATATAACCCTAAGTGAGATACATGAAAAAAGAGGTGACTATAAAAGTTCATTAGAGAATATAACGAAACATCTTCGTCTTTCAGATTCTATATTAGATGTAAAGCGTGAGAACTTAGCGCCAGGAATTTCTAGCCAATTTATCAATAAATATAAAGACGCTCAAAATGAGCAGTTAAAACAACAAATTGATGAGGTGAGCGCAGAGAGTAATTTTACAAGAATTACAACCATCTTAAGTATTGCCTTAATTACAATTCTGTCGTTATTAACCTTATCGTTATATAAAAACAATAATATTAGGCTAAAGACTAACAATATGCTTCACAAAAAAAATGATGAACTTATTGTTGCTAAAGAAAAAGCCGAGCTCGCTTCAAAAACAAAAGCTAACTTTTTGTCTACGGTAACACATGAGCTAAGAACTCCGCTATATGCAGTTACAGGTTTAACAAATATGTTGTTAGATGAAAGTCCTAAGGAGCATCAAGTACCGCATTTAAAATCACTAAAATTTTCCGGAGATTATTTATTGACATTTATTAATGATATTCTTCAAATCAATAAAATTGAAGCTAATAAAGTTGAACTCGATCCAGAGGTATTCAACCTTAAAAATAAAATAGAAAATGTAATGTCTGCCTTAGGCAATTCTGCTAAAGATAATGGCACCACATTACATTTTAACTATGAAGATGGGTTGCCAGAAACTTATAACGGTGACCAATTAAAGATTTCCCAAATCTTAATCAACCTACTAGGAAATGCTATTAAATTCACAAAAGATGGTGACATCTGGGTAAGAGCGTACAAAATTGACCAAAAGGACAATAAATACACCTTACGTTTTGAAATTGAAGACAATGGCATTGGTATTACAAAAGAAAAGCAAGATCAAATGTTTGAGAGCTTCTCCCAAGGCTCCGTACAGATTAACCGTAAATACGGTGGAACAGGTCTTGGTTTGTCTATTGTAAAAGGACTTATCAAAATTCTTAAAGGTAAAATCTATTTGAAGAGTGAACTTGGAAAAGGTACCACATTCTTTTTTGAGATTCCATTAGAGAAGGCTGAGAAAGTTGATACACCTACGGTAGAAGAAACTAAACAATCAAATAAGATGGAAGATTTGGATCTAAGCAATGTTAAGATTTTAATTGTCGAGGACAATAAAATCAACCAGATGATTACCAAAAAGATTCTCAACAAAATGGGACTTTATTGTGATGTAGTTGATAATGGTGAAGCTGCCGTAGAACAAGTAAAATCAACAGATTATAATGTTGTTTTAATGGATATTCATATGCCAGGTATTAGCGGTTTAGAAGCCACAAAGATTATTAGAACTTTCAATAAGGACTTAGTCATTTTTGCGCTTACAGCGGTAACGCTAGAGGATAAGATGCATGAGTTTGGAGAAGCTGGGTTTAATGATATTATCTCTAAACCATTTAAACAAGAAGATTTTGAAGGTAAGCTATACGATGTCCTTTCTGGTAAGGAAGTAGTATCTAGTTTCTTTTAGTAGTCTACAAAAGATTTAATAGCATCATCAAAAACATCTTTTCTATCAATAGTGATTTCAATAGGAAGGTAGAATAATTTAGATTCTAAACTTTCATTGTCGGTTAATCGAACAAAATCTTTTTCCGTAGTAATAATCAATTCTTTTTTTGCCAATTCTTCAATATCATTTATTCTGAAGCTATAGTGATCAGGAAACTCTAAATGATTAAATTTTAACCCTTTATTTTTTAGAAATTCAACTAAAGGTTTCGCATTAGCAATACCAGTTACAAGCGTAAATTCTGATAAAGATTGTAATGCTATTTCAGAATGCGAAGAAATAACCTTTTCAGCATAGTTTATAGAGCTGAATACTAATTTTTGATGTGGCTTTATTTTTAGGTCTTTAGATATTTTACTTTTTTCACTTTCAGAGATATCTGCAGGGCATTTAGTTACAACAATAATATCAGCACGCTTAGCACCAGATTTTGGTTCTCGTAAGTTTCCTGTTGGTAATACAATGTCATTACCATAGAGGTTGTAATAAGCTGTAAGCAAGATATTAAAACCAGCTTTTACTTTTCGGTGTTGGTATGCGTCGTCTAGTAAAATAACTTCAGGTTTATCCTCTAATTTTAGCAACTGTGCAATACCATTTTGACGATTGCCATCTACAGCAACTTTTATATCCTTAAATTTTCTGTAAAATTGATAAGGTTCATCACCAATGGTGTCTGCGGTTGCACCTTGATCGGCTATCTCGTAACCTTCAGTTATACGTTTGTAACCTCTGCTAAGAGTAGCAACAGATTTTTTATCTTTTAGTAATCGAATCAAATACTCTATCATCGGTGTTTTTCCTGTGCCACCAGTACTAAGGTTTCCAACGCAAATAATAGGAATATCATACGATTTTGAAGACTTAATACCTTTGTCGAATAACCAATTCCTAAACCACGTAATCAAATAGTAAATTGGCACAACAGGAAACAATATGATGCGTAGAAATTTCACAAGCACTAAATTATATTATTTTTGAAAACAAATATACGCTTATGATAGTACAAGACGTAATAAATCATTTACACGAGTTAGCACCCTTAAACTATGCTGAAGATTTTGATAATGTAGGCCTTTTGGTAGGTGATAAAAATCAAACAGTTTCGGGTATTTTGGTAGCCTTAGATACGCTTGAAGCCGTTGTTGATGAAGCCATAGAAAACAATTGTAATCTTATTGTAAGTTTTCATCCCATTATTTTTAAAGGTCTAAAAAAGTTAACAGGTAAAACGTACGTAGAGCGTGTGGTGATAAAAGCTATTCAACATAATATTGCCATTTTCTCCATACATACGGCTCTAGATAATGCATTTCAAGGTGTAAATTCTATAATATGCAATCAGTTACAATTACAGAATAAGAAGATTTTAATGCCCCAATCAGGTACACTAAAAAAGTTACAAACCTATGTGCCAAAAGATAATGCAGAAGCATTAAGAGTAGCTTTATTTAATGCTGGTGCAGGTAATATTGGTAATTATGATTCTTGCAGTTTTAATCTTGAAGGCAAAGGAACTTACAGAGGTAACGAAGATTCTAATCCTACAATAGGAAAACAAGGTGATTTGCATACCGAAAGTGAAACTCAAATTTCAGTTGTGTTTGCGAAACATCTTGAGGCTAAAGTTTTAAAAGCACTTTTTAATACACATCCATACGAAGAAGTTGCTTATGAAGTCACTACTTTAGATAATTCTAATCAATATATAGGAATGGGAATGATAGGTGAGCTTAAAACTGAGATGGATGAGATTGAATGTCTAAAATATATAAAGCAAAAAATGAATACTGAGTGTGTTAGGTATTCAAAATTATTAGGCAAACCAATAAAAAAGATAGCAGTTTTGGGAGGTTCGGGTAGTTTTGCAATTGGCGCAGCAAAAGCTTCTGGTGCAGACTTATTGGTTACCGCAGACCTTAAATATCATGATTTTTTTAGTGCAGAAAACAGTATTGTATTGGCAGATATAGGTCATTATGAGAGCGAACAGTTCACAAAATCGTTTTTAGTAGACTATCTCTCGAAAAAAATTACTAATTTTGCAGTCGTTTTATCAAAGACAAATACAAATCCGGTAAAGTATTTATAATTATGGCGAAAAAAGCTGAAGTGACTGTAGAAGAGCGTTTAAGAGCGCTTTATGATTTACAGTTAATTGACTCTAGAGTAGATGAAATAAGAAATGTAAGAGGAGAACTTCCTTTAGAAGTAAGAGATTTAGAAGATGAGGTAGAAGGGTTGAATACCAGACTAGAGAAATTAAATGACAGTCTTGCTGTTATAGATGATGAGATTAAAGGAAAGAAAAATTTAATCGAAGAAGCAAAAGCTTTAATCAAAAAGTATAGCGAGCAACAAAACAACGTTAGAAATAACAGAGAATACAATTCCTTAACTAAGGAAATTGAATTTCAGGAATTAGAAATTCAATTAGCTGAAAAGCATATCAAAGAATTTAAGGCGCAAATAGAGCAGAAAAAAGATGTTATTTCTGAAACTAAAGACCGTTTAAAGGATCGTAAAGATCACCTTAAGCACAAAAAAGGTGAGCTAAACGAAATCTTAAAAGAAACTGAAAAAGAAGAAGAAGCGCTTATTGGTAAATCTGAAGAGTACCAAAAGAAAATTGATGAGCGTTTAGTAAAAGCATATCTAAGAATTAGAAATAACGTAAAGAATGGTTTAGCTGTTGTGCCAATAGAGCGTGGTGCATCTGGTGGTTCTTTCTTTACTATTCCACCACAAGTGCAAGTAGAAATTGCTTCACGTAAAAAAGTAATTACTGATGAGCATAGTGGTCGTATCTTAGTAGACGCTGCTTTAGCAGATGAAGAAAAAGAAAAAATGGATAAGTTATTTGCTAAGCTAGCAAAGTAATTGCCATTAAATAATATTCAAAAAAGCCTTCACAAACTGTGAGGGCTTTTTTTATTTAATATAACTTTAAAAGATTTCTTTTTAAGGAATTGTATTTTTATACGTCAATAGAAAAAGAAAAAAGAAATCCATGAAAAAGTTACTTATTATTTTAAGCATAAGTTTGTGCTTTAATTGTCATAACCAGGCGCAAACCAATCCAAAACAACAAGAAATAATTAATGCAGAACCTGTAGAAGTTCCTATGGAAGATGGTAAGGCAAAAGCCTATTTTGCCAGTGGATGTTTTTGGTGTGTAGAAGCAATTTATGAAAGTGTAAAAGGTGTTGAAGAGGTTTACAGTGGTTTTTCAGGAGGACATACAGATGATATTACTTATGAAAAAAGTCATTCTGGTACAACAGGACATGCAGAAGCTGTTGAAGTGATTTACGATCCAGAGGTTGTGAGTTTTTCAACATTGGTAGATGTGTATTTTGGTTCTCAGAATCCGACGCAAGTTAATGGTCAAGGGCCAGATAAAGGACCACAATACCGATCAATCATATTTTATCAAAATGATGAGCAAAAACAAATTATAGAGGATAAGAAAGCAGCTCTTGCAAAAGAATTAGACGCAACAGTCGCAGCTGAAGTATATCCATTCTTAAAATTTTATAAGGCTTCAGATTATCATCAGGATTTTGAAAAGCGAAATCCAAATCAAAGTTATGTGAGAGCAGTTTCTATTCCTCGATTAAATCGTTTTAAAGCAAAATTTCCTGAATTATTAAAAGACGAAGAAAAACATTAATTAAAAAGTAATAGCCTGAAATTTGTTTCAGGCTATTACTTTTTTGTCGCCTTAATCTCAAAAATCATAGGAAATAATTGGTTTTTCATCTTATATAATCCTGTTTCAGTTTTTATCAAATCAGGAAATACATCATAAGGACTTTCATCATATTCGTTAAGGTGGTCTGTTTGTAAACCTGCTTCTATAAGAGCATTTATTACTTCACTCAACCCATGATTCCAGCCATATTCCTTACTCACCATTTTTGAAGATTGATTAGCATACGTACCTTCGTATTCTTCATAAATCACCTCGTCTTGACTGTAATGATATTTTAGTTTTGGTTTACCATCAACATAATCAAACATCCAAAGAATAGGATGAAATTCAACCATATAAAAAGTACCATCAACCTTAAGGCGTTCAGCAATCATCTTAGCCCAAGGCTTTAAGTCGGGTAACCATCCAATAACTCCATAACTCGTATAGACAATATCAAAGGTTTTATTAATGTGCTTTGATGTGTCTAAAACATTGCAGCATATAAACTCAGCATCAAGCTTCAATTCGTCATTAAGCTTCTTGGCAAGCTTTATACCTTCATCACTTAAATCTACACCAACACATTGCGCTCCCATACGTTGCCAACTTAAGGTGTCTTGTCCAAAATGACATTGTAGATGTAAAAGCGATTTTCCATTGACATCTCTCAAAGCCTTCAATTCATATGGCATTAAAGAAGATTTGCCTGATTTAAAAGACTCTAAATCATACATCTTACTTTCTGCATGTACAGCTACTTTTTTGTTCCAGGTTTCCTTATTAACATCAAAATAATTAGTGTACTTATTCATGGTTGATTAATTTTGATGTAATTTAAAACATCTTTTTATATGAAACCGCTTTGTTTGAGCTTTATATGCCTATTAATTCTTTCATCATGCAAATCCGAAAAGAAAGAAACTACTATTGAGGAAGAAGTAATAGAAATGAGTATTGCTGAGAAAATTGCCAATGCTCACGGTTACGAGAGTTGGAAAGATGTTGAAAAAGTAGCTTTTACGTTTAAGGTTGATAGAGATTCAATTAAAGGAAATGGAAGAAGATGGACTTGGGAACCAAAGAAAGACAGAGTAACCTATTCAATAGGTAGAGATTCAATAATTGTAATAGAAAGGAGTAAAATCGACTCAACGAATATTAGCATAGACAAAGCTTTTATAAATGACAAATTTTGGTTTTTAGTACCATTTCAGTTGGTTTGGGATACGTCTGCAACTATTTCCGAGCCCAAAAAAGTAGAATCACCTATAAAAAAAGACATTTTGCAAATGATAACTATTACGTATCCAGACGAAGGTGGTTACACACCAGGAGATGCTTACGATATTTATTTTGATGAGAACTATTTAATTAAAGAATGGTCTTACAGGCAAGGGAATTCTCCAGAACCATCATTGTCTAATACATTTGAAAACTATCAGAATTTTAATGGAATTAAGATTGCAATAGACCATAAAAAAGATAATGGTAATTGGAATTTAAATTTCACAGATGTTAGCGTAACATTAGAATAAGGAAATTAAAAATTTTGGCATTACTTTTGAAACCTATAATGTAAGTTTCACGTGGGTCAAACCGACTTAAAACGTATAGCTTACATTTTCCGCCTTATGGCGTCTATATATTCAAGCACTTTAATTTACGAGTTAAAGTGCTTTTTTCTTATCCTTCAAAATCTTGCTTAATATGGGCTCCATCACAGTATGGTTTGTTTTGTGAAGCACCGCAACGACAAAACGCTGTTGTTTTGTTTTTGGTTTCTTTTTTTCCATCTTTGTGAGTAACTTTAAGTGTTCCATAAATCAAGAGCGGACCATTTTCTAATACCTCAATTTTAGTTTCTAAAGTCTCAGATGTTTTGTCTTCAGTGTCATTCATATAATAGCTCAGTGCACCCGAAGGACATTTTTTAACGGTTTCAATAATTTTATCGGTTGTTGAGGAGTCAATTTTTATCCAAGGTCGTTCTTTAGGTTGAAAAACATTTGGTAAACCCTTTACGCACATTGCAGAGTGTATGCATTTTTCAGCCTTCCAAACAACAGAGACTTCACCGTTAGTATATTCTTTTGTCTTACTCATATACTTTTTTCACAATTGTGAGAATTTTTAAATTAGACTTCTTTTTTCTAAAGATACTTAAAATTTTAATGCTTAAAAACACCTTTAATCCCTCATATTAAATCCTTATTTTTGTTACAAACTGAAAAATCAATACTACATTGTCTGACTATAAAACAGGTCTTGATTACGCAAAAACACAAGACCAAAACGATTCTTTAGCGCAGTACCGCAATCAATTTCATATTCCAAAAGACAAAGACGGAAATGATTGGTTATACTTTACAGGAAACTCGTTAGGATTACAACCAAAAAGCACACAAAAGTACATTCAACAAGAATTAAACGATTGGGCAAACCTTGGTGTAGAAGGTCATTTTGAAGCCAAAAATCCTTGGATGCCATACCACGAATTCTTAACCGAAAGTATGGCAACAATTGTAGGTGCAAAACCTATAGAAGTTGTAGTGATGAACACGCTAACTACTAACCTACACTTGCTAATGGTTAGTTTTTATCAACCTACAAAAACCAAATATAAAATTGTAATTGAAAGTGATGCGTTTCCATCAGATCGATATGCTGTACAAACACAACTAGATTTTCATGGTTTTGATGCTAATGAAGGTTTAATTGAATGGAAACCTCGCGAAGGCGAAGAATTACTAAACATTGAAGATTTAGAAAACATTTTAGACCAACAAGGTGACGAAATTGCTTTACTTTTAATTGGTGGCGTTAATTATTACACTGGTCAATATTTAGATTTAAAACGAATTGCCGAATTAGGTCACGCCAAAAACTGTATGGTTGGTATCGATTTAGCTCATGGCGCAGGAAACATTCAACCAGAATTACACAACTCAGGAGTTGATTTTGCAGCTTGGTGTACTTACAAATATTTAAATTCTGGACCAGGTAGTTTAGCAGGTCTTTTCGTTCACGAAAAGCACGCACACAATAAAGATTTAAAACGTTTTGCAGGTTGGTGGAGTCACAATAAAGACACACGTTTTAACATGCGTCAGCCATTAGATGTTACACCTGGCGCTGAAGGTTGGCAACTTAGCAATCCGCCAATTTTATCTATGGCTGCCATAAAAGCATCTTTAGATATGTTTAATGAGGTTGGTATGGAAGCTTTACGCAAAAAATCAGAACAACTAACAGGTTATTTTGAGTTTTTAATTAAGGAATTAAACAACGATAAAATAAAAATAATTACACCAACAGATCCAAAACAACGTGGTTGCCAATTATCGATTCAAGTTAAAGATGCCGATAAAAGTTTACATCACAAATTAACCGAAGCCAACATTATTACAGATTGGCGCGAACCTGATGTGATTCGTTGCGCACCTGTACCACTTTACAACAGTTTTGAAGATGTATTTAGAATGGTTGAAAAGTTGAAAGAAATTTTAAATTAAAAAGTCACCTCGAGCGCAGTCGAGAGGTCACAAAAAAGGTCTCGACTGCGCTCGACCAGACAACTAACATAATGAAACAAAAAGAGAATATATTAATCATTGGCGCAGGTTTATGCGGTTCACTTTTAGCACTACGTTTAGCACAAAGAGGTTACAATGTCAATGTTTATGAAAGCAGACCAGATCTACGCACAACAGACATTTCCGCAGGAAAATCAATCAACCTTGCCTTATCAGATCGCGGTTTTAAAGCCTTACGTTTAGCTAGTGTTGAAGATAAAGCGCGTGAAATTTGCATACCTATGAAAGGCCGATTAATTCATGATATTGAAGGCAACACCTTTGCGTCCAACTATTCTGGTCGTGATAACGAATACATCAACTCAATTTCAAGAGGCGATTTAAATGGCATGTTATTAACCGAAGCCGATGAATACGATAATCTAACTATTCATTTTAATACAGAATGTGAAACAGTAGATTTAGATACAAACACCGTTCATTTTGTAAACCGAAACACAAAAGAAACGTTTAACGTCTCTGCAGACGTTATTTTTGGTACTGATGGAGCAGGTTCAGAATTAAGAAAAAGCTACTTTTTGCAGCGTAAATTCTTGTTTAGTTTTTCTCAAAATTTCTTAACGCATGGTTATAAAGAATTAGAAATTCCTGCAGCAGCAGACGGAAGTCATCAAATTAGTAAAGACTATTTACACATTTGGCCAAGAGGCGAATATATGCTTATCGCTTTAGCTAATTTGGACGGAAGCTTTACAGTTACCCTATTTTTAGGACATGAAGAAGGCACTTATAATTTCAAAGATTTAGATACTGAAGACAAAATAAAAGCCTTTTTCCAAGAGCAATTTCCGGATGCTTTAGCGCTAATTCCAAATATTGCTGAAGAATTTGCAAACAACCCAACAGGTGCGTTAGGAACTATAAAATGTTCACCTTGGCATTATCAGGGTAACACTTTAATTTTAGGTGATGCCGCGCATGCTGTTGTTCCGTTTTACGGTCAAGGAATGAATGCCTCTTTTGAAGATGTTGCTGTTTTAGATGGCATAATCGATAAACATGAAGGAGATTGGGAAACCATTTTTAAAACCTACCAATCGGTTAGAAAAGCAGATGCAGATGCTATTGGCGAATTAGCAGAAGAAAACTATTACGAAATGCGAGATCATGTTGCTAATCCTATTTTCAAGAAAAAACGCCAGCTAGAAATGCAATTAGAAAAACATTTCCCAGAGCAATATTTTTCAAAATATTCGATGGTCACATTCAATGAAAATATTGGCTATCATGAAGCTATGACCAAAGGTCGTGCGCAAGACAAAGCCATTTTAAACATGATTGCAGACAACGAGATTGATTTAAATGATGACCTTTCAGTTTTATTAAAAATAGTACAAGAAAAAACTAACGACATTATTGATGATGACAACGTTGCAAAAACGATGCATCATTAAGATAACAATATTATGAATACAAACGAAGGAACTAAAGTAACACCAAGAGGCGCGTATCCACACGTGAAAGTGGTTGGCGATTTCATTTTCGTTTCAGGAACCAGTTCAAGACGCGCAGACAATACTATTGCTGGTGTGGAACTTATTGACGAAATGAACACCAAAAAATTAGATATCGAAGTTCAAACCAGAGAAGTTTTAAAAAACATCGATAAAAATTTACAAACCGTTGGTGCAAGTCTAAAAGACGTGGTTGATGTGACCACTTTTTTAGTAAACATGAATGATTTTGCAGGTTATAACAAAGCCTACGGTGAGTTTTTTGAAAAAGCTACTGGACCAACAAGAACAACCGTTGCTGTACACCAGTTACCACATCCAGACTTATTGGTTGAGATTAAGGTGATGGCATATAAGAAACAATAATATGAAGAGAATTTTAATAGTTTTATTTCTTTTTTTCTCTATCAGTTCATTCGCTGATGCTGGTTATGCATATAGATTTCACTTAAATCTCCAATCTGAAAATGGAGAAATGATAAATGGGTACATCTACTTATATACTGAAAAGAAATTCATTAATGAATATAACGGGAACTTCAAAGAATATTATGAAGGTAAAGATGAAATTATATTATATTCTAATGTTATTACAATAAATTTAGGTGCTCTCATTTTAGACTTCACAAATGAAGACAACAAAACTAAAATTAAATTAAGTGATTTCTGGCGTATTGAAATTAATGAATTCGTTGATTTTGGAAATACAGATAGACTTTTTGAGCTATCAAAAGATGAGTTAAATTTAATTAAGGGTAATAAGCCTAAATCAACTTCAATATATAATGAAAAATACGCTGAAAATTGCAGCATAATATTACTTACATGGAATGAAAATGTAGAGTTATTAGAAGATAAAAACGAAATTTCAAAAAAAATGAAGTCTTTCGAAGAAGATTTTACTAAATATAATGACGAACTTAATCATTATTTTAGGAATAAGAAGAAGGTACTACTGAATAAAGGTGTTTTATTAATTTTTCATTGTGATGAGTTATAGATGAAAATTCAAAACTACATAAACGGAAAATTTTCCCTTCCAATTGCTAATGAGTGGATTGACAACTACAACCCTTCAAACGGTGAAGTTTATGGACAAATTCCAAACTCATCAAAAGAAGATGTAGAACAAGCTTTTAAAGCTGCTAAATCTGCTTTTCCAAGTTGGAGTCAAACCACTTTAGAAGAACGTAGCAGAATTCTAATTAAGATTTCAGAATTATTAGAAGTAAATCTAGACCGTTTTGCAGAAGCAGAAAGTAAGGACAACGGAAAACCAATAAGTCTTGCCAAAATGGTAGATATACCAAGAGCAGCAAGTAATTTCAGGTTTTTTGGTAATGCCATTACCCAATTTGCAAGCGAAAGTCACGAAAGCGTTGGTCAAAACGCTGTAAATTATACACTACGCCAACCTATTGGTGTTGTTGGCTGTATCAGTCCTTGGAATTTACCATTATATCTGTTCACTTGGAAAATTGCACCAGCAATCGCCGCAGGTAATTGCGTCGTTGCCAAACCAAGCGAAGTCACACCAATGACAGCTTATTTATTAGGCGAAATTTGTAATGAAGCTGGTTTACCAAAAGGTGTGTTGAATATTGTTCACGGTTTAGGCACTACGACTGGACAAGCTATTGTAGAGCATCCAAATATCAAAGCTATTAGTTTTACTGGCGGAACAGCAACTGGTGCACATATTGCCAAAGTTGCAGCACCTATGTTTAAAAAATTGTCTTTAGAATTAGGTGGAAAAAACCCAAATATCATCTTTGACGATTGTGATTATGAAGATATGCTGAATACTACAGTACGCTCGTCATTTGCTAATCAAGGTCAGATTTGTTTATGCGGAAGCCGAATTTTTGTAGAAGAAACTATTTATGAGAAATTCAAAGCAGACTTTGTAGAAAAAGTAAAAAGCTTGAAAGTTGGTCATCCTTTTGAAACAGACACCAATATTGGTGCTTTAGTTTCAAAACAGCATCTTGAAAAAGTAAAAAGTTACATCGAAATAGCTAAAGAAGAAGGCGCTACTATTTTATGTGGCGGAAACGAAGTTACTGTTGAAGGCTACGAAAACGGCTACTATTTACAACCAACAGTTATCGAGGTAAAAACAGACGATTGTCGCGTGAACCAAGAAGAAATTTTTGGTCCAGTAGTGACTATTATGCCTTTTAAAACCGAAGACGACGTGTTAGAAATGGCTAACAAAGTAAAATACGGATTATCAGCAACACTTTGGACGAATAATCTAAAACGAACGATGAGAATGAGCAACCAACTACAAGCAGGTATTGTTTGGGTAAACACTTGGATGATGCGCGATTTACGTACACCTTTTGGTGGCGTTAAAGCAAGTGGCGTTGGTCGCGAAGGTGGCTTTGAAGCTTTACGCTTTTTTACTGAGCCTAAAAATGTATGTATAAAATATTAAATCTATAGTTATGGGAAATAAATTATTGATGCTTTCAGCTTTGTTTTTTAGTTTAATACTTTTTGGTCAGAAAGATAATTGGAAGACGTTTGAAAAAGATAGCTATTCTATACAATATCCTAAAAGTTGGACCTATAGCGATCAGAAACCACAACCAATGGTTCAATTTGTATTATTGTCTGAAGAAGATTCACAAGAAGAGGATGAGTTTAGGGAAAATATAAATCTTTCTACTGAGTCTCTTCAAGGTCGTAAGATGACTCTTGATGCTTATGTAGAACTTGCTTTAGGTCAAGTTACGGAGCAAATACCATCTGCAAAAATTTTGGCTACTGAAGACGTTTCATTAAATGGAAAAAAAGCTAAATCTTTTATATGGACTGCAGATTTTGGAAATGGTGTCATGCTAAAATTCAAACAATATATCTTGATTAGTGATGGAACAGCCTATATATTAACCTTTACTAGTACTGAGGCTGAATTTGATGAATATGTAAACAAGGCAACAGATATACTTGATACTTTTAAAATTAATTCATAAATGAATCTAAACTTAAATAATAAATACGCATTAGTTTGTGGTAGCACAGCAGGTATTGGAAAAGCAACTGCTTTAGCTTTAGCTGAAGAAGGTGCAAATATCACGTTAGTAGCAAGAAACGAAGACAAATTAAAGGCTGTTTTAGCCGAATTACCAAAACACAGAAACCATGATTATATCGTAGCCGATTTTTCTAATCCGATGGAATTAAAAGAAAAAATTGAAAGCTATATTAAAAACAATCACGGATTTCATGTGTTGGTAAACAATACGGGCGGACCAGCTGGTGGACCAGTTTTTGATGCGAAAATTGAAGAATTTGAAAGCGCTTTTACACAGCATTTAAAATGTAATCATGTATTAGCACAAGCTGTTGTTCCGTTTATGAAAGATGAAAATTATGGACGTATTATTAATGTCATTTCTACATCTGTAAAACAGCCTTTAGACGGACTTGGGGTAAGCAATACCATTCGAGGTGCTGTAGCCAACTGGAGTAAAACGCTGGCTAATGAGCTTGGACAGTTTGGTATTACCGTTAACAATGTTTTACCTGGCGCAACAGGAACAGAGCGTTTAACCGAAATCATTAAAAACAAAAGTGCTAAAACTGGTAAAACAGAAGAAGAATCTGCTAACGCCATGAAAAGTGCTGTACCAGCAAAACGTTTTGCAAAACCAGAAGAATTAGCTGCTGCAATCACCTTTTTAGCAAGTGAATGTGCCAGTTATATTAACGGAATTAACCTTCCGGTTGATGGTGGTAGAACAAAAAGTTTATAAGCCTAATATTTCAAAAATATTATTCTTAATTTTATTGA
Organism: Winogradskyella sp. MH6; assembly: GCF_022810765.1. Taxonomy (NCBI): domain Bacteria; kingdom Pseudomonadati; phylum Bacteroidota; class Flavobacteriia; order Flavobacteriales; family Flavobacteriaceae; genus Winogradskyella; species Winogradskyella sp. MH6. The sequence goes on along the minus strand of NZ_CP094494.1, from coordinate 542,898 downwards.
ATTGATGAATCTGCGTTAAGGATTGAAGCGACATCCTTTTTTACGTCAGTTTGAGTGTTTTGCGAAGCATGAGCAAAATGTATCGAAAACAAGTAAAAAAGATATAGCGTAAAGCCTGACCCGATAGGGTAACGCCCAAAATATTATACTATGAGCAAATTATATCCTCCAATTAATTTTAAAGCATGGATTGAAGAAAACCGTCATTTACTTAAACCACCAGTTGGTAATAAAGTGGTTTGGAAAGATGGTGATTTCATCGTAATGGTTGTTGGTGGACCAAATAGTCGTAAAGATTATCATTATAACGAAACACCAGAGTTTTTCTATCAAGTAGAAGGTGATATTGTTTTAAAAGTTATTGATGGTGGTGAACCTAGGGACATTCATATAAAAGAAGGTGAAATCTTTTTGTTGCCACCAAAAGTACCACATTCACCTCAACGTGGTGCAAATACGGTTGGTTTAGTGATAGAGTATCCACGTGAAGAAGGTGTGCAAGATGCATTACTTTGGTATTGCGAAAACTGTACTACCAAGCTATATGAAGAAGATTTTACCTTAGACAATATCGAAACCGATATGCCTAAAATTTTTGACGCTTACTATGGTGATAAAGTAAAACGTACTTGCCCTAATTGTGGGTCTATAATGGAACCACCTAAAAAGGTACAGTTAGAAGACTAGTTGTTAACATAACAAAGCAAACAATCTATTGTGAAATAAAAAAATCAAGACTATTATCTTGTTGTGATTTCTCCCATGAGCAAACGAAAACTTAGAATTAACGGCCATTCGCACTTATTACCTTATCCTGAAGAAATTCCTGAATTCATGAAAGATAAAGGGATCTTTTGGGTCGATAAAGATCGAAAATTCATGCTTCAAAAAGATTGGAACAGACCAATTACAGATTCTAGTTTTTTCTTGAATGAGAAATTAGCTTGGATGGAGCATTTTAAAATAGACCATGCAGTTGTTTTGAATTTATCTCAACTTTATGGTAACGGTCTTCGTTTAGAAGAGATGAAGCAAGCGTTGCGTTTTCAAAATGATTTTAATGCTCGTATTCAGCACGAAAATCCGAGCAAATTTACTACAGGTTTTGTTGTGCATCCTGGCTTTGTGCGTGGTGCTTGTTGGGAAATAGAGCGTTGTGTTGAGGTTTTGGGCATGCGCTTGTTGTGTTTGCCAACACATTATATGGATACTATAGGGACTTGGCGCTGTATTTTTGATGAGGAAAATGAACCTATTTTTGAACTGGCAGATAAGTACAACTTAGCCGTTGAGATTCATCCTTATGATGGTGAAAAATTTATAAAGCTTGAAAACACATCTTGGCGTTTTCATTTAATTTGGATGCTGGCACAATGTGCTGATGCTTATCATTTTTTGACTTTAAATGGTTATTACGAAAAGTATCCTAATATGCGTATTTGTTTTGCTCACGGAGGGCAAGTGGCACAAATTAATTTAGGACGACGTATTCAAGGTTTTGATGGTAGGCCAGATTTGTTTGAAGGTAAGGTACACCCAAGAAAAGCTGTGGGACATAAAAATATTTTCTTTGATACTTTGGTGCATGATACTGGTGGATTAGATCTTTTAATAAAAAACCAAGGTACAAAACAGGTTTTAATGGGATTGGACGACCCTTATCCTTTAGGTGAAATGGAAAGTGAAAAACAATCATCCTATCCAGGTAAAATACTAGATTTAGCCATAGAGCGAAAAATTATAAATGAAACTGAGCGAGATGCCATTTGGGAAGATAATGTTATACAGTGGTTGTGTGGTGATGATGAGCAGGCAAAAAAAGATTTGGTAGCAAGAATAACTTCATAGAGAACTAAACTTCATTTTTTTGTCTATATTTAAAATCTAATCATCAACTATAAATTATGAAAAAAGTAGGTTCTTACATGGCAATTATTGGTATTGCATTGATTTTATTGCCTTTTATTGGTTTAACTGTTAGATTCACAGATTGGATTTATAATTGGGGCGAAGGAGTCGCTTGGGCCATAAAAATAGGTTTGGTAGTCGTAGGAGCTGTGTTGTTTTTTCTAGGTAAGCCAGAGGCTGAAGAGGTTGAATTAGAGCTTCCGGAAGAACCAAAAGCCGAATAAAAATTCAATTTTAAATTTTATTGATATGTATTTTTTGCCAGAGGCATTAGACAATTATGTTGTTTCACATTCTGAGCAAGAACCAGAGTTGTTACAACAATTAACAAGAGAAACGTATCAGAAAATTTTACAACCTATCATGCTCAGTGGTCCATACCAAGGCAGAGTGCTGAGTATGATTTCTAAACTTGTAAATCCAAAATCTATTTTAGAATTAGGAACTTTTACAGGTTATGCTACATTGTGCTTAGCTGAAGGATTGCAAAAAGATGGAGTTATTCATACTATTGATATTAATGAAGAATTGTATGATTTTCAGCGTAAGTATTTTGATATGTCTGAATATGGATCTCAAATTATACAACACACAGGAAGCGCATTAGACATTATACCAGATTTAGATACTTCATTTGATTTGGTCTTTATTGATGCTGATAAACCCAATTATAGCAATTATTTCCATTTAATTATTGATAAGCTAAATTCAGGAGGTATTATACTTTCTGATAACGTGTTATGGCATGGAAAAGTCGTAGAAGAACTTAACGAAAAAGATGTTTCTACAAAAGCTGTTTTAGACTATAATACACTTTTAAAGGAAGACGAACGTATTGAAACAGTAATATTGCCAATACGAGACGGATTAACAATTAGTAGGAAGAAATAAAAAAGAGCTTTGTATTAATTCACAAAGCTCTTTTCAGTTTTTGATTGGTTATATTGCTATTGAACGGCTTGTAAAGCATCTATATTTCCATAGCCAAAACTACCATTTTTATTAGGATAGAATTCGGCCGATTGCTTCAATCTATTCAATACCTGAGTTCTAGACCAACTTGGATATCTAGACCAAATTAAGGCAGCTATACCAGCTGTTGTTGCTGTGGCTACAGATGAGCCACCAGTATATCTTCTTTGACCTGTGTTAAACCCTAAAACAGGAGGTGCTTTGCTAGTGTTGTTGTCTCCTTCCATAATAATGGTAAAGTCTATTTTACTTCCGCTATGGCATGTATCACATCTTTCATAATTAGATCCGTCGTCTACACCTGTAACCGCAACCGTTTCGCTCATTGTTGCAGGGAAGATGACTCCAAAGCCATTGGTAAAGCTTGTTGAAGTTCCACCTGCAGCAAAAATTAATTTTCCTTTACTATATGCGTATTTAACAGCATCTTTAATATTACCTATAGACCAAACATAACCTATTGACATGGAGATGATTTTAACATCGCTTCTGTTGCCTAATTGTGTTAGTGCCATAGATACACCTTTGCGTTCGTGGTAATCGTTTAAAAGAACATCTTCCGTAGCTCTATAAGCAACGAGGTTAGCATTATATGCTACACCAACTGGCATTCCGTCGTTGTTTCTTGGAGCTGCCATTGTAGAACCCATTGCAGTACCATGTCCGCATTTATCGTGTGGACCATCATAGTTGCTACTCCACCACCAAGAAGAGTCAATAAAAGTTCCGTATTTCTGAACAAATCGACCTGTTGAAGCTCCATCATTAAATCCAGATGAGTTTAATAGATATTGAGATGCAGAAATGCCAGTGTCTATAAGACCAATGGTTACACCAGATCCTGTACTATAATTCCATGCTTGAGGAATATTATGCTCACTAAAATGCCATGAAACCTGTGCATTGTTAGGGCTTACAGTTGAGTAATGTGCTGAATTTATAGTGTCAGGGTTTTTGTCGCAACCTGAACTGCTTTTAGCTGTAATTGAGTAGAGATTGTAGCCATTAGGTTCTAGATAGCGAACAAAGTCACTCTTTCTCAATTCAATTATGGTTTCAATTTTTGTAACTTCTACATCTATTACGTTAATAATTTCGTGCTCTACCAACTTTAAATCTTCTTTTTCAACAGCTTCGGTGTTTAATACAATACTAATTAATGCGCTTTTTTTAGATTGTAAAACAGGATCTTCTGTTTCGCTAAAGCTTTGACCAGGATTTCCATAACCGATGGTTAACACATTTTGTCCATGAACAACAGCACTCCATAAAAAATGCTCGTCTACGGCATTCCAATCGAAATCACCTGTATTTTCTATGGTTTCAGAAATTCTAGAATTAATTTGTTCAATGGTAAGTGGGTTTTTGGGAAATTGAACAGTTTCTGATTGGCTTTCAATATTGGTTTCATCTTTAGAACATGATACCAATACCATTACTACTAATAGTAATAGTTTGAAAAAGTTTCTTTTCATTTGATATGATTTAGACGGTTAGTAATTGTCTAAATATATTAAATAATTCTTCAAAAAATAGATTAAATAATGAAGATGTGTTAAAAAATTAATGTAAAAATAAAGAATATTGTACTTTACATTTTTCTTTTTACAGAGCCGGTAAAGTCTTCAAGATCGTCTTTTACCTTATTAATTTCTTGTTGAATCTCTTTTGCAGCATCAGTATCTATGATATTGCTTTCTTTAGCGCTTTTTGTAACTTCATGCTTTATATCGTTGGTAGCATCTTTTAAAGTACGCATACCTTTTCCCAAACCTCTTGCAATTTCAGGTAATTTATCTGCACCAAAAACCAATACTACAATGAATAGTATAAAAACAATTTCGGTTCCTCCGATAAATAATAATGTTGCTAATTGTATCACGATGCAAATATAGAGTGACTTTATGTAATAAAAAAAGCCGACTCGTTAAAGTCGGCTTTAATTTTAAATAAATTTTTCTTAATCTTTTATTTTGTTCTTAAACTTGTCGAAATCACTTTCTTTAGTTTCTCTTGGCCAAGAGTTATTTGATGTGTCGATATCCGCAGTTTCTAAGTCTGGATCTACAGTTATTGAAACAATTTCTTTATCTGTTGCTACAGCTCTGCTCACTTCTTTGTCATTGTATCTCCATATTTGTGCAGGATAGGTTATTTTTTCCTTTGAACCATCTGAATATTCATATTCCACTATTAAAGGCATTACTAATCCACCAGGTTTGTCAAAAGTTACTTGATAGAAATACTTTGGTGATTTTTTCATGTTCTTTTGTTCTTCTGCAGTGAAATTATCCATAATATATTCTTTCACTGTTGGAAGATCTTCTACAGACTTACCATTTTTTACAGCATCTTCATAGCCTTCATCACCTTCGCCAATAAAGTATACTAGTGCATTAGGATCCATGTTGTAACGCTCAGCTAACTTTCTTCCGTTTTCATTAGGATTGTTTGTTACGGCAAATTTCTTAACTTCTTTTACACCTATATCTGTATAGTCAGTAGTATAAAACCAACCTCTCCAGAACCAATCTAAATCTACAGCAGAGGCATCTTCCATAGTTCTAAAAAAGTCTTCAGGTGTTGGGTGTTTAAACATCCAGCGTCTAGCATATTCTCTAAATGAATAATCAAATAAATCACGTCCCATAATCGTTTCACGAAGTATATTTAAACCTGTTGCAGGTTTGCTATAGGCATTGCTTCCAAATTGATATGTATTTAATCCTTTGGTCATGATAGGTGCAATAAAATCTTGGTCACCTCCCATATATCTTACGATATTTTGAGCAGGTCCTCTACGTGAAGGATATTTGTCGTGTCCAGGAGATAAAGCCGTTGGATTCCACTCACCAAAATCTTGCTCTGCTACATACTGAACAAATGTGTTTAAACCTTCGTCCATCCATGTCCATTGACGCTCATCGCTATTTACAATCATAGGGAAGAAGTTGTGCCCAACTTCATGAATGATAACGCTTATCATTCCGTACTTCGTTCTATCAGAATAGTTGCCGTTTTCGTCAGGGCGTCCAAAATTGTAACAAATCATTGGGTACTCCATTCCCATTGGTGCGTGTACAGAGATAGCTTTGTGGTAAGGGTAATCAAAAGTCATACGAGAGTAAGACTTTAATGTACTCGCTACGGTTCTTGTAGACCATTGCTCCCAAAGCGGATTTCCTTCTTTAGAGTATAAGGAAACAGCCATTACATCTTTGTCTCCAATTTTTACGGCCATCATATCCCAAATGAATTTACGAGATGTGGCGAAGCCAAAATCTCTAACCATTTGTGCAGAAAGCTTCCATGTTTTTTTCTTGTTACTCTTCGTTTTTTCAGTTTTACGAGCTTCGTCTTCAGTTACAATCATTACAGGTTTGTCAAAAGACTTTTTTGCCTGATTGTAACGTTTCATCATACCTTTTGTAAAGACTTCTTCTCTGTTGGTTAAATAACCTGTACCGTCTAAGATATGGTCTGCAGGCACGGTAATATTTACATCAAAATCACCGAATGGTAATGCAAACTCATCTCTTCCCCAAAATTGAGAATTTTGCCAACCTTCTACATCATTATATACAGCCATACGTGGATAAAACTGTGCCATAACATAGATTCTGTTGTCATTTTCTTCAAAGTATTCGTAACCAGAGCGTCCGCCATCTTTAACGTGGTCGTTAATGTTGTACCACCATTTTATTTTGAATGAAAATTGATCTCCAGTTTTCATTGGTTTTGGTAATTCTATACGCATCATGGTGCGATTGATGGTGTGAGGTAAATCTTTACCATTAACATCCTTTACATGTTCTATATTGAAACCTCCATCAAAAGGTTCGTTAAGATATGTTTTTGCAGCTCTAGAAGCTGAAGTTGCAGGACCAATACCTGAGCTGTTGATTAAAGGTGTTTTAGAATCCTTAGCTCTCATGTTTTGGTCTAATTGTACCCAAAGGTATGTAAGCTCGTCTGGAGAATTGTTGGTGTAAGTAATAGTTTCGTTACCATACAGTTTGGCATTAACATCATCTATTTCTATATCCATTTTGTAGTCTGCTTGTTGTTGGTAGTAAGCAGGACCAGGTGCTCCAGAACCGGTTCTAAACATGTTTGGAGTTGCAAATTCATCATATAACTGTTTGAATTTGTTTTGGTTAGTGTGACCAGGTTTGCGCTCTGGCTTAATGTCGTTTTGTGCAAAAGTACTTGCCGAAACAAAAAGCATAGCACCAAAGAAGTACTTGAAAAATTTCATTACAATTAGTGTTATTTAAAAATGATTCCGAAAATAGAGAAATTAAGGCGTTTTAACAGAATTTTTAGTTAAAGTTTAACATGCACTCATCATTCTCAGGGATGAGTAAAAAACTCTTGTTTTTGTTTAATAGTTTTAGCCTTACTATATTTTGTTGTTCTGGGAGAATATCAAAAAGTATGCGATTGACAACGCTAATTGATTTTATGTCTTTTATGTTTTCTATTTCGAGATAGCAATACGTGATGTCGTCTTTATATTCCTTGCCTAAAAAGTTAAAATTATAAGCTTTGCCGTTGATTGAAATTTTTAGTTTGTCTTCTAGATATCGTTTCATGTATTCATCTACAATCTTTGGTTCGTCATCTTCGGCAAGTGTTATGGTTTCGTCGTAACGTTGACGTATTAATGTTTCAAAATCATCTATAAAAACCTGACTAATTATCTGAACAGATTGTTGCTCCTTGGCATATTCTATATTGGTGACGCTAACGTAATAATCGTGTTTGGTATTGCTAGAGGTTAGTGTTAAACCTACTAATAATATAAAAATAAGGTATATCGATTTCATGTGTAATGTCTAATTGTTTTTCTAAAACCAAAAAGTATTCCAAAGTTAATCATTATTAGAACTATTGAGGTTTTCTCGGTAAGCTTTTAATTTTTGCTGTAAAAATTCTAGTAGTTTAATGTCATTGTCTTCTTTGCATAAGCTGAGAAAGTTTTCATCTTCTTGAGAGAACAAAAAATACTCGTTTCTTAGGTTTTTGGCGAGTGTGTCGTTTTCAAATAGAATTGATTCGTAATCAATTCTGAGTCTATTAATACATTTGTCTCTGTCATCTAACTCAACAATATCTTTCAGTTTTTTGGTTCTGCCACTTATTTTATTGAGTAGTTTATGAAAATTAACACCAAAACCAAGACCTATGTGTCCCCAAGAACCACCATCTGCATCGTGTAGTTTTTTTTCGTTTTGAGTAAGTGGTAGTTTAGTATTGCCTGGTATGCCAAGGTCGTAGAAATTAATTTCGGTTTTAGCATCCGAGTTTTCTAAATCAGATTGTAAGCTTCCTGTTAGTATTTTGCCAACAACAACTTTGTCTAATTCGCTTACTTTTTCTTCTAATTTAATTTCGATAGAGTTTGAACTTTCTTGCTCTTCTGTAATTATGATTTCTTTATTCTCATAAACTAAGCTAGAAATAAATAAGGTGTCTGTTGCTTTGGCTACAATTGTAAATTCACCTTTATCATTAGATATGGTAAATTTTGATGCCGTTTTGTTTAATATATGAATACCTTCAACATCATCACTGGCAATGAGCTTGCCTTTAATTTCTGATCGTTGGGCTTGCAACAAGAAAGCAAACAATGATGCTACAAGACTAAATAAGAGCTTAGTCTTTTTCACTTTTATCTTTAAGGAAAGATTTACTTAGTTGCGTTATACGTTCTAAAAACTGCATTTCCTTATCTTCGGCTAATAAATCTTCATCAATGCCTTCGTTTTCGATGTAATCTATAAAAGCGTCTACTTGCTCTAATGGAATGTCGAAATTATTGTGAATGTAGTTAACACTGTATTTATCTAACGCCTCTTTAAAAGGTGTTTTGTTAATAGCTTTTTCTGCATTGGTTTTATTGTCTTTCTCAATGTCTACTACTTGACTTACAATAAATCCGGCAAGATTAACAATGTTGAGCATGTTGCCTACATGAGGATTGTTTTCATTAAATGCTAAATTGTCTGCTTTTGTTTTATAATCGGCAGAGAATTCAAAATCTTCAATGTTGTCTAAGCCAAGATATACATAATCTAAACTTACATTGTAGGTTCTAACATTTTCTAAGTCGACATTAATGTTACCAGTTAAGCCAAAAGGTAAAATAACTACTTCGTCTAGTTTATTGACTTCTTCAACAAGAATAACGGTCAATTTTTTTGATTTAATAATGTCTTCAGTTATGGTAACTTTAAAATCTTTAAACTGAATGGCGCTAAATTCTAAAACATCATTTAGAGTTACCATAGCGGTAAATTCACCATTTTCATCTGTGATTGTGCCTTTATTGGTTGTTGTGTTAAAGACAGTGACTCCTTCTTTATCCTCGGATGCAACCGAAATTCTTCCGTTTACCGAAATCCTTTCAACATCTTGCCCATAGATTGAAAGAGTTAAAAAACAACTTATTATAATTAGTATGTGTTTCATGTTGGTGGTATTGATATATAAAGTTCGTGCTTATTCATCAATTTTCATAAAAAAGGCTTAATAAATCTTTGTTAAAGTGATGAGGTACTGTTTTATTTATTAAAACTTTAAATCATAAATTTGTAATATGAAATCAATTATAATAGCAAGTACATCAACAGTTCACGGAAGTGGTCCTTTAGAATATCTTTTAGAAAAGTTGAAAGGTCACTTTGAATCTGCAAATGAGATATTATTTATTCCTTATGCAAGACCAGGAGGTATATCGCACGATGATTATACCGCTAAGGTAGCAGAGCCCTTTAAAAAAATTGGTAAGACAGTAAAAGGTATCCATACATTTGATGATCCTAAGAAAGCCATTAAAGAGGCTGAAGGTATTTTTACAGGTGGAGGAAATACGTTTGTTTTGGTCAATCAGTTATATAAAAATGATGTATTATCTTCAATAAAAGAGGTTGTAAATAATGGAACACCTTATTTGGGCACAAGTGCAGGAAGCAACATCTGTGGATTAACAATGAACACTACAAACGACATGCCTATTGTTTATCCTCCAAGTTTTAAGACTTTAGGTTTGGTGCCATTTAATATTAATCCGCACTATTTAGATCCAGATCCTACAAGCACTCACATGGGAGAAACCAGAGAAACACGTATTAAAGAGTTTCATGCATTTAACACGCAACCAGTTATTGGTCTTAGAGAAGGAAGTTGGGTAGAGGTGAAAGGAGATAGCTTAACGCTAAAGGGTAATTTAGATGCCAGAATTTTTGAATATGGAAAGGAACCTTATGAAGTGCCAACGAATTCTGATTTGAGTTTTTTAAAATAATTTAAATCCTTTTTAGGAAGTGATAGCCTAAAATTTTAAAGCCTTCATTATAATAAAATTTATGTGAAGGATGATTCTGAACATAAGTGTTTAGTTCAATAGATTCAAAACCTTTTTTCTTACAGTAAGTATGAATCCAAGTCATAAACTGCTTACCTAGACCTTTATTTCTATGGTCTGGTTTTATATAAACATGGTCAATTTCTACAGATTTTCCTGAATAATGTCTTGTGCAAAACCACAGGCCTGTAACACCAACAATTTCTTTGTTATTTGTTATAACAGCGCATTCATAGTTTTGATTCTTCATTTCGTTAAATCGTGATGATAAAACAGATTTATCAACTTTACCTTGGTTTAGATCAAAAACTAAAGGTACTATAGACTCTAATTCAGAATTTGGTAATATTTTAAAACTGTAGTTCATCTTAATTTTTTAGCTATGTAAAATTAATGTTTTTGAAAATTTGAAATCACCAGCAATGACTTTTTTGGAAATTATGTGTCAAACTTTTGTAAATTTAGCATACTAAGACCATCATTATGAGAAGAGGTAATTTTAAAGTTAGGATTTTTATATTCATAGCCATTGCAGCATTTGCTTATTTGAGAAAATGTAGTCAGGAAGAAATTAATCCCTATACAGGAAAAAAACAAGCGATTTCCTTATCACCTGAAGAAGAAATAGCCATAGGTTTGCAGAGTGCGCCTGGTATGGCGCAACAACATGGTGGATTGTATCCAAACAACCAATATCAGGCTATTGTAGATCAAGTTGGCAATAAATTGGTAAATAGTAGTATTGCAAAGAAAACTCCTTACCAGTACGAGTTTCATTTGCTTGCAGATGAAAATACCATTAATGCCTTTGCTTTGCCAGGTGGTCAAATATTCATTACTTATGCATTATTTTCTAAACTAGAAAATGAAGATCAATTAGCCGGAGTTTTGGGTCATGAAATAGGTCATGTTTTAGGAAAACACTCAAATGAAAGAATTACTAATTCTAAATATTGGCAAACATTAATTATGGGAAGTTCTGCTATAGATATGGGAGGAGTTGCTCAGCAAATGGGACAAGGTCAATTGCTTAAAAATGGAAGGGGAGATGAGTTGGAAAGTGATGAGCTTGGTGTAAAATTTATGATTGATGCAGGTTACAACCCAGTAGAAATGATTGGAGTTATGGAAATACTTAAAGCGGCAGCTGGCCCCAATCGTGTTCCAGAGTTTCAAAGCACACACCCAGATCCAGAAAACCGTATTGAAAAAATTCAAGAGGCCATTAAAAAATACAAAAATGCGTCTTAAATATTAAGACGCATTTTTTAATTAACTAACTCAAATAATTGTCTTTAATTAGACTATTTCTTTTTAAAGCGTTTCAAAAACTGTGCCGCTTCCTTGGCTTTAGATAGTTCTGCGTGGTTTAAAGCAGTATATCCTAAGTCGCAAGATTTATGAACGTCAGCTCCAGCTGTAATTAATACTTTAATTAATTCTACTCGGTTGTACTTTGCTGCATAGTGAATAGGGCTCATACCATTAGATTTGGCATTAACATCAGCACCTTGTTCTATTAAGGTTTTGGCAAGCTCAACATCTCCTGTGGCTACTGCCTTACAAAGAGGGCTGACTTCTATAGTTCTTACAGTTACTTCACTGTCGGTTGAAGTTAAAAGATCGTTTGATGCATTTAAATTTGTGATTGAAAAGCCCAATGCTAAGGCTAAAACTACTACTGTTTTTTTCATGATGAAAGATTTAAAAATTAATTGATTTGTTTTTTGATTATACTAAAGAGACGACATAAATTCTATTATGTTACACTAAAAAATTTTATATAACATACATTTAACGTTTTGAAAACAAATCTGTTAAGGCTTTCATAAAAACTTGTATTTGTTTAACAATCAGAATTATATAGTTTTAAAATTAAATAACATTCAAAATTTTTTGAATACAGAATTATAGTCGTATACTATGCCTTATATTTGAAGTAATAAACCGAGAAACATGAATAAGAAGGTAATCTTAATGATATTAGATGGTTGGGGAAAATCACCAGATCCAAAAGTTTCTGCTATAGATAATGCAGAGACTCCGTTTATAGATTCGTTGTATACAAAATACGCTAATGCTAGTTTACGTACCGATGGTTTGCACGTAGGTTTGCCAGAAGGGCAAATGGGAAATAGCGAAGTAGGGCATATGAACCTTGGAGCGGGTAGAATTGTGTATCAGGATTTAGTAAAGATTAACCTTGCTGTAGAAAATAAAACACTTCAAGACGAACAAGTGCTTAAAGATGCTTTTGAATATGCAAAAGCTAACGAGAAAGATGTTCACTTCCTAGGTTTGGTTAGTGATGGTGGAGTACACTCTCATATCAATCATCTTTTTGGATTGTTAGATGCAGCCAAAGAGAATAACTTAGACAATGTTTATGTGCACGCTTTTACAGATGGTAGAGATGTAGACCCAAAATCTGGATACGGTTTTATTTCAGATTTAGAAGAACATTTAGCCAAATCAACAGGAAAGTTGGCAACAGTTACAGGGCGTTATTATGCCATGGATAGAGACAAGCGCTGGGAACGTGTTAAGCTAGCTTATGATGCTGTTGTACATGGCCAAGGAACACAAACAACTAATGTTCTAAAGGATATTCAAGAAAGCTACGAAGACGATGTTACAGATGAATTTATAAAACCACTTGTGGTTAATGAAAATGGCAAACCCGTAGCAACAATAAAAGATGGAGATGTTGTTATTTTCTTCAATTTTAGAACAGATCGTGGACGTCAGTTAACACAAGCACTTTCGCAAGAAGATTTTCATGAATACAACATGCATAAATTAAATCTTTATTATGTAACCATGACAAATTATGATGATAATTTCAAGGGCATAAATGTTATTTTTAATAAAGATAATTTATCAGAAACCTTAGGTGAGGTTTTAGAAAAGCATGGCAAAAAGCAAATAAGAATAGCTGAGACGGAAAAATATCCTCACGTTACCTTTTTCTTCTCTGGAGGAAGGGAAAAACCTTTTGAAGGTGAAACAAGAATTCTAAGAAATTCTCCAAAAGTTGCTACCTACGATTTAAAGCCAGAAATGAGTGCTTACGAATTGCGAGATGCATTAGTAACAGAACTCAAAAAAGGAGAAACAGACTTTGTATGTCTAAATTTTGCCAACGGAGATATGGTAGGTCATACAGGTGTTATGCAAGCTGCCATTAAAGCCTGTGAAGCTGTTGACGAATGCGTGAAAGATGTTGTAACTACTGCTCTAGAAAATGATTATACAACTATTTTAATAGCAGATCATGGAAATTGTGAAACCATGATAAATCCTGATGGAACACCTAATACAGCACATACCACTAATCCTGTGCCAATCATTTTAATTGATAAAGAGCTGAAAGAAATTAAGGATGGTATTTTAGGTGATATAGCTCCAACTATATTAAAATTAATGGGCATAGCGCAACCAGAAGCAATGACGCAACATAGTCTTGTATAAATGGTACATTGTTTTAACTTTGCCCCCTAATTGATTGATTACATGAATTTTCAGGATAGATTAATAATAGCAGTAGATTTTGATGGAACTATAGTTGAAGATGCTTACCCTAAAGTAGGGAAAACAAGAATCTTTGCTTTTGAAACCCTAAAGCGCCTTCAGCAAGATGGTCACAGACTTATACTTTGGACATATAGAAATGGTACTAGGCTACAAGAAGCTGTAGATTTCTGTAAAGAAAACGGCATAGAATTTTATGCTGTTAATGCTAGTTTTCCTGAAGAAAAGTTTGACTACAGCCGAAGCCGAAAAATCCATGCCGACTTATTTATAGACGATAGGAATATTGGAGGTATTCTCGGTTGGGGAGAAATCTACCAAATGATAACCAATGAAGAACCAAAAATGAAACAATCTAAACGCAAAGGTGGATTGTTTGGTTGGTTTAAATAAAGGTTATACTTACATCAATTCAAAATAAGCTTTGTCAATCTCCTCTCTATGATCTGGGTGAGCAATATCTACCAAGGCTTTAACGCGTTGTTTAATAGTCTTTCCAAATAAGTTAGCAATACCATACTCAGTAACTACATAATGTACATGCGATCTTGTTGTAACAACACCAGCACCAGGTTTTAATGACGGTACAATTCTACTAATCCCCTTTTTAGTAACAGAAGGTAAAGCAATAATAGCTTTTCCGCCCTTACTTAGAGATGCACCTCTAATAAAATCCATTTGTCCACCAACGCCTGAGTACATTTTAGATCCTATAGAATCAGCACAAACTTGTCCGGTAACATCCACTTCAATTGCGGAATTTATAGCTACCATTCTAGGATTTTGCTTTATGTAAGATGTATTGTTGGTGTAATTAGATGCTCTCATTTCTACAAAAGGATTGTCATCTACATATTCGTACAAACGTTTGGAGCCCATTAAGAACGTCGTTAATGCGCGACCTCTATTTATTTTTTTATAATTACCATTAATTACATCGCTCAATATTAAATCGATAACACCATCAGAAAACATCTCGGTATGTAAGCCTAAGTCTTTATGGTTTGTAAGTCTAGATAAAACAGCGTTAGGGATATTTCCAATTCCCATTTGAAGTGTGCTTCTATCTTCAATTAAACCTGCTACATAATCTCCTATTTTACTTTCAATTTCTGATGGTTCAGAAGCATGCATAGTAGGGATCTCGTCATCAGCTTCCACAAAGTAATCTATTTCGGTATAATGTATAATACCTGCGCCATGTGTGCGCGGCATGTTTTTGTTAATCTGTGCAATAACTGTTGTAGCATTATCAATTGCAGCTAAAGTAGCTTCAACAGATACACCTAGCGATAAGTAACCATGTTTGTCTGGTTCAGAAACATGAATTAGAACAACATCTAAATCTAAGATGTTTTGTTGAAATAAGGTTGGTAACTCACTCAAAAAAACAGGAGTGTAAGAACCATTGCCCGCATGCAATGTATGTCTTACATTTTTGCCAATAAAGAAAGAGTTAACATGAAAACTGTCTTTTAATTCAGGATTGGCATACGGAGCTTCACCTTCAATATGTAAATGGCATACTTCAACGTTTCGTAATTCTTCATGTCTTGCAGACATGGCATTAATTAATTGTTGAGGTGCTGCTGCTGCTGCCTGTATGTATACTCTATCGTTAGATTTAATGACTTTTACTGCTTCTTCTGCGCTTACTCTTTTGAACATTTGTTGAATTTTAGATTACAAACTTACTGCTCCTAAGGTAGAAAAAAACTGTCTTTTATCATGTTTTTCATAAATTATTTAATGTTATAAATGCCTATCTTTGCACCTTAATTTAGAAGACCATGATAATAGTAAAAACCAAGGAAGAGATTGAGTTAATGCGTCAAAGTGCTCTTATTGTTTCTAAAACTTTAGGAATGCTTGCAAAGGAGATAAAAGAGGGAGTAACAACAAATCATTTAGATACACTTGCCGAAGAATTTATAAGAGATCATGGTGCTTTACCAGGTTTTAAAGGGTTGTACGATTGTCCTTCAACATTACTTTGTAGTGTAAATGAGGCTGTAGTACATGGTTTACCAACAGATGCACCATTGAAGGATGGAGATATTGTTTCTGTAGATTGTGGAGCGCTTATGAATGGTTTTTATGGAGATCATGCCTATACGTTTGAGATAGGTAACGTTGCAGAAGACACCAAAAAATTAATAAAAACCACAAAAGAGTCTTTATACGTAGGTATAGAACAACTGAGAGTAGGAAATCGCGTTGGAGATGTTGGCTTTGCTATACAACAATATTGCGAAGCCGAAGGTTATGGTGTGGTGAGAGAACTTGTTGGTCATGGATTGGGACGAAAAATGCACGAAGATCCAGAAATGCCAAACTATGGTAGGAGAGGACGTGGTAAAAAGTTTGTAGAGGGTATGGTTGTAGCTATTGAGCCTATGATTAACATGGGAACTCATAAAGTGAAACAACTTAAAGACGGATGGACGATTGTAACACTAGACGGTAAACCAAGTGTGCATTTTGAGCACGATATTGCTATTGTAGATGGTAAGCCTGAAATTCTATCAACATTTGCTTATGTGCATGAAGCTTTAGGTATAACATCAGATGAAGAAGACAGGTTTAGACAAAATGCACTCTCAATATAAAAAGTATACATGAAAATTAATCAATTAGAGCAAGAGCTATCTTTATTGCGAGAAGAACTAAACAACCATAAACTATATGGTGTTTTAAATACGGTTGAAGATATAAAAGCCTTTATGCAACAACATGTCTTTGCAGTATGGGATTTTATGTCTTTGCTCAAGGCTTTACAAAATAATTTAACTTGTACTTCTGTGCCTTGGTTGCCTGCCGCTAATCCTAATATTTCACGCTTTATAAATGAAATTGTTCTAGATGAAGAAAGCGATGTTAATGAGTTGGGAGAACCAATGAGTCATTTTGAAATGTATTTGGATGCTATGCGCCAAATTGGAGCTGAGATTAAAGATATACAGTTCTTCTTAGAGGATGTAAAACAAGGAAGTAATATAGCTGACGCGTTAAATAATGTTACTATAAATAAGCAGACTAAAGATTTTGTAAACTTTACTTTTTCTGTTATAGATTCTAATGAAATTTATAAAATAGCAGCTGCATTTACATTTGGAAGAGAAGACGTAATACCAGATATGTTTTTTCAAATTATCAACCAATCTAAAAGCAAGGAAACATCTTTTAGTAAATTAACTTACTATCTCAACAGGCACATAGAACTAGATGGTGATGAGCATGGGCCTTTGGCCTTAAAGATGATGGAAGCATTATGTGGTGACGACTCAAAAAAATGGAATGAAGTTTTAGAAATTTCTAAATTAGCATTACAACATAGAATTGCTTTGTGGGATGGTATCTACTATTCAATAATAAAAAATAAGGCTATTGAAGAAGTGTCATAGCTAATGAAAACAATTTTTAAATTTTTTCTAAACCTTTTTCCTAGACCTTTATTAATTAGGTTAAGCTATGTTGTAAGACCTCTCTTAGCTTTTTTTTTAAGAGGCAATAAGTATACAGATCCAATAGATGAAAAAAGCTATAGAACTTTTTTGCCTTATGGTTATGGTAAGCAACGACCAAATGTATTGTCACCTTCAACATTGTCGTTAGAAAGGCATCGTTTATTCTGGTTGTATCTTAAAAATGAAACACAGTTTTTTTCAAGCAACTTCAAAGTTCTTCATTTTGCACCAGAACAATGCTTTCTAAAACGGTTTAGAAATCTTAAAAATTTAGACTACACCACTACAGATTTATTATCTCCAATCGCTGATGTAAAGGCTGATATTTGTGACCTTCCGTTTGAAGATAATAGTTACGATGTTATTTTTTGTAATCATGTATTAGAACATATTCCAGATGATACTAAGGCTATGCAAGAATTATATCGTGTTATGAAACCAGGAGGATTTGGCATCTTTCAAATTCCTCAAGATTTAAATAGAGCCACCACTTTTGAAGACGACTCAATTACGGATAAAGTAGAACGAACTAAAATCTTTGGGCAATATGATCATGTTAGAGTTTACGGTCGTGATTATTTTGATAAGCTTAGACGTATTGGTTTTAAGGTAGAAGAAATAGATTATACAGCAACCTTATCAGATTCTGAGATTGATAAATACCGATTGGCAAAAGGTGAGATTATTCCGGTTGTTTATAAAAATTAAATTATGATGAGTCAGCAGATATTTATAATTACAGGAGCATTATTTGGAATGCTGGCTATAATTTTTGGTGCGTTTGGCGCTCATGCTTTAAAGAAAATCCTATCCGAAGATCAACTTAAAAGTTTTGAAACTGGTGTAAAATACCAGATGTATCACGCTATTGTTTTGCTAGTATTAGGATTTAATTTTGAGTTTTCAACCTCTGCAATGTATTGGTGTTTTACGTTCGGAATTTTACTATTTTCTTTTAGTATTTATGGTTTGGTTTTAAGTGATGCTAAAGGAAAGAAATTACGATTTTTAGGACCAATCACACCTATTGGTGGTTTGCTTTTTGTTGTAGGTTGGTTGCTTATAGTATTAAGAGTTTGGTAAAAAAAAAAGCCGCACCAAAAAACGAACAAAGATGCGGCTAAATTATATAAATAGTGATCAATAGCTATTATAAGACACGCTTATAATATTTAGGTCACATATTATTCAGGAAAATTATTCAAGTTTAAAGTTTTTAAGGTCTTGTGATTATCTTCGTAGATAAAATAGGCTTTAAGTTCAGAGTGCGATTCTAGGAATTTAGTTACCCTTTCCATTCCCATAGCTTGAAAAGCAGTTGCATAAGCATCAGCTGTCATACAATCTGGTCCTATGACAGAAACGCTCAATACATTTGTTTTTGTCGGGTAACCTGTTTTTGTATTGATGATATGTGCATATCTGTTTCCGTTTTCATCTAGCTTAAATTTTCTGTAAGTACCAGAAGTTGCCATGGCCTCATCTTTTAACTCTAATGCTTTAAAAACAGATTGTTCTCCATCAAAGCGAGGTTCATCTAGTCCAACTTTCCAAGGAGATTGTTTTTCAAGATTTATACCTTTTACTCTAATCTCACCACCAATTTCAACCAAATAATTTGTGATTTTTTTTGATTCTAAAAATTCGCCTATGACATCTACGCCATAACCTTTAGCAATGGCATTAAATTCTAAATACGACGTTTTTTGTTTTATGATTTTAGAAGCTTTTAAACCTATTTTATTTAAACCTACAAACTTCATAAGGCTATCTATTGTAGTGCTATCTGTTAGAAATTTGTTTGTATCAGCACCAAAATTCCAAGCATTAACTACATTTCCTATTGTAGGATCGAAAGCTCCTTCTGTAAAACGATACACCTCTTTAGATTTTTTAAACACACGTTTAAAATGTTCATCAATATCTACGTCTTCATTTCTGTTAATTCTTGAAATATCTGAATCTGGAATGTAGGTTGAAAGCGATTGATTAACAACATTAAAAAGACTATCAAATTGTTTTTGATAATTCTCACCATCTTCAGAATAAAATTGAATATTGTAACTAGTGCCAAAAACAGGCCCTGAGACCTTGGTATTCTTATATTCTTTTTGGCATGAAAATATTGTAAAAAGAAGTGCTATAAAATAAAATTTCTTCATTTAAATTAATTAAGATTCATTTCAATAACCTGAATACCATTGTATTCAATAAGATATTCTTCATTAAGGTAGATTGGCAAATTTTCACCTTCAGGATTTCCTAATCCAACACCAGCATATAAAACTTTAGCGTTTTTTTCGAAGGCATGTTTTTTGAAAGTTTCCATCCAAACTACATCATAATTATTAGGGTTTTCGGGTAACATTACCGCTCTTACAATTACAAAATAGTATTGGCTGTTTTTATCAATACAAACAAATTGAGGATGTCTTTTAAGCTTGCTATTTATGGCAATAAATTCAAAACCTCGAGATTCTAAATCTTTACCAACATGATTCATAGCTAAGTTATGTAATTCTTGCTTTGTAAGTGCTTTGCTCATGTGGCAAAGATACAAAGATGCTTACTTAAATCTAACAAATTTCGCGCTACTAAACGTGTAATTGGAAACAGGTGTAATCGCATCATCTTCTAATTTATACCATGGAGAGATAGAAGAATCGGTTAAGTTTTTAACGAGGTGTACACTTTGCGCAGGTGTATTGCCTTGAAACAAAAGAAACAATTTTTCGCCTTTATCATTAATGACTTCGTCACAAAGTATAACAATATGCCCAGGACTACCACCTTTTATTAGCATATCTCCAATTTTTAAATCTTTGGCTTTTACAGATTTTAGTTCGTTGTAAAGTGATAAGGTGCCAGAATAGGTATAAATAAGATTTAAGTACTTATAAAAATTGTCTTTTGTGTGATTAGCACTTGCTGTTTTGTGAAAGGAGACTTTATTGCCACTAATTTTAGGTCTGTAGCCTTCCGCATATTTTTTCCAGGAGCAATAATGACCAGATGTAAAGTTGAAACCAATTTCGTCCTTTCTGTTGTTATCCCAAAGATATTCGCTTCGTATTCTAATAAGGGCATCTGCACATTGTTGCAAGCCATTTTTTGGTACAGGAACTTCTAGTATGCCAATGTGTCCTCGTTGCCAAAAGTATTCTGTATTATCATAGTTTATAATTTTGCTACCAAAGGCTTTGAGTTTGTAATTTCTAAGGTATGCTTCAAAACTACCTTTGGGATATTCAACACGCTTATAGCCTTCAGGTATGTTGACTCTAGATTTTATGGTTAAGCTATCTTTGTTGATTAAACTTGGAGTTTCAATTACAGCTTTTACCGTGTCGTAAGCTTTTTCTTCAGGTTTAAATTGAAAGGCAACAAAAATTAAACCGATAATAAGTAAGAGGAGTATTAGTTTCTTCATAACTGATAAACGTTATTTTTTAAAGATTTCGTATTATATTCCTACTTTATTTAACATGAATATGTATCCACTATCAAAACGTTTGGGTTTAATACTAGGTCCTTTATTGTTTATCTTCCTTCAAGTTTTTCAATTTAACCTAATTTCAGACAAAGCTGATATTGTTATTGCAGTTGCATTATGGATGATAATTTGGTGGATTACAGAAGCGGTTTCTATTTCGGTTACTGCATTATTGCCCTTGTTTCTGTTTCCTTTGTTTAAAGTGATGCCAATAGATGAGGTTGGTGCCAATTACGGAAGTCCAATTGTATTTCTCTTTTTCGGTGGATTTGTTTTGGCTTTAGCCTTGGAAAAAGTAAATCTACATAGGCGAATAGCTCTAAACATAATAAGACTTACAGGTACAACTCCCAATAAAGTTATATTAGGTTTTATGCTAGCTACAGCTTTTATGAGCATGTGGATAAGTAATACGGCTAGTGCTGTGGTAATGTTGCCAATAGCTATGTCTGTAATCAACTTACTTATAAATGATGCTGATGGTTTTACAAAGCAAGATCAAAATTTTGCACTAAGTGTAATGCTTGGTATTGCGTTTTCTGCCAATGCTGGTGGAATAGCAACAATAATTGGTACACCACCAAACTCTATTCTAATAGGTTTACTAGAGAATGAATACAATATGGAGATGTCATTTTTGAATTGGTTGATTGTCGGCTTACCTTTTTCTGTCATTTTAATCACTATAATTTATTTTGTTCTGATAAAATTATTCCCGAATAAGGGATTAGAATTTGGTGCTTCAAAAACAGTAATTGTAGACGAGTTGAATAAGTTAGGTAAACTCTCACCCAAGGAAAGACAGGTGTTAGTAACATTTGCTGTAATAGTATCCCTTTGGATTTTTAGAACAGTCATTAACGGTATATTTCCAAAACTTGGACTAACAGATACCATGATTAGTATTTTAGGAGCTTTAGCGCTGTTTACAGTACCACATAAGTTTAATAAAGGCGAGTTTATTTTAGAATGGAAAGACACTCAAAAATTAGCTTGGGGAATTTTAATACTATTTGGTGGAGGACTGGCTCTAGCCAAAGGCATGTCTGCAAGTGGTATTGTAGATATTGTTGCAGAAACGATTTCTAAAAGCGAAGTGAGTATTTTGTTTACAGCTTCTTTGCTTATTTTTTTAATGTTGTTTATGACGGAGTTGATGAGTAACGTAGCACTTACAGCCGTTTTAGCACCAGTAGTGGCTGGTATTGCTATTGGTTTAGAAGTGCCAATATTGTATTTACTAATACCTGTTACAATGGCAAGTAGTTGTGCGTTTATGTTACCAATGGCAACACCACCAAACGCTATTGTTTTTGCAAGTGGTTTTGTAAAAGTGCATCAAATGGCAAGGGTAGGTGTGATATTAAATCTTATCTCTGTGATCTTATTAATTTTAATGTTTCAGTATATTCTGCCACTCATATTTTAAAAGATTCAATTATGAATTTTAAAACTGTAAAACCAATACGTGTTGTAAATATTTTGATTCTATTCTTACTGTTTTTAGGCTGTAAGTCAGTAGAAAAATTACCGGATCCATTACAAGCAGGATGGAAGGGAAAGAAAGTTTGCAAAGTTGTTGAAGAGAACAAATCTCTACGTGTTTTAAAATGTACATTTCCGCCAAATGTTGGTCACGAGAAACATTATCATAAACCACACTTTGGTTATACGTTATCAGGAGGTAAATTCAGAATTACAGATACTACAGGCACTCGCGAAGTAGATGTGCCAAAAGGTTACCATTTTTCTAATGATGTTAAAACTATTCATGAAGTGCTAAATATTGGTAAAACCACAGCTGTTTTTTTGATTATTGAATACAAGTAAATTATTAGTATCTTTTATAGCGAAAAAGAAATGCTATGAGTTCTACAACTAAAAGATTTAATGAAGCTTTGAAAAAGCTCTATGTAGCCTTTCATAACGATACTCTAAATCCTGAAGACTGTAAACAATGCGCTGTCGGAAATATTCTTGATAATAATGACAGTTGGAGGCATATGACGGATTTGCATGGCTCTAATCGATTAAACTATGTCGGCTTAGTTCACCAAAATTTAGGAAGACGTTTTAATGGCTATTCACCGATAGAATTATTAAAAATTGAAGCTTCCTTTTTAGAAGGTTGTGGTTATCGTATGGGTAAAACCTATTGCCATAAGCCAGATTATTATAAAAATCAAGATATTTTATTTAATGGTTTAAATACTGTTGTTGCGACTTTATGCGAGTTGGATGGCGCCAAAAATGTTATGGATTGTAGTTCTCTGTTTAATTATGAACTTAAAGATAATTTCAATCTACAACGTGCTTAGGTACCAAATACTGAAACCTAATAAGAAAGCAATACCTAACCAAGACAAAAGATGTAATCCTAAACTCGGTCTCCAGTTTTTTGGAGTATGTTTACTACAAAGCAGTTTGTAATTTATAATAGCATAGAAAGGTGCTGTTACAAAAGATAGAATTGTTGCTACTTTAATGAGCAATCCCATCTCAGAAGCCAGAAATAAAAAGATAATTATGGTTCCGAAGGTTAAAATTAATATCCAGTTGAGGTAGCCTTTTCTGTAGCTTTTATTATTTAGTATTTCTAAACTTTTGTTCATAGCTCTTGGAGAAGCATCCAGTGTGGTAATGGTAGTACTAAACATAGTAGTAAAGGCAGCAATACCTATGAGAATTTTAGCCCAATCACCTAAACTTTTGGTGTATAATTCTATAAGTTGGTTAGAAAATACACCAGCTTTATTACTAAAGCTATTACCAGAATCGTGCATTACAAAGTAGCCTAAACTGACAAAAGCAACACCTAAAAGTATAGCGCCAAAAAAGCCGACGTTAAAATCTAACAACGCATTTTTTGGATTAAATGACTCTTCATCTTTTTTCTTTTCTAATGCCCAAATAGAATGCCATACAGAAATATCTAAAGGTGCTGGCATCCATCCCATAAAGGCAATTAAAAAAGCAATTTCAATTTTATTGTTTGGTAATACCTGATTGAAATCTATGGTTTTGTCAAATTCAGTAAAAGCAAAATAGACAGCAACCAAAGTACTTATCGTAAGTGTAACTATAATCACTTTAATAAGCTTGTCTAAGGTGTTGTACTTTCCAATTAATAGAGTAAATAGACAAATAAAGAGTAAGATAATCGTCCATATTTCTACACTGCTTATACTTTCAACACCAAAATTTAAAAATGAAATATCTCCAAAGAGCGAATTAGCCAAACCAGCCGTAACTATAGTTACAGCAGCTTGAATTGTAAACATAGTAGCTAAGCTTAAAATGAAATAGGCTATTAAAATTGGCTTGCCCAATTTATGATAACCTGCTAGTAAACTCTCTCCCGTTGCTGCAGCATATCTTGGGCCAAATTGAAAAAATGGATATTTGAATAAGTGAACAAGTAATAATGCCCATAAAAGACCTAATCCAAAATCAGCACCAGCCCGTGTAGATTGTACCAAGTGCGAAACACCAATTGCTGCACCAGCAAATAGTAAACCAGGACCTAATTTTTTGATGTGAGATAGCATTACGTTTTAGTAATAATAGCAGCTAATAGTTTTTTTGCTCGTAATAGTTTTACCTTAACATTGTTAATAGGTTCGTTAAGTTCCTCAGAGATTTCTTTGTAGCTCAATTCCTGAAAATACCTTAGATTAATAACTTCCTGGTAATGCGGTTTCAGCTTTTTAATATCTCTGAGTAGTTTGGCAAGATTCTGTTCGGTAATGATTTTATCTTCTGGTGTTGGAGAGTCATCAATAATCTCTAAATAGTTGTCTTCACTGTCTTTTGAAGTATTCTGAATAGTCTTTTTTTGCTTTCTTACTAAATCTATATGTATGTTCTTAGAAATAGTTATAAGCCATGTTTTAAACTTATAATTGTCATCATAAGTGCCTATTTTGTCAAAAGCTTTAGAAAAGGTCTGTATGGTGATATCTTCGGCATCATTTTCATTTTGAGTGCGCATTAGCTGAAAAGAATACACATCGTTCCAGAATGTATCAAGAAGAAAATTAAACGCAATCTGGTCATTTTGTTTGGCTTTGTTAATTGCGTCTGTTATTTCCAATGTTTAGGTGTAGATATAAGATTAGCAATAAAGATACTTAATTGTGTGGTAACTAAAAATAATTCTAGAAAAGGTGCAAAAAAGATAAGATTAACATCGTCTAGTTTTTTAGCAGTAAAACCAAAGCATAAAAGTTGAATGACAAACCGAAGAACAATAAGTGCTAGTACCCACTGAATATTATACCCAAAGATTATAAGTGTTACACCAAAAACCCAAAACAAAAGTTGAGATATGTAACACATACCTAAAAGAATTTTATGTTTTGTTTTATAAAATGAAGCAGTACTTACATGTCTTCGTTTTTGCAATATCCAATCTTTGAATGTTTTTTTAGGTTCTGAGATTGTGAAGCTTTCTTTTGTAACACAGATTTCTGTATTCTTAGCATTGGCTGCTTCGTTTATAAATAAGTCATCATCTCCAGATTTTATGGCCATGTGTCCGTTAAAACCATTATTGTTGAAAAACAATTCTTTCCTGTATGCCATATTTCTTCCAACTCCCATGTAAGGTAAACCTAATTTAGCATAAGAAAAGTATTGCAGTGCGGTAATAATAGTTTCAAACCGTATAATCGCATTTAAGATTGAATATTTCTTTTTGGAGTATGCTCCATAACCTAAAACAATGGCTTTTTGGTTAGAAAATTTACTACTTATTTGTGCAAGCCAATTATTGGAATTTGGTTTGCAATCGGCATCAGTAAAAACAAGAAAATCGTTGCTTGAAGCCTTTATGCCAAGCGTTAATGCATATTTTTTATTTCCCCAAAACGCTTCATTAGATTTTACATCTACTATTTTGATGTTATCACTTTCGGCTTCGAAACGTTTCATAACTTCTAGAGTCTCGTCAGACGAACTGTCATTGACTAAAACAACTTCAAAATTTTTGTAATCCTGTTTAAGGACAAATGGAAGGTTTTTTTCTAGGTTTTCAGCCTCATTTTTGGCACAGATAATTACAGAAAGCGATATGTGTTTTTTAAGCTTAGTTTCTGCACGCTGTATAGCAAAAGAAAAAAGAAATGTCGAATAATAGATAAGCTGTATACCAACTATAACTACAAATACTATAAATAGTATAGAGGTAAGGCTCATTAAAACTTAAGAATGTTGAGGTTCGCTACAGTCTTTGAATTGATCTGGAGTTTTTCCGCAAAAACCACAAGCTTCTCCTTCTGTATTTAACATTGGGTTTTGACTAGCACAAGTACCAGCAAATTTACCATCCTTTTTTGCCCAGATTTTTATTGCAATTCCGGCAACGGCCAAAGCTAACATTCCTAAAGTGAGGAGTAATAATTTCATTTTACTTAAAAATTTAGTGCAAAGATAAGGTTTTTACATTTATTTTTATAAATGTATAGCTGTGACTTAATCTGTTTTTTGTGTGTCTTATAAACATTAAATATTTGTTTTCTAACTAATTAAATAATCAATTATGAAAAAATTATTTGCTGAATTTTTTGGAACATTCTGGTTGGTCTTTGGTGGCTGTGGTAGCGCAATATTTGCTGCCGGAATTCCAGATTTAGGAATTGGATTTGTAGGTGTGGCCTTAGCCTTTGGTCTCACAGTGTTAACGATGGCTTATGCTATAGGTCATATTTCTGGAGCACATTTAAATCCTGCTGTATCTATAGGTCTTTGGGTAGGCGGTAAGTTTGAGTCTAAGGATTTGTTGGGTTACATTATAGCTCAAGTTGTAGGAGCAATTGCAGCGGCAGTTGTGTTGTATTTGATTGTTTCTGGAAAACCAGGTTTTGAATCTGTTGGTAGTTTTGCTGCAAATGGTTATGGAGAGTTATCTCCAGAAGGTTATTCTATGATGTCTGTTTTAATTACAGAGTTTGTGCTAACAATGTTCTTTTTGTTAATAATATTGGGAAGTACTTATGTTAAGGCGCCTGAGGGTTTTGCTGGTATTGCTATTGGTTTGGCATTGACTTTAATTCACTTAATTAGTATTCCTATATCTAACACATCGGTAAACCCAGCACGTTCAATGAGTCAGGCAATTTTTGCAGACGGAGCATATTTGTCACAGGTATGGTTGTTTTGGTTAGCACCAATAGCAGGAGCTGTAGTGGCAGGCTTAATACACAAAACATTTTTTGATAAGGTGTAATAAAGTATTAACTTAGTTAGTATAACCTTATATTAATATGTCAACTAACAAAAAAATTACTCTAAAAGATGCTATTTCTATTGGAATAGGTGGAATGGTAGGTGGAGGAATTTTTGCAGTATTGGGATTGGCTGTTTCGCTGGCAAAAGGCGGAACTCCAATCTCTTTTTTATTTGCTGGTATTTTAGCACTTATTACCTCTTACAGTTATGTAAACCTTTCAAAAAAGTATCCTGACAGAGGAGGTACAGTGAAATTTATCAATCAAGGGTTTGGTAAAACTGTTTTTAGTGGTGCTATTAATAATTTGTTGTGGGTGAGCTATATTGTAATGTTATCACTTTACGCTTCTGCATTTGGTTCGTATGCACCCAATCTCTGGGAAATTACACAAAATAAAACAGTGGACTTTCACATCTATGCTAGTGCCATAATTTTACTGGCTACGGCAATAAACTATTACAGTATTGCAGTTGTTGGTAAAATTGAAGCCTATGCAGTAATCATAAAATTAATAATACTAATAGGTTTTATAGGAATTGGAGCATACGGATTAATAGGTAATCCCAATCTTGCCCAATTATCTGCTGCCAATTGGGAAAGCCCATTGAAATTATTTGCAGGCGGAATGATAATTTTTGTAGCGTATGAAGGTTTTGAACTTATTGCAAACGCAGCACCAGATATAGAAAATCCCGAGAAGAATATTTCTAAGGCCTATTATTTTTCGGTAATCTTTGTTATTTTGTTATACATTATAATTGCGTTAGTTACCGTTGGTTCACTTCCGTTTGAAGATATAGCTAAGGCAAAGGATTATGTATTGGCAGAGGCAGCTAAACCTATGTTAGGAAAAGTAGGCTTTACCATAATTACTATTGCAGCACTTATTTCAACATTTTCTGCAATTAACGCCTCGCTCTATGGAGGAAGCAAGGTGAATTATGAAATTGCAGAGGATGATGAGTTATCACACCATTTTATTGCCAAACTTTGGGGTCAGCCAATAGGTTTAATGATCACAGCAATAGCAACTCTTGTTTTAGTAAACTTGCTCAATCTCGAAAGTATTTCTACAGCAGGTAGTGTTGGTTTTATACTCATTTTTGGTATTGTTAATTATGTGGGATATAAGTTGGCAGCTAAAATGAAGACGAATAAAATAATTCCACTGCTTGGCTTTGTACTTTGTGCATTGGCATTGATAATTCTTATAATGCAGCAGGTGAGTGATAACCTAACGGGAGTAATGATTTCAATTGGTATTATTCTTTTTTGTTTTATAATTGAATGGGTGTATAAAAAGAGTGAAACTTCTGAAAAGTAACCTTTACTTATGAATAAATCAATTGAAAATATCAGTCAAATATGGTATGAATGATGAAATAATATGCATAAAAAAAGACGCATTTATTGCGTCTTTTTTTATTTATGTGTGATTTGAAAAATTAATCTTTTAAAGAGATTTCAGCAACCTCAGTGTTATTTTCATTGGTGTTATCACCATTCTTACCAATTTTAATACTTAGTGCTAAAGCATCTTCCATGTACGGAATTTGTTTCATCTTACGGTCAGACTCATCTAGTATGCCTAAGTTCACCATTCTGTCTTGTAGCTCAGCCCATATTTGATAATGCTGGTCTTCAGGTAATTCAGGTAGTTTAATAACGTCTATCATCGATGTTCTTTCTACTGGATTTATATAGGCAACAGTCTTAAGGTCTTTAGCTCTGTCGTTACCACTAAAAATATATTTTCTTGCATCTGGATCATTCAATTTGTTTAATTCAGAGGACATTTCAGATAACATAGCATTATTCTTTTCAATGTCACTTCTTAGGTCATAAATCTCATCGATTACTACATTGTTCTCTTCTAAAAGATTCTGATTTTTTTGATATAAGAAAAATGAAGATACAGCAAATAAAACAGCAGCAGCAGTTGCAGCAATAGTATACCAAGATGTCTTACTGTGTTGTACCAGCTGAATTACTTTAGTCTCGTTAGTTTCATCTAAAGCATCTAAAATATTTCCTAATATATGTTTAGGAACATCTACTGCACCAGCTTTGGCAATAATCTCTAAATTATTCTGAAGCTTTTCGTATGCTTCGGCAGCCTCAGGATAATTACTAATGAAAAATTCTACCTCCTTTGTTTCTTCATAGGAAGCCTCACCTACTAAGTACTTGTTTAGTAAGTTAGAATTTAAAAAGGTATGTAATTTTGTTTCCATAATTCTGTTATTCTGGATCGTAAACTTTTTTGAGCTCACGTAACCCTATTTTTAATCTCGATTTTATAGTACCAAGCGGAATGTCTAGCTCATCGCTGGCTTCTTGCTGTGTCATGCCTTGAAAAAATAAGGCATCTAACACAATTTGATACTTTTCTTCGAGTCGTCCAACATGCTCTTTAATGTCCAATACATCTTGGTTTAAATTACTTGAAGGTAAGATATATACGTTTGAAGTGTCGATTTGGACTTCTTTCTGATATCTGTTATTAAAACTTCTTAGTTTATCTATAGCTGTGTTTCTTGCTATTCTAAACAGCCATGTAAATAATTTTGCCTTTTTAGGATCATACTTATGAGCATTTTTCCAGACCTTAATGAAAGTTTCTTGTAAGGCATCTTGAGCGATTTCTTCGTTTATGGTGACTTTTAAAATGACACCATAGAGACTGTTAGAATAGTTTTCGTATAACAAATCTAACGCACGTTTGTCGCCTTTGCCTAGTAAATCGATTATTTTCTGTTCGGTTGGTGTAACACTCAAAATGTTAAAATCTTAGTTTTTAGATTTTTACGACATCCAAAATGGATTTATAAACGTAAATATAGTTAAATACAGTAATATAAGTATTTAGTATTATAAAGTTAGAATAATCATTTTTCAGAGAGATTGGTTAATAGCATATTTATAAGATTATTCTAAATTCAAAAGTCGTAACCCTTATTACGACTTTTGTTTTTATATAATGTTTACTTCGGTTTCAATAGAAATATCAAAAATTCGTTTTATGGTTTTTTGGATTAATTGTGCTAGTCTGTATACGTCACTCCCTTTAGCATTTCCATAATTAACTAATACTAGAGCTTGTTTATTGTGTACTCCATAATCATTAAAACGTTTGCCTTTAAAACCAGCTTGTTCTATA
Source organism: Winogradskyella sp. MH6 (assembly GCF_022810765.1). Classification (NCBI taxonomy): domain Bacteria; kingdom Pseudomonadati; phylum Bacteroidota; class Flavobacteriia; order Flavobacteriales; family Flavobacteriaceae; genus Winogradskyella; species Winogradskyella sp. MH6. The sequence goes on along the minus strand of NZ_CP094494.1, from coordinate 512,769 downwards.
AGCCAACCTGCAGGAACTTTTACCATGCTATCCGAAACTTTATATGAAGGCACATCAGGAAAATTAGATTGTAATTTTTTAAATTGCTCTATCGTAATAACAGGATTTTTAAAAAAACTACCGCTATTTCCTATTTCTTTTGGATCTGGTAATTTGCTTTGTCTAATTGCTATTACAGCATTAGACACATCCTTAATTGTTGGCTTTGATATATTAGAAGCTTCGAGTTGCTGTTTTATAGCACCATAATCTGTATGAAGTTTATGATTCTGCTTAGTTAGTTTAAAAGTAACACTTGTAATAATATATTCTCCTTTTAACTCTTGCTTGAATATGGACTCTCTATAACCAAATTTGCAATCGTCTTTTGTAAATACTCTAGCGTTTTGATTTTTGATGTTAATGGCTTCGCAACTTTCAAATACATCTTTTAACTCTATACCATAAGCACCTATATTTTGAATAGGAGAGGTGCCAACATTACCAGGAATTAAGGACAAATTTTCAATACCTCCATAGTTGTGTTTTATACACCATAGGACGAATTGATGCCAGTTTTCGCCAGCCATAGCTTTAACAAAAACAACATCTTCAGTTTCGTTTATAACCTCAATGCCTTTTAAGTTAATATGAAGCACTAAAGCTTCAATATCTTTGGTGAGTAGCATGTTGCTTCCGCCACCAAGAATGAATAAAGGTTGATTGTTTTCAGTTTTTAAAACTTCGGTAAGAGTAGTTTCATTTGTAATGTTACAATACGATTTAGCCTTAGCGTTTAAGCCAAAGGTATTGTAAGGTTGTAATGAAACATTGTGCTCTATAACCATTAGTCTTTGTAAACTTTTAAAGCCTCTTCTAAGATTTTAATAGCAGTTTTTAGACTGTTTTCATTTAATACGTAGGCAATTCTAATCTGATTGCGACCAACACCAGGAGTAGAGTAGAAGCCAGCAGCTGGTGCTACCATTATTGTACTGTTTTCATAATCAAAGGATTCTAATAGCCAACGTGCAAAATCATCTGAGTTTTTAACAGGTAATTCTGCAATACAATAAAATGCACCATTTGGTTTGGCAACTTTTACACCAGGAATTTTTTCTAAACCTTCAATCAATGTATTTCTGCGTTTTACATATTCTTCTTTTACGTCATCAAAATAACTTTGCGGAGTATCTAATGCGGCTTCGCTGGCAATTTGTGCCAAGGTCGGAGGGCTTAGCCTTGCCTGAGCAAATTTTAATGCCGTTTTTATTACTTCTTTATTTTTAGAAACTAAATAGCCAATACGAGCACCACACATGCTATAGCGTTTAGATACAGAGTCTATAACTATGGCATGCTCTTCTAAACCAGTCTCTTGAAGAATCGAATAATGCTCTATGCCATCGTAAACAAACTCTCTGTAAACTTCATCAGCGATTAAGAATAAATCGTGTTTTTTAACAATTGCAGCTAGTTTGCTTATTTCTTCTTTAGAATATAAATAACCTGTCGGGTTACCAGGATTACAAATAAGAATCGCTTTGGTTTTTGGTGTGATTAATTTTTCAAACTCTTCAATTGGAGGTAAGGCAAAGTTATCTTCAATTTTTGAAATAACAGGAACGACTTTAACGCTAGAAGCGGTTGAAAACCCATTGTAATTGGCATAAAATGGTTCTGGAATAATAATTTCATCTTCCTCATCCATGATGCTTCCAAAAGCAAATAGTAAAGCTTCACTACCACCTGTGGTAACAATAATGTCGTTATGTGTTACTTCAATATTATTGCGCAAATAATATTTAGCAATCTTCTTTCTGTATTCTTCTGATCCTTCGGATCGAGAATAAGCAAGGATATCTAGAGAATGCACCTTAACAGCATCTAGCGCAATTGTAGGTGTTTTTATATCTGGTTGTCCTATATTTAGGTAGTAAACAGTTTTTCCTTGTTTGTGAGCTTCTTCAGCGTATGGCACCAATTTTCTAATAGGTGACTCTGGCATGTTAATACCTTTCTCGGAAATTTTCGGCATGATAAAAAAATTAAAGTGCTAAGTTCTGAAATTTCTTAAAGTTTCTACAAAAAATAACACTGAAAATGCAAAGTTGGATAAAGATTTGTAAATTCAGTAAAATCTATTTGATTTGAAACGTTGGCTCGTACATATAATAATACTTTTTTTTTATGGTAATAGTTGGCTATTATTTAGTCAAGGTCAGTTCTTTTTGAAGGATAAAGTAAGTGAAAAAATAAATTTTGAGTTTGCCGCCAATCTTATCATAATTCCAATAGAAGTAAATGGTGTAGAACTATCTTTCGTTTTAGATACAGGTGTTAGTAAGCCTATATTGTTTAACTTAACTGCAAATGATTCCCTTGATTTAAAAAACACAAAAACATTCTATTTACATGGTTTAGGTGCTGATGGTAAGATCGAAGCTTTAAAGTCTAGTTACAACAGGTTCAAGATTGGTGATGCTGTAGGTAGTAATCAAGATTTATATGTGGTTTTTGATACTGCTATAAACTTTACTCCTCGATTGGGAGTTGTTGTACATGGTATTATTGGGTATGATGTGTTCAAAGATTTTGTAGTAGAAATTAATTACAGTTCTAAATATATAAGATTGCATAAACCAGAATCTTTTAGGCCTAAAACATCAAGACAATGGCAATCTATTCCTATGGAGGTACATAAAAACAAACCTTATTTAGATGCTAAAATTGCTGTAGGTGCCAATTCTGAAGGTGTAAAATTGCTTATGGATACTGGTAGCAGTGATGCTTTGTGGTTGTTTGAAAATATAGAAAGAGGTATAGTACCAAACGATTCACTCTTTTTTAGAGATTATCTGGGTAAAGGATTAAGTGGTTCTGTGTATGGAAAAAGATCTAAGGTTAAGAGTTTTCAGTTAAGTAATTTTAATCTTGAAAACGTGAATGTCGCCTACCCTGATTCTGTTTCGGTAGATATTAATAAGATTTATGAAGAAAGAAATGGTAGTGTAGGTGGTGACATTTTAAAACGCTTTAATTTATATATAGATTACACTAATAAGAAATTGCATTTTAAAAAAAACCACTATTATAAAAAGCCATTTACTTATAATAACAGCGGAATAGTATTGGAGCACAACGGAAGCATGTTTGTAAAAGAACAGATTAAAATGCCCAAAACCGATGGTTATAGTTTGAATAATGACATGAATTCTGTGAAAATTGATCTTTCAATTAGCCATAGAATGTTATTGAAACCAATGTATAGTGTTGTTGAATTACGTAAATCTTCTAATGCTTATGCCTCAGGTCTAAGAGTTGGTGATATTTTGTTAAGTATAAACGGAAAAGAAGTTTATAACCTTAAGTTAAATGAAATCAATGAAATTTTACATGGCAAAACAGGCAGGCCGATAAAGTTGAAAATTGAGCGTTATGGTGAGGTAAAAGTATTTAAATTTAAGTTAGACAATGCCTTTAAAAAGAATGAGCCCTCAAATTGAGAGCTCATTAAATTTTATAAAACAATTGAGTTTATTGCTCAATCATACTTTTTTCCTTTTTGTCTAAAACACTTGTTTTATCAGGATCTATAACTAATCCTTTAATTTTTAGAGCAACTGTAGGAGTTTCAGCATTAGAAAAAACTGTAATGGTTTTTCTTATTGGGTTAACTCTTTTAGTGTCGTATTTTACTTCAATTTCACCACTTTCACCAGGCATAATTGGGTCTTTTGGTTTTTTAGGTACCGTACATCCACAAGTAGATTTTACATTTGAAATTACTAAAGGAGCGTTTCCTGTATTAGTAAATTCAAATGTTCTTACACCATTAGAACCTTTTTCAATTGTTCCGTAATCAATAACTGTGGTCTTAAACTCTATCTTAGCTACTTTCTTTTCTTGAGCAAAAGATCCAAAACTGATTAAACCTACAAATAGAATTGCTATTAAATTTTTCATCATTTAAATTTTTAAATTGATACTACCAAAACTACTTACTTTTTAATTCCCATCAAAATTAATTAGACGTAATACATGCTATTTAACAGAATTTGAAGCATAATATGCACTTTAAGCATCTAATAATTTTTCAAAAAAAGAAATATAAGTACTTTTGTCAGTTACTTAGCAAAAACGATACCAAATATGGAAATTCCATCAAAATATAACGCATTGTCAGTAGAAAAGAAGTGGTACGACTACTGGATGCAGCACAATTATTTTCACTCTACACCAGATGAAAGAGAGCCATACACCATAGTAATTCCACCACCTAACGTTACAGGAATTTTACATATGGGACATATGTTGAATAACACCATTCAAGATGTATTAATTCGTCGTGCACGTTTATTAGGAAAAAATGCATGTTGGGTTCCTGGTACAGACCATGCCTCAATCGCAACAGAAGCTAAAGTTGTTGCCAAGTTAAAAGCTGAAGGCATAGATAAAAACGATTTAACACGTGATGAATTTCTAAAACATGCATGGGATTGGACGCATGAATATGGAGGCGTTATTCTAGAGCAATTAAAGAAATTAGGATGTTCTTGCGATTGGGACAGAACCAAGTTTACCATGGACGACGATATGTCTGAAGCTGTAATAAAGGTTTTTGTTGACCTATATAATAAAGGACTTATTTATCGTGGTTACCGCATGGTAAATTGGGACCCAGAAGCTAAGACAACACTCTCTGATGAAGAGGTAGAATATGTTGAAAAACAAGGAAAGCTTTACTATGTAAACTATAAAATAGAAGGGTCTGATGATACCTTAACTATTGCTACAACACGGCCTGAAACTATTTTAGGTGACTCGGCAATTTGTATTAATCCAGAAGATCCAAGACATCAAAATCTTAAGGGTAAGAAAGCTATTGTGCCAATTTGCAATCGAGTTATCCCAATTATTGAAGATGACTATGTAGATGTAGAGTTTGGTACTGGTTGCTTAAAAGTAACACCTGCACACGATGAAAATGATAAGGTGTTAGGCGACAAGCATAACTTAGAAGTTATAGACATTTTTAATGAAGATGCTACGCTAAATAGTTACGGTATGCATTACGAAGGTCAAGATCGTTTTGCGGTTCGTAAAGCTATTGTGAAGGAATTAGAATCTTTAGGTCAAATCGAAAAGATTGAAGATTACACCAATAGAGTTGGTATTTCTGAGCGTACAAAAGCGATTATAGAACCTCGTTTAAGCGACCAATGGTTCTTAAAAATGGAAGATTTGGCTAAGCCAGCTTTAGATGCTGTTCTTACAAATGGAGATGTGAAGCTTTTTCCTAAAAAGTTTGAAAATACATACCGTCACTGGATGGAAAACATCAGAGATTGGAACATTTCGCGTCAGTTACTTTGGGGACAACAAATTCCTGCGTATTACTATGGTGATGGAAAAGAAGATTTTGTTGTTGCAGAAACTATTGAAGACGCTGTAAAACTTGCTCAAGAAAAAACATCTAATTCAGAGCTTCAAACTTCAGACTTACGTCAGGAAACTGACGCACTAGATACATGGTTTTCATCTTGGCTATGGCCAATGAGTGTTTTTGATGGAATACGAAATCCTGAAAACGAAGAAATAAAATACTACTACCCAACCAATGATTTGGTAACAGGTCCAGACATTCTGTTCTTTTGGGTAGCTCGTATGATTATTGCAGGTTATGAGTATAAAGGAGAAAGACCATTTGAAAATGTTTACCTAACCGGATTGGTAAGAGATAAGCAGAGAAGAAAAATGTCTAAGTCGCTTGGTAATTCACCAGATGCCTTAAAGCTTATTGAAGAATATGGTGCAGACGGCGTAAGAGTTGGTTTGTTATTGAGTTCTGCAGCAGGTAATGATTTGTTGTTTGATGAAGCTTTATGTCAACAAGGTAAAGGATTAGGAAACAAAGTTTGGAGTGCTTTTTATCTAACAACACTTTGGGGTGTATCTGATAAAATTGAACAACCTCAATCGAGCAAAATTGGTTTAGAGTGGTACGAAGCTAAATTTCAAAAAGTACTAGTAGAAATCGAAGATCATTTTAGCAAATACCGTCTTAGTGATGCGTTAATGGCTATTTACAAATTAATTTTTGATGATTTCTGTGGATGGTTGTTAGAGATTGTAAAGCCAGCTTATGGTGAGCCTATTGATGCAATAACATACAATAAATTAATCGCATTATTTGAAGATAACTTAAAAATTATGCACCCATTTATGCCATTTATCACTGAAGAAATTTGGCAAACTATGAAATCGCGCTCACCAGAAGAAGCCTTAATCATAGCAAAATGGCCAGCTCAAAAGGATTCAAATGATGCATTAATTTCGCAGTTTGACTTTGCATCTGAAGTGATTTCTGGAATCAGAAATATCAGAAAACAAAAGAATATTGCATTCAAAGATGCTATAGGATTCTCAGTTGTAAATAACGAAAATGTTGAACCAGCTTTTGATGAGGTTATTGCCAAAATGGGTAATCTAAGTAGTTTCGATTATGTTAATGAGTCTGTAGATGGTGCTTTAACCTTTAGAGTAAAATCTAACGAATACTTTATTCCAATGGAAGGAAGTATTAATGTTGAAGCAGAAGTTAAAAAGTTGACAGAAGAATTAAATTATACAGAAGGGTTCTTAAAATCGGTTCAAAAGAAATTATCTAACGAACGTTTTGTAAACAATGCGCCAGAGCAAGTTGTAGCTTCTGAAAAGAAAAAGGAAGCAGATGCTTTAGCTAAAATTGAAACAATTAAAGCAAGTTTAGCAAGTTTGAATTAATTCAAATTTTTAAATAAAACGATAATAAAAGACTACTGTTAAAGTGGTCTTTTTTTTTACCATTCATTAATTTTATTACTATCCAACTTCACAAAAATGAAGAGTAAAATGGTAAAGCCCCAAAGTCCTGAGCCACCATAACTAAAAAAGGGCAAAGGGATACCAACAGTAGGTATTAAGCCCATTACCATGCCAATATTTATAGTAAAGTGAATAAAAAGAATAGAGGCGACACCATAGCCATAAACACGGCTAAATTGCGATTTTTGAGCTTCTGCTAAATACAGGATTCTAATAATTAAAAACACAAACAGAAAAACTACAATACTACTGCCAACAAATCCCCATTCTTCGCCTACAGTACTAAAAATATAATCTGTTTCTTGTTCTGGGACAAATTTCCCTGTTGTCCTTGTCCCTTCAAGAAATCCTTTTCCTGTTAACCCACCAGAGCTTATAGCTTCTTCTGATTGAATAAGGTTATAGGCTTCAGATTTTCTCATTTTTTCGAGTTTTGCAGGATCTTTTTCTAAACGCAACCAAAGACTAATTCTATTTTGTTGATGGGTTTGTAAGCCATGGTTGTAGAATAGTTTTACACCATAAGCAAATCCAATGGCTAAAAATAATACAAGTACATATTGAAGTTTTGAAGCACGTTTCTTTTTTCTTGTAAAATAGCGTATTGTGAGTACAATTGCTGCAGCGATTGTGGTAGCTATAATACCAAACTTTAAAGATAGAACTGCTAAAAAGATAAAAGATAAGGCAGCGATTAAATAAATTTGTTGCAAGCCTTCCCTGTAAAAAACAAAGAAAAAGGCAGTATAAACAATAGTACTTCCTGCATCATTTTGTAGTAATATTAATAGAGCAGGAATAAAAATAATAGCGGCAACACGAATTTGATCCTTTAGGGTCTTCATGTTGGTCTGCAAATCGCTGATGTACTTCGCTACGGCTAAGGCTGTGGCAAACTTAGCAAACTCACTAGGTTGAATAGTCATGCTACCAATGCCATACCACGAGCGTGCTCCATTTACATCTTTACCAAAAATAAAGAGACCGACTAATGCTAAAATGGCGACCAAATATATAATACTAGCAAAACGTTCATAAAACTTGGCTTCAAGAGATAGAATCAAAATAATGATTACAAAGGTTAATCCAATAAAAACCAATTGTTTTCCATAAAGTTCAGTCATGTTAAGATAACTCGTTACCTCTCCATCATGAGATGCGGATAAAATATTAATATAGCCAAAACCTACTAACAAAAGAAAAAGGATAATTGTAATCCAGTCAAACTTAAAACGTCTTTGATTTTCTCTAAGCATTAACTATTGTTTTAAGGTCTCTTGTCCCTCCGGTTTTATAGCGTAATTATCTATAACTTGAAGTGTTGTTTCTTTATTGATCTTAAAAGGTTCTCCAGACAAAGGTTTTGCATATTCATCTTCAAGGCTATGCGTTAGAATCCAATTCTCTAAGTCTGTTCTGGTAATATGACCTTTAATGTATTTTTCAATCATTAAACTTGCCATTCGACCAGCAAAGCGACTTCCCCAATATCCGTTTTCAACAAAAACAGCTATAGCTATTTTAGGATTATCTTTTGGTGCAAAAGCCACAAAAATAGAATGATCGGTTAATTGTGTTTTTTTACCATCAATTATAGCAAAATTTTCGGCTGTACCTGTTTTTCCACAAATTTCGATACCCTCAACTCTTAGAGCTTTTGCGGTACCATCGTTATATACATCAAACATACCTTCTATTATAGGTTCAAAATGTTTTCTGTCTATCGTTGTATATTTTGGTGTGGTGAAATTTGAAGGAATGGTATCGCCTTCAATAGTTTTTATAATATGTGGTGTGTAGTAATAGCCGCGATTTCCGATGGCAGCAGCCATATTGGCTAATTGAATTGGAGTGGCTTCAACTTCGCCTTGGCCAATCGCATTAGAAACAATATAGGTTGAGCCCCAACGATTATCTCCGTATGCTCTATCATAATAATTTCCATCTGGTATTCGGCCAGGACGACCAACAGATAAATCGTTATTTAAAAAGTCACCTAAGCCAAAACTTTTAGCATGCTTAGCCCAAACGTTCATGCCATCTCCAGCATCATCATATTTGTCAACAATACGTCTGTAGACATTTACAAAATAAGCATTACACGACTGTGCTATTCCCATGTTCATATCAACAGGGCTTCTGTGGTGGTGGCAACCGGTTAAACGTCTGCTGCCATAATAATAACCCATTTTGCAGCTAAAAGTGTCGTGTTCATCTACAACACCTTCTTGTAAGCCTATTAGTGCATTTATAACCTTAAAAGGTGAGCCAGGAGGATATTGTGCTAGCAATCCTCTATCATATAATGGTTTTGCAATAGTATCGTAGTGCAATTTATTGTAATTCTCAGAGCGGTTTCTTCCAACGAGAATATTTGGGTTGTAACTTGGACCTGTAACCATAGCTAATATCTCACCGCTACTAGGTTCTATAGCGACTATACCTCCTCGTTTATGTTTCATTAAAAGCTCTCCATAAGCTTGCAATTCTGAATCTATAGTAATGGTGATATCTTTGCCAGGAACAGGTAATGTGTCTAGAGTTCCTTCCTTAAAAGGACCAATATTTTTATTAAATCTATCTTTTTGAATAAATTTTATGCCTTTTGTTCCTCTAAGGATGTCTTCATAGGATTGCTCAACACCTTGTTTACCGATTAAATCTCCCAACTTGTAATAGGGCTGTTTTTCAATAATACTTCGATTAACTTCGCCTATATCGCCTAATACATTTGCTCCAATTGTGGTTTGGTATGATCTTAATGAACGCTTCTGAATATAGAAACCTGTATACTTTCGCATTTTTTCCTGAAGTACAGCATAATCAGATTTTGATAACTGTGGAACAAAAGGTGATGGTAATCGTGGAGAGTAGTTCTTGGCGCGCTCTAATTTTTTGTCATAGTCTTCTTTTGTAATCTTCAGAAGATTGCAAAACTCAATCAGTTCTAAAGAATCTAATGGTTCTACTTCTCTGGGAATGACCATAACATCATATGATGGTTGGTTGGCCACGAGTAATTTTCCGTTTCTGTCATAGACATAACCACGCTTAGGATAAGTGTACTCTTTCTTTATTGCTGTATCTTCAAAGATGTCATACTCATAACCTCCATAGACTTGTAGATAGAACAGACGTGCTATAAAAACAAGGCCAACAAGTATAACAGTGGTTAAGAGTAAAAGTTTTCTCATTTTTTATTTCGACTAAATAGGACTATGATTAGGATACAAAGTATTATAGTAAAAATACTGGAGAATAACGTTTTTTTCAAGATTAAAAGTATGCCAGAAATGTTAAAAACTTCTAACGAAAATAGAATGAGGTGGTGAGTAAAAGTACCGAGAGTAATGTATGTAATTAAACTACCTAACTCTGTATTGCTAAATTTTATGCTTTGATGCTCGTAGAGCATACCAAAAGAAGTTTTTAAGAATACTGGTCTGGCATAAGCTAATACAACAGAGGCGGCTGCATGTACACCACCAGAATCCAAAAACATATCAACTAACATGCCTAATAAAAAACTTGTTATTAATAAAATAAGTCGATTTTCTCTAATAGGAAATAGAAAGATGAAAATGATGTAGATATATGGGTTAATGTAACCCATGAAATTTATATGGCTGCAAATAACAACCTGTACCAGAAACAATATTATAAAACGAATACTATTTATACCAAAAACATTATTCATTGCTGCTACTTTGTAAATTCAAAATTTCGTCCCTGTCTTGGTTTTCGAGGATGTAAATGGTTCCGATATTGGTCATATCGTTAAACAATTTTACCTGAATCGTATACGTATCTCCGCTAATGTCGGTTTCAAAACTTTCAATGCTTCCTATGTTAATTCCTTTTGGGAAAATTGAGGATTGACCACCAGTAACAATAGTATCTCCAACTTTTACAGGCGCAAACTTAGATACATCGATTAGCTGAACAAATTCAGGTGATTTAACGTTCCAAGTTAAAGAACCTATATGGTTTGAGTTTTTCAATTTGGCATTAATTCTACTTTTTTTACTTAAAATGGAAAGTACAGTAGCGTAATTTTTTGAGGTGTTATCAATAATACCAATAATGCCTTTTGATGTTATGACTCCAAAATCTTGTTTTACGCTATCGTTCTTACCTTTGTTGATGGTAAGAAAATTATTGGTTGAAGAATAACTGTTTTTATAGACATCTGCAGTTGTTATTCTGTAGTTTTCTCTAGAGATTGTAGTATCTATAACTACATTGTTTTCTGAGTCGATAGAATTGAAAAGCTGCTCCTTTAAGCGTTTGTTCTCTTCAGCAAGTATTTTGTTTTCTTGCTCTAAATCAAAATACTTATCAATTGAGTTTACAGTACCATAAACACCTCCAGATAATGCATTTGCAGAGTTTATAAACTTACTTCTGTGATAGGAATGTGATTGGATAGTGAGCGCTAAACCAACACTAAAAAGGAAAAAAAACAACAGAAAGGTTTTGTTTCTAATAACAAAATTTATGATTTGTTGCATTTATTTTCCTTTTATTTTATCAATACGCTTTTGAATTTTGGTAAGTTTTTAAGTACAATTCCTGTACCTCTTACTACGGCTCTTAATGGGTCTTCTGCGATATAAACTGGTAAATCTGTTTTTTGAGACAAACGTTTGTCTAAGCCTCTTAACATAGATCCACCACCTGCAAGATAAATACCTGTGTTGTATATGTCTGCGGCTAATTCAGGTGGAGTTTGAGATAAGGTTTCCATTACAGAATCTTCAATTCTTAAGATAGATTTATCTAATGCTTTAGCAATCTCTCTATATGAAATCTGAACCTGTTTAGGCTTACCGGTTAATAAATCACGTCCTTGAACGCTCATATCTTCAGGTGGTAATTCAAGATCTTCCGTTGCAGCTCCAATTTGAATTTTTATCTTTTCGGCAGTTCTATCTCCAACGTACAAGTTATGTTGTGTACGCATGTAATAGATAATATCGTTGGTAAATACATCACCAGCAACTTTAACAGATTTGTCACAAACAATACCTCCAAGTGCTATAACTGCAATTTCAGTAGTACCACCACCTATATCTACAATCATATTACCTTTTGGTTGCATAATATCTACGCCAATACCAATAGCTGCAGCCATTGGCTCATGGATAAGGTAAACCTCTTTACCATTAACACGCTCACAAGATTCTTTTACCGCTCGCATTTCAACTTCAGTAATACCAGAAGGAATACAAACAACCATTCGTAATGCAGGATTAAAAAACTTTTTCTTTAGTGCAGGTATGTTTTTTATAAACATACTTATCATTTGTTCAGAGGCATCAAAATCTGCAATTACACCATCTTTTAGAGGTCTAATCGTTTTAATGTTCTCGTGCGTTTTACCTTGCATCATGTTGGCTTCTTTACCAACAGCAATTATTTTATTACTAATACGGTCTCTTGCTACTATAGAAGGGTTATCTACAACAACTTTATCGTTGTGTATAATTAGTGTGTTTGCGGTTCCTAAATCTATGGCTATTTCTTCCGTTAGGAAATCAAAAAATCCCATGCGCGTTTATAATATTATTTGGGTTATTCTTGTCATAAGTTTATGACTAAGCGTAAATGTAATAAATTATACGTTATTTCTGCCTTTATAGATGTTTTAACTCAATATATTTTTTAGTGCTTAAAATGACGTGTTCCTGTAAAGACCATAGCAACATTATTTTCATTACAATAATTGATACTTAATTCGTCTTTAATAGAGCCACCAGGTTGAATCACAGCAGTGATACCAGCATTATCTGCAATCTCTACACAATCAGGAAAAGGGAAAAATGCATCGCTTGCCATAACAGCTCCTTCTAAATCAAAATTAAAAGATTTTGCTTTGTGAATAGCTTGGTTTAGTGCATCTACACGGCTTGTTTGTCCTGTTCCGCTTGCTAAAAGTTGCTTGTTTTTTGCAAGAACTATGGTGTTAGATTTTGTGTGCTTACATAGTTTTGAAGCAAAAATTAAATCTTCTTTTTCAGCATCTGTTGGTGCTTTTGTTGTTGCAGTATTTAGATCTTCTAAACTGTCAGTTTTGTTGTCTTTGTCTTGAACTAAAACGCCATTCAAGCAGGTTCTAACAGTTTTTTCAGATAGTTCAACATCATTTAAGATTAAAAGAATTCTGTTTTTCTTTCCTTTTAAAATCTCTAAAGCTTCGTTACTAAATGAAGGTGCAATAACAACCTCACAGAATAACTTGTGAATTTCTTCTGCAGTTGCTTTATCAATCTCTGTATTTGAGATTAAAATACCACCAAAAGCAGAAACAGGATCACCAGCTAAAGCATCTACATAGGCTTGATGAATAGTATCTCTTTGTGCAAAACCACATGCATTATTGTGTTTTAAAATAGCAAAAGTAGGGTCTTCACCTTTAAATTCTAAAATAAGATTTACAGCAGCATCAACGTCTAAAAGGTTGTTGTAGCTTAATTCTTTACCGTGAAGTTTTGTGAACATTGCATCAAAATCACCAAAGAAAAAGCCTTTTTGGTGAGGGTTTTCGCCATAACGCAATACTTTTCCTTTTGTCTCACTAATCTTTAAAACTGTTTCTTCTTCATTCTTATTGAAATAGTTAAAAATAGCAGAATCATAATGAGAAGATACATTAAATGCCTTTGTAGCAAAACGCTTACGATCTTCTTCAGAAGTTTCACCTTTTTTAGATTCAAGTAATTCTAAAAATTCAGCATAATCATCTACAGAAGATACACATGTAACATCTGCATAGTTTTTAGCGGCAGCTCTAATGAGTGAAATACCTCCAATGTCAATTTTTTCAATAATATCTTGATTGCTGGCACCAGAAGCCACCGTTTTTTCAAAAGGATATAAGTCAACAATTACCAAGTCTATTTGCGGAATTTCAAACTCAGCAAGCTCTGCTACGTCACCTTCGTGATTTTGACGGTTTAAAATACCACCAAAAACTTTTGGATGTAAAGTTTTAACTCTTCCACCTAGGATTGAAGGGTAAGATGTAACATCTTCTACAGGAACGACATTAATGCCTAAGTCTTTAATAAATTTTTCTGTTCCACCAGTTGAATAAATAGTAACGTTAAGGTCGTTTAATTTTTTTACGATTGGTTCTAATCCGTCTTTACTAAATACCGAAATTAGTGCTGAGGAGATGGTTTTGTTGCTCATAATGTTGTGTTGCGATTTTGATGCTGCAAAAATAAAATAAACAATAGTATAATCTTAGGGGTTATCTCAGTTTCTTTAAGTTTTTTGTAACAATAAATTGTTGAAAACGTCCTATCTTTAAATTGTTTTAAAACAACCAACACATGCTTGTCTATTTAAGAGTATTCAAAGAGAGCTTTTCGTTTGCGTTAAATGCCCTTAGGAATAATAAGTTACGTACCTTTTTATCACTTTTAGGGGTTACGGTTGGTATCTTTTCAATTATTGCAGTTTTGGCGGCTGTAGATTCTTTAGATAGAAATATTAAAGAAAACCTATCAGGATTAGACAAAAACACTATTTATCTTACCAAATTTTCATTTGGTCCTACAGATGTGCCAAGATGGAAACGTGATAATTTTCCTCAAACAGATTACGATGATTTTGAATATATAAGACGTAATGTGCCAGATATTGAAGAGTCTGCATATGTAATTTTTGGTGGCGCTGAAACTATAAGATATCAAGCGGAGACCATCACAAATGTGGAAGTAACACCAATATCTCATGGTATTTATGCAATAGAAGATTTAAAAATTGATAAAGGTAGATTTTATTCAGAATTAGAATCTGATACTGGTGCATCAGTGATTGTTATAGGTTATGAATTGGCTGAAAATTTATTTGATCAGTCTAATCCGATAGGTAAAGTTGTGCGTGTTTATGGTAGAAAATTAACTGTCATTGGTGTATTAAAAAAATATGGATCGGGTTTAGGAGACTCTCCTGATGGAAAGGCCTATGTTCCAGCAAATTTTGTGAGACAATTTAGAAACGGAGGAGTAGATGGTTTGCCTGGTGCCATAGTTATTAAACCAAAAGCTGGTGTTGATATTGGTGCTTTTGAAAGTGTTTTAAAACAAAAATTCAGAGCTTACAGAGGGCTTAAAGCTGATGAGGATGACGACTTCTTTGTCAATAAATTATCAGGTTTAGTGTCTTTCGTTGATGCGATTATAGGTACACTTAATCTTGTAGGTTGGGTTATAAGTGGATTCTCACTATTAGTTGGTGGCTTTGGTATTGCCAATATTATGTTTGTGAGTGTAAAAGAACGTACTAATCTTATCGGAATTCAGAAATCTTTAGGAGCTAAGAACCGTTTTATTTTATTTCAATTTTTATTTGAAGCTGTAATCTTAGCAGTTGTTGGTGGCTTAATAGGATTGTTTCTTGTTTATATAACAGCTTTAATAATGAATGGTGTAGTAGGAGATAGTTTTGAGTTTGTACTTTCCTTCGGAAACATGTTCTTAGGTTTTGCACTTTCTACACTTATTGGTTTGATTTCTGGAGTGATACCTGCGTTTTCAGCATCCCGTTTAGATCCTGTTGAGGCTATTAGAACTGGAATGTAATAGTTTTATGAAGCAACAGTTTTGGAAATACTATTTTTCTGTATTTATAACCTTAATCCTGATATTATTTAGTTATTTCTACTTCTCTGAAGAGGTAATAGGGATAAATAAAACTGTAAACTGGGCTTGAGATTTAACCAATTTTGTTTTTTGGTTAGAACTAATAATATATTTAACCATTATATTTCTAATGGTATATATACTTACCAAAATATTGGTTTACATCATCAATTACTTTACTAAATAATTTTTGCAACTTCCTCACAAACAAATTCTAAAAAGCGTTCATCAGCTTCAGAAAATGGATCTGGAGTATTAGAATCTATATCTATTTGTCCGATATTTTCACCGTTTACAAAAATTGGGATTACAATCTCAGCTTTTACCGTAATGCTACATGCTATGTAATTATCTTGTGCAGAGACATCTGGCACTACAAAGTTTTTGTTACTCACGGCAACTTGTCCGCAAATCCCTTTTCCGAATGGAATAATAGTGTGGTCTGTTGGTTCACCAACATAAGGCCCTAGTTTTAATTCGTTTTTATCACCATTTTTAAAATAGAAACCAACCCAATTGTAATAGTCTATATTAGCTTCAAGAAACTCACAAATTTTTAAAAGACGCTCGTCTATATTAAAGTTTGTGTTTGATACTATTGATTTTATTTTAGGTTTTAGGGTTTCAAAAGTCATAATTGCAAGTGTTTTTGGCAAAAATATCCAAAAGCGTGAACTTTTAAATTAGGGTTTTCATAAATTTAACAGCGTACTAATAACAAATTTTATTTGAGAGAGCTCTTAACAAAATATAAACTCGTTATAAGATTTATTATCACCTTTTTATTGGTTTATGGTGTATTAACCATTGGTTATAATGTGTATTTAAAATTATCAGATGGTTCTAAATACTATCCAGATTATATGACCAATTTGGTTGCTAGACAGACCAATTCCTTACTTAATACTATTGGCTATGAAGCTAAGATTTTGCCACATCCAGATGAGGCTTCGATGAAAATTATTATTAATGGAAAATTTGTTGCCAGAGTTATAGAAGGTTGTAATGCTGTGAGCATTATCATTTTGTTTCTATCATTTATTGTTGCTTTTGCAGGAAAGTTTAAAACAACATTATTTTATTGTTTTGCTGGTAGTATAATCATATATGCCTTTAATCTTATTCGAATAGTTATTTTATCAGCAGGACTTTACCATTACCCATGGAGACGTGAGGTATTGCACAATGTTATTTTCCCAATGTTGATTTATAGTACAGTGTTTTTACTTTGGATGTTTTGGGTGAACAGGTTTTCTAAAAATGTAAAAGCAAATGCCTAAACTTACGCGTTACATATTAGCTGTTCTATTGTTACTTGTTTTGGTAGCAATTAGAGGCTTTGAGGATTATTTGTTTTATGACCCTTATCTCACATTTTTTGAAAATGACTATCTCTATATGGATAATCCAAGACGAGAAGTTGCTAAATTAGTATTCTACACCAGTCTTCGATATGTGCTAAATACTTTCGCATCATTAGGAATCCTTTACTTTGTTTTTAATGATAAAGTGATGATAAAATTTACTACATTATTGTATGTTATCGCTTATGTACTATTACTGATTCCTTTTCTATATTTTGTCATCAACCCTAGGCAAGAAGATTATTATTTATTCTTTAATGTAAGACGGTTTTTAATTCAGCCTATAGGTTTAATACTGCTATTACCAGCATTTTACTATTATAAGCTTAATCGTTAAGGATTTTATAAAATCATTTCTGTTTGTGTCAATTTTGTAACTTTGCATTGTGAAATTTTCATTTCTAAATAGAACCATTGCTGTAACACTATCTTTTTTAGTGCTATTTTCTACGCTTTCTTTAGCGATAGAAAAACATTTTTGTGGTGATACTTTAGTCGACGTTGCTATTTTCACTAACGTAAAAAAATGCGGTACCGAGATGCAAGACATGAATCAATCGGAAATCGTAAAAAAGTCTTGTTGTAAAGATGAAACAGAAATCATTAATGGACAGGATGAATTAAAAATTAATTCATTTGATGATTTGTCAAGCATACAAAAGCAAATACTTGTTGCTTTTAATTTTAGCTATATCAACCTGTTTGAAGGTTTACCTAAAAAAACCATACCAAACAGAGATTACTCACCTCCCGAAATAGTGAAAGACATACACGTTTTGGACGAAACTTACCTTATTTAATATTTTGAAATTTCAGAAAAATTGGCACCAATTATTGATGCCATATAATTAAAAAATTTCAAATTAAATAAATCATGACACATACATATAATGTTACGGGAATGACCTGTAACGGTTGCAAGGCTTCAGTTGAAAAATCGTTGTCTGAATTACAACATATTGAAAGCGTTGAGGTGAACCTCAATAGTAATACTGCAACCATAAAAATGAACAAGCATATTGAAGTAGATACACTTCAAAATGCCTTATCTGATAAATACACGATTTCAGAACAAGAAGCTAAAAATGTTTTTAGTTCAACTCAAACTGTTAAAGAGGAAAAAAGTGAACTGAAACAGCTGTTTCCACTATTTTTAATTCTTGGTTATATATTGATAGCCTCGACCCTTTTGAATATAAAACCATGGAATATTGATGGTTTTATG
Source organism: Winogradskyella sp. MH6 (assembly GCF_022810765.1). Taxonomy (NCBI): domain Bacteria; kingdom Pseudomonadati; phylum Bacteroidota; class Flavobacteriia; order Flavobacteriales; family Flavobacteriaceae; genus Winogradskyella; species Winogradskyella sp. MH6. The sequence goes on along the minus strand of NZ_CP094494.1, from coordinate 494,683 downwards.
CTAGATTTTATGGGTCTATTTTATATTGTTTTTAGCTTTTTCAAACTTCTAGATCTTAAAGGGTTTCCAGAAAGCTTTAGAATGTACGACCCATTGGCAAAAGCTATTCCTGCTTACGGCTGGATATACCCATTTATTGAAGTTGTACTAGGCTTAATGTTTCTTGTGCGCTTTCAAACAGATATTGCTTTGATAGTTACTTTGGTGATTTTAGGTATCACAACTTTTGGTGTTACCAAAACGTTGTTAGATAAAAAATCTATTCAATGTGCTTGTTTGGGTACAGCATTAAATTTGCCAATGACCAAAGCAACCTTTATTGAAAATGCCATAATGATAGTTATGGCCATATTTATGATTATTAAAACTTTTGATGTATGAAAAAGTTTTTAATTATAATGTTGTTTTTACCTTTTATAGGATCATCTCAAGATCAATTAGAAGGTATGGTTTTAGAATCAAGCACAGGTAAAGAAATGCCGTTGCCTGGTGCCAATGTGTATTGGCTAGGTTCTACAGTTGGAACAATTTCTAATGATGACGGTACATTTACGTTACCTTATAAATTCTCATTCAACAAATTGGTGATAAGTTATGTAGGTTTTAAAACTGATACTATAGAGGTTGCTGAAAACAGATACATCAAACATGTATTACAAGCTTCTGAAGAATTAGATGCTGTTACGGTGACCTCACGAAAAGTGGCAACAGCTAAATCGTATTTAAAAGCTACAAATACACTAATAGTCAGTAGTGATGAACTGTTGAAGGCGGCTTGTTGTAATTTGTCTGAGAGTTTTGAAACTAACCCATCTATTGATGTGAATTTTGCTGATGCAGTTTCAGGAACAAAGCAAATAAAAATGCTAGGCCTTACAAGTCCATACATTTTAATAACTACCGAAAACATTCCAGCCATTCGAGGAGCATCGCAAGCTTATGGATTAAGTTTTATTCCTGGTACTTGGGTGGAAAGTATCCAGATTACTAAGGGAGCAGGTAGTGTAGTCAACGGATTTGAAAGTATTGCAGGTCAAATAAACACAGAATTAGTAAAACCTGTAACAGACGATAAGTTGTTTGTAAACGCTTATGCTGGTCTTAATGGTAGATATGAACTTAACACACACATTAACCAAAAAGTATCGGATAAGTGGAGTACAGGTTTGTATGTGCATGGTAATTTAAGAGATCAAAAATTTGATAGAAATGATGATTCTTTTCTAGATGTGCCATTAAAACAGCAAATTAATGTGATGAATCGTTGGCAGTATACTAATGGAGAAAAAGGTTTGGTAAGCTTTATCAACCTAAGATATCTTAATGACAATACGCAGTCAGGACAGATGAATTTTGATCCAGATAGAGATAGAGGTACAACCAATTTTTGGGGAAGTGAAATTGATACCCAACGTTTTGAAGTCACTACTAAACTAGGCTATGTAAATCCTGAAATTCCGTATCAAAGTTTGGGTGTACAGACGGCATATAGTTATCATAAACAAGATTCTTATTATGGGTTGAATGACTATGATATAACACATAATAGCTTTTATTCTAATTTGGTTTACAATAGTATAATTTCAGATTCGCGCCATAAGATAAAAACAGGTCTAAGTTTTACTTATGACCATTATGATGAATTGGTAAATGTTGATTCATTTGAACGTGTGGAAAATTCGTTTGGTGGCTTTTTTGAATACTCGTACGACAATTTGGATAAGCTGACAATGACAGCTGGTATTAGAGCAGATCAACATAATAGATTAGGCTTTTTTATTACGCCAAGATTTCATGTGCGTTATACTCCTTGGGAAAAATCAGCTTTTAGATTTTCTGTAGGAAGAGGAAAGCGAAGTGCTAATGTTTTTGCTGAAAATCAAAATATGTTTGCCAGCTCAAGGCAAATTAATATTTTAAATTCAGGTGGAAAAATCTACGGTTTAGATCCTGAAATTGCATGGAATTATGGTGTAAGTTATCTCCAAGGATTTAATCTTTTTGATAGAAAGGCTGATATCACGTTTGATTTTTACAGAACAGACTTTCAAAATCAGGTTGTTGTTGATTGGGAAAATCCTTATCAAGTCAATTTTTATAATCTTGAAGGAGATAGCTATGCTAATAGTTTTCAATTTGAGTTCAACTATAATCTTTTTGAAAATTTTGATTTGCGTACAGCTTATAAGTTTTATGATGTCAAAACCGACTACAACTCTGGGGAATTAGAAAAACCGTTAGTGCCAAAACATCGTTTATTTGCTAACGCAGCTTATGAAACCGAAAAGAACGATAACGGTGCACAATGGAAGTTTGATGCAACATATAATTGGTTAGACTCTCAGCGCTTTCCGAGCACAAATTTAAGTGATGTAGAATATCAATTAGATGAATATTCTCCAACCGTAGGAACACTTAACCTTCAGGTCACAAAAGTCTTTTCTCCTAAGTTTGAAGTATATTTAGGAGGAGAAAATGTAACCAATGTAAAACAAGATAATCCAATAGTTAGTGCAGACAATCCGTTTGGTTCAAATTTTGATACTAACTTTGTATATGGTCCAATATTTGGAAGTATGTATTACGCAGGATTACGATTTAGAATAAATTAATAACAATTCCTGTTTACAGGAATTAAAAAACAATATTAAAATGAAACGAGTAACTTTAATTTTAGCATTATTAGTAACCACTTTAACATTTGCACAAAACAAGAATGCCAAAGCTTCAATGGAAGTTGACGGAGTTTGCGGAATGTGTAAAGAGCGTATAGAAAAAGCAGCTATAAAAACCAAAGGTGTAAAGTCTGCGGTTTGGAGTATTGAGACGCATGAATTGAAATTAATTTATGATGAAAACAAAACGAATCTTGAGGCTATTTCTAAGAATATCGCTGCTGTTGGCCATGATACCAAAGAAGTAAAAGCAACGGATGAAGCTTACGATTCTGTTCATCCTTGCTGTAAGTATCGTGATAAGGAAACGGTTAAAGACCATGAAGGAGAAAAGAAAAAAGAGAATAAAAATTAAGATAAAAACCTGAATGCTAATTCAGGTTTTTTTATGGCTTTAATTTGAATGTTTTAAAATTTTAATCGAACTTGGTTAGCATGTAATTGAAAACATTAAAAATGAGAGACCTAAGCTATGTATTTCTGTTTTTAGCCTTGATTGCTGAGGTTTTAGGAACAATAGGTGGATTTGGGTCATCTGTTTTCTTTGTTCCAATTGCAAACTTTTATTTCGATTTTGAATCGGTTTTAGGTCTTACGGCTATCTACCATTTATCAAGTAACTTGAGTAAAATTGTTTTGTTCAAAAAAGGTCTGGATAAAAAACTGCTTATTAATATAGGAGTGCCTTCTGTGATTTTTGTTGTTGTAGGTGGCTTACTTGCAAAGGCTTTTAATAGTCATTATCTCGAATTGTTTCTTGGTCTATTCTTAGTTGTTTTGGCGATTGTGTTTTTAATTAAAAAAGATTTAATAATAAGTCCAAACAAACGAAATGCTTTAATTGGTGGTGGCTTGTCTGGGTTCTCTGCTGGACTCTTGGGAACAGGAGGTGCAATTAGAGGATTGACAATGGCAGCTTTCAATCTAGAAAAAAGTGCCTTTATTGCAACATCAGCTTTTATAGATTTTTTAATTGACTTCTCAAGAACATTTGTGTATTACTATAATGGATTTATTCATAATCATGATTTAATTTATATTCCATTTTTAATAGTTATTGGTTTTATTGGGACAGCAATAGGGAAAAAGATATTGAATTATATTCCACAAAATAAGTTTAAAAAAATATCACTAAGCTTAATTTTATTAATAGGACTTATAACATTAATGAATGTTGCATTAAAATAGATAAAAAACAAAAGCCCTTGATTTTGATCAAAGGCTTTTGTTTTCTCACTGACCATAGTCAATGTTTTATCTATGGCGATTCGCCATTACATCATGCCTGGCATTCCGCCTCCACCCATTGGTGGCATAGCAGGAGCATCTTCTTTAATGTCAACTAAAGCGCACTCGGTAGTTAAGATCATACCAGCTACAGAAGCCGCATTTTCTAAAGCAATACGAGTTACTTTTTTAGGATCAATAATACCAGCTTTAAGCATGTCTACGTATTCTTCAGACTTAGCATCGTAACCAAAGTCTTTTTTGCCTTCTAATACTTTATTGATAACAACAGATCCTTCACCACCTGCATTTTCAACAATAGTTCTTAAAGGAGCTTCAATTGCTTTATTAACGATTTGTACACCTGTAGTTTCGTCAAGGTTATCAGTCGTGATTTTTTCTAAAGTCTTTTTAGCTCTTACTAAAGCAACTCCACCACCAGCAACAATACCTTCTTCTACAGCAGCACGTGTAGCATGTAAAGCATCATCAACACGATCTTTCTTTTCTTTCATTTCTACTTCAGAAGCAGCACCTACATAAAGTACAGCAACTCCACCAGCTAATTTTGCTAAACGCTCTTGAAGTTTTTCTTTATCATAGTCAGATGTAGTTGTTTCTATCTGAGCTTTAATTTGGTTAACTCTTGCTTTAATATCAGAAGAATTACCGTTACCATTTACAATAGTTGTGTTGTCTTTGTCTATCATTACAGACTCAGCTGTACCTAACATAGAAAGATCAGCGTTTTCTAATGAGAAGCCTCTTTCTTCAGAGATTACAGTACCACCAGTTAAGATAGCAATATCCTCTAACATTGCTTTACGTCTGTCTCCAAAACCAGGTGCTTTTACAGCCGCGATTTTAAGACCACCTCTTAATTTATTTACCACTAACGTTGCTAAAGCTTGTCCTTCTACATCTTCTGCGATAATCAATAATGGACGACCAGATTGTGCTACTGGTTCTAAGATTGGAAGAATTTCCTGTAAGTTAGAAATCTTCTTGTCAAATAATAAAATGTATGGATTTTCTAAATCAGCTATCATTTTATCAGCATCAGTTACAAAGTAAGGAGATAAGTAACCTCTGTCAAACTGCATACCTTCTACAACATCTACATAGGTGTCTGTTCCTTTTGCTTCTTCTACAGTAATAACACCTTCTTTACCAACTTTACCAAACGCTTCAGCGATAAGTTCACCAATAGTGTTGTCATTATTAGCAGAAATAGAAGCTACTTGTTGAATTTTTTCAGAAGAATTACCAACTTTTTTAGCTTGCTTTTCTAAGTCTGCAGTAATAGTTTCTACAGCCTTGTCAATACCACGTTTTAAGTCCATTGGGTTAGCACCTGCAGCAACGTTTTTTAAACCTTCTTTTACAATTGCTTGTGCTAAAACGGTTGCAGTTGTTGTACCATCACCAGCTAAATCGTTAGTTTTAGAAGCGACTTCTTTTACCATTTGAGCTCCCATGTTTTCTAGCTCATCTTCTAGCTCAATCTCTTTTGCTACAGAAACACCATCTTTAGTGACTTGAGGTCCACCAAATGATTTTCCGATAATTACGTTACGTCCTTTAGGTCCTAAAGTTACTTTTACTGCATTTGCTAAAGCGTCGACACCACGTTTAAGTCCGTCGCGTGCTTCAATATCGAATTTTATATCTTTTGCCATTTTGTTTTATGTTTTTGTTTGTCCTGCGAATGCAAGAATCTTATTAATGTTAGTTTTTGTTTGAATGCGATTCCGTATGATTTACGGAATTACAGAATAGATTAAACAATTGCTAATATGTCGCTTTCGCGCATCATTAAATAGTCTTTACCTTCTAACTTTAATTCTGTACCACCATACTTTCCATAAAGTACAGTATCGCCAACTTTAACAGTTAAAGGTTCGTCTTTTTTGCCATTGCCAACAGCAACAACAGTTCCCTTTTGCGGTTTTTCTTTTGCATTATCTGGAATAATAATACCAGAAGCTGTTTTTGTCTCAGCTTCCATTGGTTCTACAAGAACTCTGTCTGCTAAAGGTTTAATGTTTAAAGCCATTTGTTATAATATTTTTGATTAATTAAAATTTGTTTTAACGCTTTAGCGTTATTCGAAAATTATGCCAAGACAAACAGACTGACAAACTTTCAGATAAACGTGTTCAAACTATTTAGAAATAAAAAAGCCAACTTTATAAAAGTTGGCTTAGTTGTTTTGTTAATGAAGGAAATTATTTAGTTCCCGTCAGTAGTACCAGCATCTTCTGTGTTGGTTGGAGTTGATGCAGGTATCTCAATAGCTTCTTTTTCATCTAAAGCTTTAGAGTCAATATCGTTACCAGAATCTATGGTTAAGTTAGAAGCAAGGATTAAAACAATTAATGCTGTACCTAAAAACCAAGTACTCTTATCTAAGAAATCTCCTGTCTTCTTAACACCACCTAATTGTTGTGTGCCTCCACCACCAAAAGAAGATGATAAACCTCCTCCTTTAGGATTCTGTACCATAATTACTACTACCAATAGAAAGGCTACTGCTACGATTAAGATTAAAAATATTGTAAACATTTTATATAGTATTATCTTTTAATTCTTCTACCAATTTTATTTGGTCTGCAAAGAAACTACTTTTTTCTGGATATTTCAAACTTAAAATTTTATAAGATTGAATAGCCTTGTCATAGTTTTTTTGTTCTAAATAAATCCTTGCCAAAGTTTCGGTCATTAAGCTGTCAGAAACATCATCGTCATTGTTTACCAATTTAGGTTTTGGCGTATGACTGGCAACAGGCTTTATCTTAGGATTTTCGCTTATAAATTTATCAATGATGTCTAACTTATCAGCAAGTGGCTGCGAAGTGTCCTCTTTTTTAACTTCTTCGTTTTTAGTCTCTGTTTCCCTTTCAATGGGTTTAAAACTTGTAATTTTTAACCATTCTGTAAACGAGTGATTTTCGTTTTTGTCGAATTCTAAAGGTTTGCCAATGTTAAGTTTTTCTTCTGTAGTAATGTTTTTAACATCAACCGATATTATAGAATCTTCAATTTTTGGTGTTTCTTCTTTTATGGTCTGTTGCTGTTGCGGTTTAGCTTCAAATAAGTTTGGGTCTAAAACACCTTCAGTAGCTTTAATGTGTTCTTTTAAAGCATCATCAATGGTAACGCTTTTATTAATTGAAATATCATCAGCTTCATTGACCTCCAAAGATTTAATGTGCTCCGAGTTTTGTTTTATTTGATTAGAAATTTCATTCTGATTAAATACTTCAGATGTGATATAATCAAACAAAACGCTACGATCTGCGGTATGAGCAGCGGTTACCTTTAGCGCATTATTATACTTGTAACTTTCTTTTTGCTTAAGCCCTTTTAAGTATAAAGCGCGTAAGGGCTGAAAGTAAGGATACTCGCTAATTTTAGCCAAGAGCGCATCGGTTTGAGACGCTGTAACAGCCTCAGGATGCTGAAGTAAATATGTCAATTCTTTTAGTTGCATATATTACCAATCGGCTAAGGTGGCGTTAATAATATCTTGCGTTAGACGCTCAAAAATAACCTCATGGGCTTCATCTTTAAGCCCTCCAACTAATTGTTCATCTGCTCCATAATCAAAGAAAAATGAAAAGCGTTGCTCAATGTCTTTTTCTGAGTCAAGGGTGTTGATATATCTTACATTAATACTAATTGTAAGTCGGTTTTGTGCAGCTCTGTTATCAGAAGTTGCTGTCATGGGAGCAATTCTATACTCAACAATTTCACCTTCATAAATAACTTCACCTCCAGAGGTTACTAATTGCGCACTTGTTTGATTTTGAATTAAATCTTGAAGTGCATTGGTAAATTGAATATCTAAACCAGGCTCGACTAAATCAGCATTGTTTTGAAAGAAATTTACCTGAAAGCTATCAGGTGTTTCAGTAAGACCTGTAAAAGAATAAATGCCACAACCAGTAAGGGTTATTGTGAGAAACAGTATGCCAATATATTTTAATAATCTCATGAAGCGTTTTTTTATCTGAACGTCTTAGCTTTTTTAATAGTACTTGTGTTGTGCTAATCTTTTCTTAAAGATCGTATTGCTTAATTTTTCTGTAAAGTGTACGTTCACTTATACCCAATTCTGCAGCGGCAAGTTTTCTTTTACCGTTGTGACGTTCCAAGGATTTTTTTATAAGTTCTAGTTCCTTGTCCTGTAAAGATAAGGTTTCTTCTTCTTCAATCTCTTCAGCAAAGTGATATTTATCGTCTACATCTATGATATCTGAGTCATTATCTTCAGTATGCTGAGGTATAGATAGTACTTCTAAATTCTCTACTTCTGATGCAGTTTCGTAATCGTCACCATCATCATCGCCATAGATCTTTTGTATTAGGTGTTCATTTTCCTTTTTAACATCAGAAACACTGCCAGACTTCATTAGTTCCATAGTTAACTTTTTAAGGTCATTCAAATCACTTTTCATGTCGAATAACACTTTGTAAAGTATTTCTCTTTCACTGCTAAAGTCACTTTCAGATTTAGTGTTATTTATTACTGCAGGTAAATTTGAACCTGTATTTGGTAAATAATTCTGAAGTGTAACTGCATTAATAGTACGATTATGCTCCAAAACCGAAACTTGCTCAGCAACATTTCGTAATTGGCGAATGTTACCATTCCAACGGTATTTTAAAAGTAAAGCAACAGCATCATCAGTTAATTTTACTGTTGGCATTTTATATTTTAAAGCAAAGTCACTTGCAAATTTTCTAAACAATAAATGAATATCCTCTTTGCGCTCTCTTAAAGCAGGAAGATTAATTTCTATAGTGCTCAAGCGGTAGTAAAGATCCTCTCTAAACTTTTCTTTCTTAATGGCTTCAAACATGTTAACGTTTGTAGCAGCCACGATTCTTACGTTGGTTTTTTGAACCTTACTAGAACCTACTTTAATAAACTCTCCATTTTCTAAAACACGAAGCAAGCGTACTTGTGTTGTTAATGGCAACTCACCAACTTCATCTAAAAAGATGGTTCCGCCATCAGCAACTTCAAAATAACCAGAACGTGTTTGTGTAGCTCCTGTAAACGCACCTTTTTCGTGACCAAACAGCTCACTGTCTATGGTACCTTCTGGTATAGCACCACAGTTTACAGCAATGTATTTGCCGTGTTTTCTGTGAGAAAGTTGGTGTATGATTTTTGGAATACTCTCTTTACCAACACCACTTTCACCAGTAACCAAAACAGAAATATCTGTAGCAGCAACCTGAATGGCTTTTTCTATGGCACGATTGAGTTTAGGGTCGTTACCAATAATGCCGAAGCGTTGTTTTATGGCTTGTACTGATTCCATTAATAATAGGTGTAGGTTTTGTAAACTACGGTTGAATAAAAATCCTGTGATCCATTGTCATTATTAATATTTGACACAGTCTCAACAGAAGATATTGGGTAGTCTAAATCATTATATTCATATTCATATTCAATAACATTAATTGTATTTGAAGATGGTATATTACTCGTTATATTAAGAATATTATTGGAAGAAATTTTATTGTCTTGTAAAATAAAGGAAAATAGTTGTACACCAAAATTATTTAGAATTGCAGGTACACTTACAGTATTGTTTTTATATGGGTTGATTTTATCATCATAAGTGAAATTTTTAGTACGCCAGATTACATAATCGTCTATGTCGGCAATATATTTTGATTCAACTATAGAAGTTACATTAGAATTTGAATCATAAGTAAAATCTCTTTTAATTGTGAAATTATTTTTATTTTCTACCAAAGATATAAGTAAATCATAGTTGCTATTGTTGAACGTATATTTAGTTTGCTCAAAAGAATTATCAAATTCATAAAAACTATCAAATGTCATTATAATTTCATTATCATTATAAGTGAAACTGTATGTTCCTGGTTGTAATTGAAACCACAAGACATCAAAAGACTGTAGTTCAGTGTTTTGATAGTTGTACTTTACATGTCCAGGAAAATTAGATGTAGCTATATATATACTGTCAATAGAATTATCAGAATTATAATAAATCCTCTGAGTGTCTCGAATATTGGTTGTTGAATTCTCATAAAATTGTTCATAACGTATTGGATTCCCATCTTCACGATAGTGATATTTTTCAAATGAAAAATCACTAGTTGATGTAGATTCTCTAAGTTGAGAAACTTCTTTTAAAATTAATTCAGAATCATTTTGATTATTCGAGTCATCATTATTACTGCATGAGCAAATTATAAATGATAGAAATAAAATTTTTATTAGTGTTTTCATAATAAAGTAATATTAAATACCTAGTTAACGTAGTTAAATCTTTCGTTAATTTCTATCATTAAGTCAGCTCCAAAATCGTAAGCAATATCACGACTTGTAATTCTTCCGGCTGTATTGTATGATAAATCAAAAGTGAAGGTGTCTCCGTTAAATGTAGCTCCATTCCAATTGTTTGTAGAGTGAAACTGAGCAATTAAAGGTCCTATTTCGTCAGAATAATCATCACTTAAAAAGTTTAATAAGTAATTGTCGTTATATACAACTTGTAATGGGTTGGTGTTGTCGTCAAAATCATAGGTATAGTTGCTGTCTAATTCACCTGTACCTACACTGTTGTTAATATTGCCAAGTCCATTATATGTAATTGTTTCTACTTGTATAGAAGTAGTACCATCAAAAGATTCCTTTTTTATAACTCTGTCAAACCCATCTATTGTAAATACTGTAGAAATGTTTGAGCCTTCAACAGTTCTTGTAATTAAGTTACCGTCATATGTGAAGTTGTAAACGTAGTCTTCAAAGTCATCTTCAAAATAGTCATATGTAATTTGTGAGATTTGTCCGTTGGTGTACGTAATGATATATTCATTGGTAGTTGTACCATTAGAGTTTACAGATACATTACTCGTTATTTGTCCTTGAGCATTACGAGTAAAGGTTTGGTTTTCTGTTTCACTTGGCGCTCCTTCAAATTCAAAAACCGTTGTACTTGATACAACTTTATTATCCGAAATATTAAGATCAGAGTTTGTGATTGTACGTATAGGAAGACCAAAGAAATTAATAGAAGTGTCTGTGTCTAACTCATACATAGATAGTGTAAGGTCAGCACTGTTGCTACCTCCATTGTTACCACCACCATTATTATTTCCACCACCAGTAAAGGCAGGGTCTAAAGGTTCGTTTTCACAAGCTGTTACTAAAGTAAATGCACAAAGTAGTAATAAGATTTTTTTCATCGATAGATTAATTAAGAGTTGTTTTTTGAATAGCCTACAGCTTCACCAATAAGTGTGGCGCTTGTACAGTCTAATATTTTTACGTTAACAAAGTCACCAGGTTTGTAGTGTTCTTTTGGAAAAACAGCAACCATATTTTGACTGTTTCTACCAGACCAATGCTCGTCAGATTTTTTAGAAGCTTTTTCTATTAAAATTTCTTCAATATTACCAACATGTTTTTGGGTATTGTGTAAACTATGTCTGCGTTGTAAGGCTTGTATTTCGTTAAGTCGTCTTTGTTTTACATCTGCAGGTACATCATCCTCCATTTTTCTGCCAGCAAGTGTGCCTGGACGCTCAGAATAGGCAAACATAAAACCGTAATCGTATTTTACGTATTCCATAAGCGTTAGGGTATCTTGATGGTCTTCTTCAGTCTCTGTTGGGAAACCAGCAATCATATCTTGGCTAATCGCTACATCTGGAATGATTCTTTTAATATTGTCTATAAGTTCAAAATATTCCTCGCGAGTATGCAAACGATTCATTTCTTTAAGAATACGGTTGCTTCCGCTTTGCACAGGCAGGTGTATATAATTACAAATGTTTTCAAACATAGACATAGTTTCAATAACATCTAAAGTCATATCTTGAGGGTTAGATGTCGAGAATCTAAAACGCATTTTTGGTTGCGCTTTTGCGCACAATTCTAATAGTTTAGCAAAGTTTACGGCTGTAGCTTTTTGTAATTCTGAAGCTTTTTCATAATCCTTTTTAAGTCCACCACCATACCATAAGTAGCTATCTACATTTTGTCCTAAAAGCGTTACTTCCTTATAACCTTTGTTCCATAAATCGTTAACTTCTTCAATAATACTTTGAGGATCTCTACTACGTTCTCTTCCTCTTGTAAACGGAACAACGCAGAATGTACACATATTGTCACAACCTCTGGTTATAGATACAAAAGCACTAACACCATTGCTGTTTAATCTTACAGGAGATATATCTCCGTAAGTTTCCTCTTTAGATAAAATAACATTGATGGCATCTCTTCCTTCATCTACATCAGCTAAAAGATTAGGTAAATCTTTATAGGCATCAGGACCAACAACTAAATCAACGATTTTTTCTTCATCTAGGAACTTAGTTTTAAGACGCTCTGCCATACAACCTAGCACGCCAACTTTCATTGAAGGGTTTTTATCCTTGATTTTGTCGTAATATTTAAGGCGTTTTCTAACAGTTTGCTCTGCTTTGTCTCTAATAGAGCAGGTATTCACCAAAACCAAATCAGCATCTTCTAGGTTTTGAGTTGTATTATATCCTTGATTAGATAAGATTGAAGCTACAATTTCACTGTCGCTAAAATTCATTTGGCAACCGTAACTTTCAATAAATAGCTTTTTGGTGTTACCGTCTTTTTGGTCTAAAATTAAGGCTTCACCTTGTTTGTTTTCGTCGATTATTTTTTCCATCTATTCAAACTCACTTGCATGAGAAGTAATTGTTTTCTCTAATAGTCAATAAGCATGCAAAGATAGTATTATTTTATAGATTGTGACAAAGTGGCAGTTGTTAAAAGTAATTTATAATTGCTTCAAATTATTATTTTTACAAAGTTTTTTTATTTTACTGAGCAACCATTTCGTTTAATTACATCTTATATATAAAACTAAATCTATGAAATTTTCAAAAATTATAATGTCTGTGCTGTGTGTTGCTTTATTTTTAAATATGCAGTGCGATGATGATGGCATGTCTTTGCCCGAAAGCAACTGTGCTGGTTTTACTGTTATTGATAGCTTTACTTATGCAAATTCTGCTACGAGTCCATATTCTATAAATAGTGTGTCAATTAATGGCGACTGTTTAGTGATTGATGTTTCTGCTTCTGGTTGCGATGGTAATACTTGGGAAATGCAATTAATAGATTCAGGATCGGTTTCAGAGTCCAATCCACCTCAACGCAATGTAAAATTCTTTTTAATAAATACTGAAGATTGTTTAGCTGTTGTTGATAGAGCTCGTTCATTTGACCTTACGTCGTTGCAAATTGAAGGTGAAAATGAAATTATTATAAATGTAGATGACTATTCTGATCCTGTTATTTATACATATTAACCATTACATTTGAATACTAAAATTAGAGTCTTGTTTTTGCAAGGCTTTTTTTAGTTTCAAACAGTTAATGCCGCAATAAAATAGATGCTATTTAAAACCAAATTAGGATTGTAAATTTATTTTCGCCTACATTTGTAACCTCAAAAAAAAGAAGAATGCCGAAGAATCTAGTTATAGTTGAGTCTCCTGCAAAGGCAAAAACCATAGAGAAGTTTTTAGGAAAAGATTATAAAGTTGAGTCCAGTTTTGGGCATGTTTCAGACTTACCTTCCAAAGAATTAGGGGTTGATGTAGAGGGAGATTTTGATCCAAAATATAGGGTGTCAAAAGACAAGCGCGATGTTGTAAAAAAATTAAAAGAGTTAGCTAAGAAAGCTGAAATAGTATGGCTAGCAAGTGATGAGGATCGTGAGGGAGAAGCTATAGCATGGCATTTAGCAGAAGCACTAGATTTAGATAAAGAAAAGACAAAGCGCATTGTTTTTCATGAGATTACAAAAAGTGCTATCAATAAAGCGATTGAAAATCCTCGCGGCATAGATTATAATTTAGTAGATGCTCAGCAGGCAAGACGTGTTTTAGACCGAATTGTTGGTTATGAGCTGTCACCAGTTTTATGGCGAAAAGTTAAAGGAGGTTTATCTGCTGGTAGAGTACAGTCCGTTTCTGTTCGACTTATTGTTGAACGTGAGCGCGAAATACAAAATTTTAATGCAGAAGCATCCTATAGAATTGATGCGGAGTTTACATCAGAAGACGGAAAATCGTTCAAAGCAAAATTACCAAAGAATTTTAGTTCAGAAGAAGAAGCTTTAACGTTTTTAAATAATAATAAAGGCGCAACTTATGAGGTTGCTGACTTGCAAAAAAAACCAGCAAAAAAATCACCAGCAGCACCATTTACAACATCTACATTACAACAGGAGGCATCTAGAAAATTAGGTTTTTCTGTGAGTAGAACGATGAGCAATGCACAACGCTTGTATGAGGCTGGTCTCATAACTTATATGAGAACAGATAGTGTTAACTTGTCTGATGAAGCAAGACAAGGTGCTGAGAAAGAGATTATCTCTGCTTATGGTTCAGAATATAGTAAACCGAGAAACTACAAGGGAAAATCTAAAGGTGCTCAAGAGGCTCACGAAGCCATTAGGCCAACAGATTTTTCTAATCATACAGTAAGCGTAGAGCGTGATCAGGCTAGGCTTTACGATTTAATATGGAAACGCGCAATTGCATCACAAATGAGTGAGGCTAAGCTAGAGCGTACCAATTTGAAAATTCAAATTAATAGCTCTCAAAAAGTAAGTGAACAATTTACTGCTAATGGAGAAATTATAACGTTTGATGGATTCTTAAAAGTGTATCTAGAAGGAACAGATGATGAGGATACAGAACAAGATGGTATTTTGCCAGACTTAAAGGTAGGTGAGGAGTTAGCTAATAGTTATATCACGGCAACACAGCGTTTTACTAGACCTCCGTCAAGATATACTGAGGCATCTTTGGTAAAGCAATTAGAGGAATTAGGAATCGGTAGACCATCAACATATGCGCCGACAATTTCTACAATTCAAAATAGAAATTACATAGAAAAAGGTTCACACGAAGGTGATGAAAGAGCATACAAACAATTGGTTTTTGAAAACCAAAATATTAAAGAGAACAATCTTACAGAAAAAGTAGGTTCTAACAAAGGAAAATTAGTGCCGACAGATGTTGGTATTATAGTTACCGACTTTTTAGTAAATCATTTTGAAAGCATTTTAGACTATAACTTTACCGCAAAAGTAGAGGAGAGTTTTGATGATATAGCTGAAGGTAAAGAAGACTGGAAAGCTATGATGAAAGATTTCTATAAAGGCTTTCATCCACAAGTTGAAGATGTACAAGAAAATGCAGAACGTGAAACAGGAGAGCGTATTCTAGGTACTGATCCTAAAACAGGTCGCCAAGTTAGTGTGCGCTTAGGTAAGTTTGGTCCAATGGTTCAGATCGGTACAGTAGACGAGGAAGAGAAACCACAGTTTGCTAGCTTATCACCAGATCAGCAACTCAACACCATAACTTACGAAGAAGCAATGGATCTTTTTAAGCTTCCAAAAGCTTTAGGTCATTATAATGATGATGAGGTAGAAGTTAACAACGGACGTTTTGGGCCTTATGTTAGATACGGCAAAAAGTTTGTCTCTTTGCCTAAAGGAGTAGATCCTCTTAGTGTAGAACTAGATGAAGCTATTATATATATTAAGGAGAAAGAAAAAGCAAATGCTCCTATATATATGTATCAAGGTTTAGAAGTTACAAAAGGAAAAGGACGTTTTGGACCATTTATTAAGTGGAACAATATGTTTATAAATGTGAATAAAAAATACGATTGGGACAATTTATCTGAAGAAGACATCGTAACTTTGATCGAAGATAAAATCCAAAAGGAAAAAGATAAGCTTATTCATGTTTGGGAAGAGGAAGGCATTAGAGTAGAAAAGGCACGTTGGGGAAGGCACAATGTTATAAAAGGTAAGCAGAAAGTTGAGCTGGCTAAGACAGTTGATGTATCTGATATGACCTTAGAAGAGGCTAAAGCTATTCTAGAAAAAAATGCTCCAAAAAAGAAAACAAGAAAAACCACAAAGAAGAAAACGACTACCAAAAAGAAGTAATACTTTATGAATTTTAATTTTCTAACGCCTGTTTCAGATGCGGTTTTAGCTCATTCAGAACTATTAGCGCAACAAGCGCTGGGAAAAAAAATCAAAATTCACTCTAAGCAAAACGGTATTCCAGATTTAGAAGATGTCCAAATTGCTATCATTGGTGTTCTAGAAAACAGAAATGATGTTAATTATATAGGAGTCAATATCAATTTCGATTCTGTTAGAAAAACACTCTATACTCTATTTCCTGGAAATTGGATTTCAAATATTGCCGATTTAGGAGATATACTTCCGGGAGAATCTGTAGAAGATACTTATTATGCTATTCGTACAGCTATTTCGGTTTTAGTAGAGAAAAACATTATTCCAATTATTCTAGGGGGAAGTCAAGATTTAACCTACTCTAATTATCGTGCATATGATAATTTGATGCCCATGGTTAATATTGTTAATATAGATACCAACTTCGATTTAGGTGATGCCAACTTACCGATTAAGAATAATAGTTATGTAGGGAAAGTAATTGTAGAAGAACCTTATAACCTATTTAATTATTCTACAATAGGATACCAAACGTATTTCAATTCTCAAGAAGAAATAGATCTTATGGAGAAGTTGTACTTTGAGTCATATCGTTTAGGTGAGATATCTGGAGATATAAACAAGGTAGAGCCATTGTTAAGAGATGCACATATAGTTTCAATAGATTTAAAATCTATTAGAGCAGCTGAGGTAAGTGATAGTTTAAAATATTCTCCTAACGGTTTTTCAGGAAAAGAAATTTGCGCAATTACTCGATATGCAGGTATCAGTAATAAAGTATCTTCATTTGGGATTTATGAGTATATTAATTCTAAAAATGATTCTGCGTCTTCTATGCTAATAGCGCAAATGATCTGGTATTTTATAGAAGGAGTTAATTGTAGAGTCAAAGATGATAACTTTAATAATGAAAATGAGTTTCAGAAGTATAATGTTTTGGTTGAAGATGATGAGCTCATATTTTTTAAAAGTATAAAAACAGGTCGCTGGTGGATAGAAATACCTTTTTTACCAGATGTTAATAATAAATTAAAAAAGCACACGTTATTACCATGCATGCATGCCGATTATGTGCTTGCTACTCAAGGTGAAATACCCGAACGTTGGTATAAGGCCTTTAGGAAGAACAGCTTTTAAAGGGAGCACTTAGTCGATAATTTAACATTTAGACTATCGATGAAATGCATTTTTTAAGGACGAAATGCAAAAAAAAATCAAAAAAAGTTGTTTTTTAGAAAATATATAAATATGTTTACGACCTTAAAATTAAGGACGACTAATTTAACCTCGAGTTACTATGAATATTAAGAGATTTATTTTACTTACCACTGTATTGGTTTTGGTTGCCAGTTGTAATTCTGGAGACCGCGGACAATTAGTAGGTGTTAAAGGTAAAAAATGGCACCCAGAGAAGCCTTATGGCATGACTTTAGTTCCAGGAGGGGCTTTTATTATGGGTAAATCAGACGATGACATTGCTGGTGTTCAAGATGCTCCAACTAAAACGGCTACAGTACGTGCATTTTATATGGATGAAACTGAGATTACGAATAGTGAGTATAGACAGTTTGTGTTTTGGGTAAGAGATTCTATTCTTAGGCTTAAATTAGCTGAGATGGCAGATTTAGAAGGTAAAACTCCAGGCAATGGCGATATTGGTGAGTTTGCTTATTTAGATGCTAATCCTGAGGATTTAAATGCTTACGAGAGTTACATGCAAAATACTTATGGTAACGAGCAAAGAAAAATTAATCATGATGTAGATTTATATTTTGATACTGACGATTATCCAGATGAGCTTTATGCTGAGGTTATGGATGGTATGTACTTGCCACTAGAAGAGTCTTACAATGGACAGCGTACTTGGGATGTAAAGCAATTTAAATTTCAGTATACATATATGGATATAGCTAAGGCTGCAAAAGATAGAAGCCTTAAGCGTTCTCAAGTTATACAGCAAGAAGAAGTAGAGGTATATCCAGATACTACAGCTTGGATTAGAGACTTTGCGTATTCTTATAATGAGCCAATGCACAATGATTATTTTTGGCACGATGCTTACGGAGACTATCCTGTTGTAGGTGTGTCTTGGAAACAAGCACAAGCATTTTGTCAATGGAGAACACTTTATCATAATGGTTACCAAAAGAGTAAAGGAAGACAGGCAGTAAACTCCTACAGATTACCTTCAGAAGCAGAATGGGAATATGCTGCTCGTGGAGGATTACAAGGTGCTTCATATCCTTGGGGTGGACCTTACACTAAGAATGATAGAGGATGCTTCATGGCTAACTTCAAACCATTAAGAGGAGATTACGCAGCAGACCAAGCATTATATACTGTAGAGGCTGATGCTTATGATCCAAATGATTTTAATTTATATAACATGGCAGGTAACGTTTCAGAATGGGTAAACGGTTCTTATGATCCTGCTTCTTATGAATTTTCATCAACAATCAATCCTAATGTCAATGATCCTGAAAACTCTCGCAAGGTAGTAAGAGGTGGATCTTGGAAAGATGTTGCTTACTTCTTACAAGTAAGTTCTAGAGATTATGAGTATGCGGACTCAGCAAGAAGTTATATTGGTTTCAGAACCGTACAAGATTACATGGGAACTGAGGTAACTAAAAACGCAGCAACTAACTAAAATAAACAAAACCGATAACCTAAATAAATTAACCTACTTAAGTTATCATCCATTTAACTTAAACTAAAAAACTAAACAAACAAATTATGGCACAGAAAGGTAAAATCACAGTAACAAACATGGTCTACGGATTAGGAGCAGCAATCGTAATTGTTGGAGCATTATTCAAAATCCAGCACTGGCCTTACGGTTCTCTAATCTTAACAATAGGTATGGTTGTTGAAGCATTGGTATTTACTTACTCAGCGTTTGAAAGGCAACAATCAGACTTAGATTGGTCGTTAGTATATCCAGAATTAGCAGGTGGTCAGTCTACAGGCAAAAAAGCTAAAAAAGAAGAGCCAAAAGATGCTGAAGGATTATTATCTAAAAAATTAGATAACTTATTAAAAGAAGCTAAAATTGATGGTGAATTAATGGCAAGCTTAGGTAACAGCATTAAAAACTTTGAAGGTGCAGCTAAAGGTATCAGCCCAACAGTTGATTCTATGGCAGCTCAAAAGAAATATAGCGAAGAAATGTCTTTAGCAGCAGCTCAGATGGAATCTTTAAATAGCCTTTACAAAGTACAAATGGAAAGTGCAAATCGTCAGGCAGCAATCAATGAAGAGGCTGTAGAAAATGCACAGAAATTAAAAGAGCAAATGGCTTCTTTAGCATCAAACCTTTCATCATTAAATGGTGTATATGGTGGAATGTTATCTGCTATGAACAAAAACTAATTAGTTTTTATAAACAATTTAATTAATTAACATTTAAAAACTAATTTACAATGGCAGGAGGAAAATTATCTGCAAGACAGAAAATGATTAACTTAATGTACTTGGTGTTTATTGCAATGATTGCAATGACAACGAGTAAGGAGATATTATCTGCTTTCAGTTTATTTAATACAAAATTTGAAAACGCAAATGAGTTAGCTGTTGCTTCAAACACTACTCTTTTGAAAGGCTTAGAAAAGCAAGCTAGTGAAAAACCAAAGGATTTTGGTGTTGCTTATAACAATGCGCAAAAAGTAAGTTCTATTTCTAATGAATTTTTCACTTATTTAGAATCACAAAAATCAATGATTTTAAATAAAGGAAACTATGCTGAAAAGTTCAAAGAAGAAGGTGGTTTACCGGCAGAGGAAATGGACAAAGGTGATGCATTAGATGAATTATGGTTTACAGGAGATCGTCTAACAAAAGAAGGTCAGGCATTTGTTGATAGAATTAATAAATACAAAGCTGATATAAATGAGCTTTTGGGTGACGACGTAGCTTACAACCCAGCTAAAGAGACTTTAGAACGTCGTTTTAGTACTGCAGAAGTAATTAATAAAGATGGTAAAAAACAAAGCTGGTTAGATTATAACTTTCAAGGATTTCCAGCTGTAGCATCTTATACCAAGTTAACTGCAATGCAGAATGATATTAAAGCAACTGAAGCTAACCTTTATAATGTATTCTTAGGAAATACTGTTGATGAAGCAACGTCTTTAAAAAACTATACTGCAATCGTTATACCAGACAAAAATGCATTTTTTGCTGGAGAGAAGTTTACAGGTTCTGTAGTTTTAGGAAAATATGCTAATGTAACACCAACAAAATTAAAAGTTGGGGATACTGATTTAGATATGAACAGAGAAGGTGCGATTGACTCAACTGGTGCTGCAAGAATTGAGTTTACAGTAGGTAACGTTGGTGAGCACGATATTAACGGACAGTTTACATTCTTAGAAAAAGGTGAAGAACTGCCTATTAATTTCAATGGTAAGTATGTAGTTGTACCAAGACCAAACTCTGCTACAATTTCAGCAGATAAAATGAATGTTGTATATCGTGGTGTAGAAAACCCAATGACTATTTCATTTGCAGGTATAGCAGACAATAAAGTACAAGCTAGTGGAACAGGATTAAAACCAGTTGGTGGAGCAGGTAAATATGTAATGAATCCAGGAACTGGTAGCGAAGTAACAATCAATGTAACAGGTACTTTAGATGATGGTTCAAAAGTAAGCGATCGTAAAACGTTTAGAATTAAAGATATTCCTGCGCCAACAGGTGTTATAGCTGGTCAGACAGGTGTTGTAAAATTACCTAAGCGTAACGTTGAGATAGGTACTGTATCTGCCAAGTTAGACGATTTTGTTTTTGATTTACCGATTGTAGTTACTTCATTCAAAATGAGAGTGCCAGGTCAACCTACAATTAGTGTTGTTGGTACAAAAATGAATGCGCAAGCTAAGTCTGCTATAAGTAAAGCTAGACGAGGTGATAACATTACAATTTTTGATATAAAAGCAAAAATCCAAGGTAATTCAAAATACAATCTTAAAAACGTTTCACCTGTAATTGTTGAAGTTACTAGTAACTAATCAAAGACAATTAATCAATATTAGTAACGTTTAAAAAAGAAAGAAACCCAAATAAATAATAAGATGAAATTTAAAAGCTTTATATACACAGGATTAATGGTTTTAGCTGCAAATAGTGTTTTAGCTCAAGCTAATATCCTAAACGCAAAAATACCTGAAGAAATAGGTATGAAGACTGAAGCTGAATTGCTTTTAGACAATGATAAGCCTTTAGAATATGGTTATGTAGGCGATAGAGACATCTTATTCTCAAAAATGATTTGGGAAAAAGTTGTATTAGACGAGCGTGTAAATTTTCCATTATATTTCCCTGTAGAAGGAAACTTGGGAGATGATCGTAAGTCTTTATACAAGGTTTTGATGGAGAATATCGAAAGCGGTATGATTTCCAGAATTTATGGTGATTCTTATTTTACTGAGGAGCGTACGCTTAAGGATATTGAAGCGGCTTTAAAAATGAGAAAAATCACTAATGCTGGTATTGATTACATGAATGAAAATGGCGTAGGTGAAGATGAAGTGCCAGAAGAATATGTTATCGAAAGAAACATTGAACCTGCAGATATTAGCTCTTACCTTATAAAAGGGTTGTGGTACTTTGATAAGCGTCAAGGCGAATTAAAGTACAGAATACTTGGTATAGCACCTGCAGCGCCAGATGTTAACTTCATTGATTCTGAAGATGAAACCCAGAAAGAACCTATAGCGATGTTTTGGGTATTCTTCCCAGAAGTAAGAGAGATACTTCATGAAGCTAAAGCTTTTAACAACAAAAATAGCTCTTCTCCAATTTCTTTTGATCACTTACTAAACAGTCGTCGTTTTCACGGTATTATATACAAGGAAGAGAACGTTTATGGTGATAGAGAGATTAAAGAATATGTAGCTGAGAATGCTTTAATGCAGTTATTAGAATCTGAACGTATCAAAGATAAGATCAGAGATTTTGAACAAGATATGTGGAGTTACTAATAACTCTCAAACAATACAAAAAACGCTCACTTTTAAGTGGGCGTTTTTTATTTTTGTATAATGATGAAAAGTATTGATTACATAGTTGTTGGTTGTGGTTTAGCTAGTATTGCCTTTTGTGAGCAATTAAGGACTAACAATAAAACATTTGTTGTTTTTGATGACAGCTCACAACAGTCATCTATTGTTGCAGCTGGTTTGTACAATCCTGTTATTTTAAAACGATTTTCGGAGGTTTGGAAAGCTAAAGAACAATTAGATATTGCTTTACCTGTCTATAAAAAAATAGAAGACGATTTAAATATTAAAATAGATTATAAGCTTTGTTTATTAAGAAGGTTTTCATCAATCGAAGAACAAAATCTTTGGTTTAATGCTTCCGATAAGCCTAAACTAGAACCTTATCTTTCAACACAGTTAGTTAAAAATACTAATGATGCAATAGACGCTCCATTTGGTTTTGGTGAAGTATTGCATGCTGGTCGATTAGATACTGAAAAACTTATAAGTTCCTACAAAGACTTTTTAAAACAAAATCAAAGTTTAATAGAAGATAGTTTTGTTCATCAAAAGCTTCAAATAGAATCTACTCTAATTAGATATGGAAATATTGAAGCCAAACAAATAATTTTTGCAGAAGGTTTTGGCGTTAAGAAAAATCCTTATTTCAATCACATTCCATTAAACGGAACAAAAGGAGAAGTATTAATTATCAAAGCTCCAAACCTTAATATTAATTATGGTATAAAGTCTTCAGTCTTTATTATTCCATTAGAAAATGATATGTATGCTGTCGGTGCAACATATAATTGGAAAGACAAAACCAATCAACCAACAAAGGAAGGAAAAGAAGAATTGATGAGTAAGCTCAAAACGTTTTTAAGTTGTGAATTTGAAGTTGTTCAGCACTTGGCAGGCATACGTCCAACAGTAAAAGATAGAAGGCCTTTAGTTGGCAGGCATCTCGAACATAAAAATTTATATGTTTTAAACGGATTAGGAACTAGAGGAGTAATGATTGCACCTTATGTGTCAGAAAAACTCTATCAATTCATTGAAAATAATGAGCCTTTAGATTCTGAAATTGATGTAAATAGATTTGCTTAGATTAGAGTTTAATACAAAACTCAATAAGATACAGGTATTAACTTTGTGACTTTGTCACTTTATTAGCTAGTTCTTTATCGTATTTCATAAAGATGTTTATCCAAATATTACGCGAAAGCCTCATAATTACAGGAAATAAAAGCACCAAGGTTAAAACAATACTGATAAATGCAGTAGTAACTGAAGTTTCAAAAATGACATAAGTTGTTATAAATGCAGCTACCGCAAAAGCAATACCTACACCATAACTCACATACATAGAGCCGTAAAAAAACGAAGGTTCCATTTGGTATCTTGTTTTGCAATGCGAACAATGGTCGTGCATTTTTATAACCTTAGAAAGAACATAAGGATTTTTATTAACGTACATAGATTCTTGGTGACACTTTGGGCAAACACCAAAAAGTATACTATATAATTTCATTCCTTTTCTTATCATAGCTAAAACCTTTATTTTTGCGTTTTTAAGGCTTACAAAGATAAGTCATTACCATGCAACCATTGTAACAATTGTAACAATAATAACAATTGTAATATTTAATCAAATTATGCTAAATATCCATAACCTATCTATATCATTTCAAGGCGAATATCTTTTTGAGGACATCACGTTTAAACTAGGTCTAGGAGACCGCATTGGCTTAATAGGAAAAAATGGTGCAGGTAAATCAACTATGCTTAGAATTTTAGCCAAAGAACAAGAGTCTGATTCTGGGCAAATAGCAGCAGATAAAGACCTTAAAATAGGATTTCTTAAGCAAGATATTGATTTCGATTTTGGTAAAACAGTTCTAGAAGAGTCTTACGAAGCTTTCAAAGAAATAAAAGAGTGTGAAGCTAAGTTGGAAAAAATTAATACTCAGCTAGCCGAACGCTCAGATTACGAAAGCGAAGCTTACCATCAGTTAATGGTAGATTTAAACGACATTCAGCATCAGTACGAAATATTAGGTGGTTACAATTATCAAGGAGACACCGAAAAAATTCTTCAAGGTTTAGGTTTTAAGCGCGAAGACTTTAATAAACTCACAGACACTTTTTCAGGTGGTTGGAGAATGCGAATAGAGTTGGCAAAGTTATTACTTCAAAATAACGATTTGTTATTGTTAGATGAGCCTACCAACCACTTAGATATTGAGTCTATTATTTGGTTAGAAAACTTTTTGAAAATCTATCCAGGCGCAGTAGTCATCGTGTCGCACGATAAGATGTTTTTAGATAATGTAACCAACAGAACTATTGAAATTTCATTAGGTAGAATTTACGATTACAATAAGCCATATAGCAAGTTTCTAGAGTTAAGGAAGGAAATGAAGGTACAACAATTAGCTGCACAAAAAAATCAGGAAAAGCAAATACAGCAAACCGAAAAGCTAATTGAAAAATTTAGAGCCAAAGCTTCAAAAGCTACAATGGCACAGTCACTTATTAAAAAGCTCGATAGAATTGAACGCATAGAAGTCGATGAGGATGACAATAGTGTAATGACGCTAAATTTTCCGGTGTCTATTACACCTGGAAAGGTTGTAGTTGAGATAGAAAACGTATCAAAACATTATGGAGATTTGCAAGTGCTCAACCATGTAAATTTAACCGTACCAAGAGATGTGAAAACAGCCTTTGTTGGGCAGAATGGTCAAGGAAAATCAACATTAGCAAAAATTATTGTTGGCGAAATAAAACACGAAGGTAACGTCAATCTAGGGCATAATGTTCAAATAGGTTATTTTGCTCAAAATCAAGCGGAATATTTAGACGGTAACAAAACCGTTTTGGATACGATGATTGATGCTGCTAATGAAACTAATCGAAGTAAAGTTCGCGATATTTTAGGTGCCTTTTTATTTAGAGGAGAAGAAGTAGAAAAATACGTTAAAGTCTTGTCTGGTGGTGAACGTAACCGTTTGGCATTGGCAAAATTGTTGCTTCAACCGTTAAATGTCTTAATAATGGATGAGCCAACAAACCATTTAGATATTAAGTCTAAAAACGTCCTTAAAGATGCGCTCAAAAAGTTTGAAGGGACTCTAATTTTGGTATCTCACGACAGGGATTTTCTTCAAGGGTTAACCGAAACGGTTTATGAGTTTAAGGATCAAAACATCAAGGAATATCTTGGAGACATCGATTATTATTTAGAGCAACGCAATATTGAAAACCTGAGAGAAGCCGAAAAGCGTACAGTTATTGAGGATAAACCTAAAGAAAGCAATAAACAAAGCTACGAAGACCAGAAAAAAGTAAAGTCGTTAAATAATAAGCTAAGTAATATTGAAGCTAAAATCAATCAGCTGGAAAAAGCTATAAAAGAAGATGATTTTAAGCTAGAAACAGATTACGATAACACCGCTTCTGACCCAAAATTCTTTGACCACTACCAAGAAAAGAAGAAAAGCTTAGAACAATTGATGGAAGATTGGGAAGAGGTAACGCTTCAAATCGAGGAAATTTCATAGTAACATTAAGATTATTTTAACGATTGCGCATAATGATAAGAATAACTTTGCAAGTTATTGATGACCGCTTTCATTATGACAAGAAAAATTATTCTTTCCATTTTAGGTATTGCTCTAATCGTTGGTGCATTCCTTTTTGCAAAATATCTTATTGCTAACAAAAACAAACCCAAGCCAGTAGTGCCAAAAGTGGTAAAGACGGTTTTGGTAGATACTGTAAAAAATACAACAGTACCAATTGTAATTTCAGCAAATGGAAATCTTATGGCGAAGCAACGTGTAGAGTTGTATTCTGAGGTTCAAGGTGTGTTTAAAACCGGGAATAAACTTTTTAAGGCTGGTGAAAAATTCAATAAAGGTGAAACGCTTATTCGTTTAGATGCTTCAGAATATTATGCAAGTGTACAATCTGCAAAAAGCAATCTTTATAATAGTATTGCTGCGATTATGCCAGATTTGAGATTAGATTTTACAGATGTATATCCTAAATGGCAAGCCTATCTTAATGGTTTCGATTTAAATAAAAGCACACCACAATTACCAGAAATGTCTGGTGAAAAGGAAAACTATTTTATAACAGGTCGTGGCATTGTGAGTGCATATTACAATGTAAAAAATCTAGAGCAACGCTTAGCAAAATATAGAATTACAGCACCATTTACAGGGATATTAACAGAAGCACTAGTTACAGAAGGAACACTTGTAAGAAGTGGACAAAAGTTGGGTGAATTTATTAATCCATTGGTTTACGAAATGCAGGTTGCCGTAAGTAAATCTTATGCAGATGTGCTAAAAGAAGGTGAAGCTGTAACACTTACCAATTTAGAAAAAACAAAAACATACGAAGGAACAGTCTCTAGAGTTAACGGAAGTATAGATGCCACAACCCAAACCATCACAGCTTTTGTTGAAGTAAAACACGATGATTTAAAAGAAGGAATGTACTTAGAAGCAAGTCTTAATGCAGAAAAGGTAAATGATGCTATAGAAATAGATAGGAATTTGTTGTTAGATAGTCAAGAAATATACGTGGTAAAAGACAGTCTTTTGGATGTTATTCCAGTAAAACCTGCACATTTTTCAGATGCCACAGTGGTTTTAAAAGACGTGCCAAATGGAACGATTATTCTAAGAAAACCAGTGCCAGGAGCTTATGCAGGTATGCAAGTTAAAGCTGCAACTACAGATTCTACTGAGTAATGAGAAAAATAATAGAATATTTTATAAGGTACCACGTTGCAGTCAACGTTTTTATACTTGCATTTTTTGTGTTTGGTATTATTGGCGCTTTGTCGTTAAAATCTTCGTTTTTCCCATTAACCGAATCTAAGATAATTAATGTAGCCATTACTTATCCTGGTGCTTCGCCACAAGAGATTGAAGAAGGTATCGTGCTTCAAATTGAAGATAATCTCAAAGGATTAAAAGGCATTGATAGAGTTACTTCAATATCTAGAGAAAACAGCGGTACAATTACTGTTGAGATTGAAAAAGGTGAAAACCTCGATTTTATGCTACTAGAAGTTAAGAATGCAGTTGATCGTGTGCCATCTTTTCCGACAGGAATGGAGCCTTTGGTGGTTTCAAAACAAGAAGCGATTAGAGAAACCATTTCTTTTGCCATTAGTGGTAAAGATATTCCGTTGGCGACCCTAAAGCAATTAGCAAGACAGGTAGAAACCGATTTGAGAGCCATTGACGGCATTTCCCAGATAGAACTCTCTGGTTTCCCAGAAGAAGAAATCGAAATTGCAGTCAACGAAACCGATTTGCTGGCTTACAATTTAACATTCAACGATGTTGCTACTGCAGTGAGCAATTCAAATATTCTGGTAACAGGTGGAAACGTAAAAACCGTTGCCGAAGAATATTTAATTAGAGCCAATAATAGAGAGTATTACGGTAAAGAGCTGTCTAACATCATTGTTAGAGCTACAGCAGACGGAAAAGTTATTCGTCTTAAAGATGTCGCAATTATTAGAGACCGTTTTTCAGAAACACCAAATGCTACTTATTTTAATCAAGAATTGGCAGTTAACATATCTATTACAAGCACCAACAATGAGGATTTAATAAGTTCTGCGGATAAAGTAAAAGAGTACATAGAGGAGTATAATCATAAGTACACCAATGTTCATCTTAGTGTAGTGCGCGACTTATCCATTACGCTTAACCAAAGAACACAATTGCTTACAGAAAATGCCATAGTCGGTATGCTGTTGGTTTTATTGTTCTTGTCTATTTTCTTAAATACAAGATTAGCATTATGGGTGGCCTTTGGTTTACCGATTTCCTTTTTAGGAATGTTTATGTTTGCTGGCCAATTCGATGTTACTATTAATGTATTGTCACTTTTCGGGATGATTATCGTTATTGGTATTTTGGTAGATGATGGTATTGTTATTGCAGAAAATATTTATCAACATTACGAAAAAGGAAAGAAGCCAGTACAAGCTGCAATAGACGGAACTTTAGAAGTAATTCCACCTGTGGTTTCAGCAATTACAACAACGGTTTTAGCCTTTTCATTATTCTTCTTTTTAGAAAGTAGAATAGGTGAATTCTTTAGTGAGGTTTCGGTCATTGTAATATTAACGTTGGTGGTATCACTTATTGAAGCATTGATTATCCTTCCTGCACATTTGGCACATTCTAAAGCTTTAAGGATAAAAAAAGAAGACTTACACAATAAGAAATCGTCCAACGGATTTTTTGCTTTTATGCGTGGTTTAAACCGATCTGGAGATCGTTTTATGTCTTACTTACGGGATAGGGTATATGCGCCAACTTTAAAGTTTATTATGGAATTTAAGCTATTGGCACTTGGTATTTTTATAGCGCTTTTGGTCTTAACCTTTGGCTCGCTTTTAGGTGGAATAATTGGTATTACCTTTTTTCCAAGAATAGCCAGCGATTCGGCAAATATAGAGTTGGTAATGCCAGCTGGTACCAATGTTAAGATTACCGATTCCATCATTTCTATGATTGAAGAAAAATCATTCATCGTTAATGAAGAACTCACAGAAAAGTATCTAAAAGGCACAGGAAAACAGCTATTTGAAAATACCATAGTATCCATTAATAGTAGTTCTTCGGCCAATTTAAGAATTAACTTATTGCCAGGTGAAGAACGACCAGATGAGATTCAATCTTTTCTAATTACAAAACGATTAGAAGAGTTGGTTGGTCCTGTTATTGGTACAGAACGATTGATATATGGTTCTGGTGGAAACTTTGGAGGAAATCCTGTTTCAGTCTCTTTGTTAAGTAATAATATTGAAGAACTAAAAGCATCTAAGGAAGCACTTAAAAAATACTTACAGTCTAATCCTTTACTAAAAGATATTGGTGATAACGATCCTGCAGGTATTAAGGAGATTCGACTAGAACTCAAGGAAAGTGCTTACTTATTGGGCTTAGATTTAAGGACGGTTATGTCTCAAGTGCGTTCGGGTTTTTTTGGTGCTCAGGCACAACGTTTTCAACGTGGGCAAGACGAAATTAGAGTTTGGGTACGTTACGATAAAACCAACCGAAGTTCTATTAACGATTTAGACGATATGCGTATCGTAACACCAACAGGCGAGCGTGTAACTTTAAAAGATATAGCAACCTATAGTATAGAGCGTGGAGATGTGGCTATCAATCACTTAGAAGGTAAACGAGAAATTCAGGTTTATGCAGATTTAAAAGATCCTACTACAAGCAACACTGATATTTTAGAAGATATTAAAACTGAGTTCATACCACAGTTACAATCAAAGTATCCAACTATAAATGCATCGTACGAAGGGCAAAATAGAGAGGCTGGAAAATTAACGAGTTCATTGGCAGTTGCAGGTCCAATAATATTGCTGTTAATTTATATTACCATAGCATTTACGTTTAGAAGTTATTCGCAACCTTTATTGTTGATTTTGTTAATTCCTTTTAGTCTAACAGCTGTAGCTTGGGGACATTGGCTATTAGGTTTTCCGGTAAATATATTGTCACTTTTGGGTATCATTGCCTTAATTGGTATTATGGTCAATGACGGATTGGTGCTCATTGGAAAATTCAACAGTAATCTAAAAGAAGGAATGAAATTTGACGACGCACTTTCCGAAGCTGGTAAATCGCGTTTTAGAGCTATCTTCCTAACCTCATTAACCACTATTGCAGGTTTAGCACCTTTATTATTAGAGAAAAGTAGACAAGCTCAGTTTTTAAAACCAATGGCAATTTCCATTTCCTTTGGTATTGCTTATGCTACTATTTTAACATTATTGGTATTACCATTATTTTTATCATTCAGTAATAATATTAAGAAGAATACTAAATGGTTAGCTACAGGTAATGATGTCACTAAAGAGGAAGTAGAACGCGCTATAAAAGAAAAAAATGAAGGTAATGAAGATCACTAAGAAGATATTGATTGTCTTGGGCGTTTTGTGTTGCGTAAATCTACAAGCTCAAAATGTACTAACAAAAGAAGAAGCTGTTTCTAAAGCGTTAGAAAACAATTATGGTGTACAAATAGCCAAGAATGATGTTGCTGTGGCTGAAAATAACGCAAGTATCTTAAATTCTGGATATTTACCTACAGTTACAGGAAATGCTGGTGCTACCTACAATTTAGATAATACAGAAGCCGAATTTTCTAATGGTAACGTCACGGTTTTAAATGGGGCAGAAAGTTCAAGATATAATGCTAGTGTTAACCTTAACTACACCTTGTTTGATGGTTTAGGAAGACGTTACAACTACAAACGTTTGAAGGAACAGTACCAATTAACCGAGTTACAAGCAAGAGAAACCATCGAAAATACAATTATTCAGATGTTTTCTGTGTATTATAATGTGGCACAATTGTCTGATAATTTAAATACTTTAGAAGAGACTCTGATAGTTACTAAAGATAGATTGGTAAGAGCAGAATATCAGTTTGAATATGGGCAAAACACAAAACTTGAAGTTTTAAATGCCGAAGTTGATATCAATAACGATAGCATTAATATCATCAATACAAAGCAGCAATTAAAAAATGCTAAGCGCGATTTAAAATTGGTTTTGGGAGAAACATTTACTGAGGATTATGATGTAGAAACAGAAGTGGATTTTACATTGCAATTTCAAAAAGATAGTCTTTTTCAGCAGGCAAAAAGCCGAAATGTAGCTTTACTTCAAACCGAAAAAAATATTGCAATCAGTAAGTTAGACATTAATTCTGGTAAGTCAGCCTATTTACCAACTGTTGGGTTAACGGGTTCGTACGGTTGGAACAAGAATAACAACAATGCAGCATCATTTTTAACAACATCTACAAACACAGGATTGTCAGGTGGTTTAAATTTAAGTTGGAATCTTTTTGATGGAGGAGCAACCATCAATAGAGTGAGAAATGCCAAGATTAATCTTGAAACGCAGCAACTTCAAAAAGAAAATATTCTACTGAGTATTGAGCGCGACTTTAACAATGCTTGGGATGATTATATGAATAAGTTAGAAATTTACAATATTCAAGATAAAAACATTACAACAGCACAAAACAACTTCGATAGAACTCAGGAAAAATTCAAAATAGGGCAAGTCAATTCAATTGAATTTAGACAGGCTCAAATTAATTTGTTAAATGCAGAATTGAGTAGAAATCAGGCAAAATACGATGCAAAATTAGCTGAGCTTACCTTACTTCAAATAAGTGGTGAGTTGTTAAATGTTCAATTCTAAAAAGCAATGCATATGGAAGAACATTTTTTTCAATGCCCATACTGCTGGGAACAAATTTCAATGCTCATAGACGTGTCCCAAAGTCAACAAACCTATATTGAGGATTGTGAAATTTGTTGTAATCCTATTCAAATTTCGCTAGTTATAGAATCACAACAAATAGTCAATTTTCAGGCTGAAAGTATAGAACAGTAAGAATGAATAAATCATTGATAATCAACGATTTGAAAATTTAGCTTATGTAGTTCGTCGAAAAAATTTGCAGTTTAAAGTATAAGTATCTATTTTCGAATAGTTTATGTGCCCCTCCACAAAATCTGCTATTATGAAAACTTTAAAATTAACCCTACTATGTTGCTTGCTTTCTGTATTTACATATGCCAACGTTTCTCAAAGTCAAAAAGACGCACTAGTAGTACTTTACAACACAACTAATGGTGATTCCTGGAATACTTCCTGGGATTTAGACCAACCAATAACCGAATGGTATGGTGTAACCATAGAGAACGACGAAATAGTTGCTATTAACCTTAGTTTTAACAACCTTACTGGTAATTTACCAAGTGAAATATCTAAGTTAACGTCTTTAAGAACACTAAACTTAGCATTCAATAAATTAGAAGGTAAGTTGCCAAAAACCTTAACGGAGATGACTAGTTTAGAGACACTTCAGTTATTCTCTAACAATTTCTCAGGAGCTATACCAACAGATATAGGTCGAATGGAAAATCTTAAAACACTAGAGTTATATAACAATAGTTTTTTTGGAGAGATTCCAAGTTCTATAGGTAACTTAACAAAATTGGAAAGCTTAATATTGAGTAGTAACCAATTGATAGGTAAGCTACCAGCCAGTATTTCTAATCTTAAATCTTTAAAAGTATTGAGTTTGTTTGATAATAGCTTATTAGGAACTATTCCTTCTGCAATTGGCGAGTTAACTCAATTAGAAGAGCTAGTATTATCTAATAATGCTTTTTATGGTAACCTACCAGGTGAATTAGCGCAATTATCAAATCTTAAAACCTTGTTGCTTAGCAATAATGGTTTTAAAGGAAACTATGCGGCTTTAAAAGATAAATTACCAAATATTGTTGACTTTGATTTAGATGAAGTTAACATGAAAGGTGCATTAGCAACATTAGATTCGGAAGAAGGGGATGATTAATGTTTTTTGCCATAAATATTGATTAAGAAAAAGTGTTCAAATACAATGAACACTTTTTTTTATTATAAAAACTTGCGAGAACTAAAAAGGGTTGTATATTTGCAGTCCAATATCGCGGGATAGAGCAGTAGGTAGCTCGTCGGGCTCATAACCCGAAGGTCACTGGTTCGAGTCCAGTTCCCGCTACAAAATGCAAATCGCAACAAAATCAACGGTTTAGTTCACTCTAAACCGTTTTTTTATGCATACTATTTACAAATTAGTTACCTTAGAGTGTCAAAATGAACACGTTTTAGAACACGATTTGGAACACAAGAAACAATTTTCAGAACCAAAAATCTTCGATGCCGACGGTGACCTTACCAAGCGTTGGTATGTTTATTTCTCGTACCGTAACCCTAAATCAGGCAAACTTCAGCGGATGAAGAACATTTATGGAAAGACCAACGGTTTTAAGACCAAGGCAGAACGCTACGCTGCTTTAAATTTATATAGGAAACGTCTTTTAAAACTACTAAGGGAAGGCTATAGTCCTTTTCAGGATAATACAGAATTGTATAAAAGCAAACAAAATCCTAAACATGTACAATCAAATATTTTAAAATCCGATCAACCAACATCTTTGGTTGCTGAGGTAGAATTGACCAAAAATGAATCAACTAAAAACGTTCTTTCCGTAAAGGAAGCTTTAAATAAGGCGATTATATTAAAGACCAATATTGTTAGCCCTACTACACTTAGTGACTATAGGAGCCGTATCAACCAATTTCAAAAGTGGTTGCTCAACCACTATGAAACGGTTGATGACATCAACCAGATAAATAAAAAAATGGTTGTTGAGTTTTTAAACCACGTGCAATTAAGTACATCACCCAGAAACCGAAATAATTACCGTACGGTTTTGAGTAGTATTTTTCAAGTACTTGAGGACAATGAAATAATTAGCAAAAATTTCATTAGCCAGATAAAGGCAATTAGATCAATGCCCAAACGACATAAAACATATTCACCAAAGGAACAAGAGGATATATTTGATTACCTTGAAAACCACGATAAACTTTTATTGCTCTATATAAAGTTTATATCCTACAATATGTTAAGACCAATCGAAGTTTGCAGATTAAGGGTAAAGGACATTGATATTGAAGAACGTAAATTAAGTTTTCAGGCTAAAAACAAAGTGCTAAAAACTAAGATTATACCAGATATATTAATCAAAGAGCTTCCTGAGCTCAATCGTCTAAATCCAGATGATCTATTATTTACGCCTGATGGAATTGGTGGTACTTGGGATGCCAAATTGGTCAATCGAAGAGATTTTTTTAGCAAACGCTTCAAAAAGGTCATCAAGGATCAATTCGGGTACAATGAAAACTATGGACTTTACAGTTTTAGACATACTTTTATTACCAAACTTTATCTAGGTTTAAGACAGGAGCTATCTACTAATGAAGCTAAAAGTAAACTGATGGATATAACGGGTCATACAACAATGGCAGCATTGAATAAATATCTAAGAGATATTGATGCAGAATTACCCGAAGACTATTCTAAATTATTGAAGTAAGAACTATGAATAATAGTATGGAAATATTATTAAAACGCATTAACTGTAATATTATATTTTATTTATCCAGAAAATTACTTGAACAGCAATCAGGTGAGGATTTAGGAGTATTGGATGAGATAAGAATGACAAGTAATCTTGTTCATATAAGTAGTAGTGGTGAACCAAAATATATCACAAGTGGTTTTAGATCCATAGCATTATTATCAAAAGAAAGAGAGTTAAAGCTTAATGTTTTTGAATTACTTAAAATGAAGTCTTCTGAAGAAAAGAATGCATTAAGTTTTTTAATAGATAATTATTTTACTGAACTAGATACCTATATCAGGTTGACAGAACTAGTAAAAAAACATGCTAGGTTCGAAACCGTTAATTATTTACCAGCAATACAAAGTGCTTTAGATATGCAGTATCGTGTTTTAGTAGAGCATAAAAAAGAAGTCCAAGAACACTTTGGAAAATGGAAATTAAACGTTGACCTTGAACGTGTTTTCGGATACCCTCCACCAAAGCCACAAATAAATATTGACCAAAAGCTATTAGATACTAGAAGACCTATTAAAACAGACAAAATGGCAACCAAAACAAACAAAATGCCATTACTAACAAAAAAAGAGGTTGATTATTATCTTTTAAATACTGTTTTTGGTATAGATTTAACAACACTTAATAACAAAACTTAACAGAAAAATCATTATTTTGCGTAAAACAAACGTTTATTTTACGTAAAATGAAAGATGATAAATATTACATCTGTAAATATTGTTACAAGGAATTCGAGCCAAAAAGGCGAAGAGTACAGAAGTTTTGCAGTAATACTTGTCGTTCGAAGGATTTTCATGCAAGGAATACAAATAAAACTACCGATTTTGCTAAGGAAGCTTTACCTAAAATAGTAGAACAGTCAAAACGTACAGAAAAAATAAGTATTGCTGGTATTGGTAATGCAACAGCAGGGACTTTATTAGCAAATGAGATTAAGTCATTTTTTACTTCAGAAAAAAACAAACCTGCTAGAGTAGGTGATATTCATTTATTAATTGAAAAACTTGAAATGCGATACCACCCTATTAATAACAGACCACCTAATTCATTCGGACAATTACCTTATTTTGATTTAATGACTAATGAAATAGTTTTTAGATGAAATCATTAAAAATAATCTTGAAATTAAAAATTACCACCTTTTTTAATTAAGTAATAACAATTGATTTTGTGTAATTTATACGATTTGTCATTTTACGAAAACTGTTTAAGTTCGGAGTATTCAACTTTATTTATAATCCATTCTGCGTTACTATTCACTTTAGGACTAAACAATTCTTTGCTTACCGAATAAGTCTCCAATTCGACTTCTGGAAAATTGAAGTGAAGAATATCTTCTATATCTGTTTCTTTTAAATCAACGGACAACCAATTGTGAGTTAACTCTTCATCTAGGATTAAAGGTTGTCTATTCTTCTGATTATGAATTTTAGCAAATAAAGGTGACGCTTCTTTCGTCAGAATGGTAAAAGTGATGTAAGTGTCAATTACAGTATAAAGTCCTGCTAAAGCTAGAGGTTTATCAGCTTTGTCTTTAAAATGAAAAGGATATTTTTTGCCTTTATGGTCATGCGGCTCAAAAAAACCTGAGACTGGAATTATGCAACGGTTGTCCATAATCGCCTCCTTGTAAATAAAGTGATCAAATGCTTTTTCTGACCGTGCATTTAGACCACCACCATAGCGCACAGATTCTTTATGGTATTCTTTTATTTCGTCCTTAGTTTTATAGTTTGGTACTATTCCCCAAATTCCTGGTGCCAGAACGTCTGAACGCTCTTGAGGTATAACAAGCATATTTGGGTGCGAAAAACCGTTGTGATGATAAGTAGGCTTATCAAAATAGGATTCCAATGAAGGGTCAACTATGTCAACTTTGAAATGCTTCTCTAATTTTTTAACCTTATCAGTAGTGCTAGTGTGAAAACACATATTCTATTTTTTCTTAAAATTAAGAAATCCTGTTGATAGTTTTTAAATTAAGATGAGATGTGTTTCTTGGATCAGGCTTTATCGATAATTTTTTGCTCTTAACTATTACCATGCTGTAAAAACCAAACCGATCCTTTATTGTACCATAACATGCATAAACGCCTAAACCATTAATAGGATATTTGTCAACGACGTCAGTAAAGTGTACTGCGTCAAAATAATTACCCATTTTATCAATAAATGTACTTAATCTCATAAGTTTACCTTGAGATGTCTTATTAAATCTTGTGGTTACCAAACTGCCATAAATAAGTACATTTTTACCAACAAAATCTTTCATCTCATTAGCCATAACATCGCTGTTTATTTCTTCATCGATTAAGTTAAAGTAATTGCATAAAGGAAATCCTAAAAGTTCCATTTCATCATAGGCATCTTCGACCCAATTCGTTTTAAGTTTAGGAAGATTAAATTGTCTATGCTGGATTTTAAAAAGCTGTGCCTGTTTATTTTTAGATCCATTAGCATTGATTTTAAAAATGGCTTGCCACAACAATTCCGTTTTATGTTTTTTTGTAAATCTAAATGCGTTGATACGTATGAGAATCGTTAACTGTTCAATGCTAATAGCTAAACGGTCTATAAAATCATCAAGGGATTTATAAATTCCATGTAATTGCCTTTCACTTATGATTCTTTGAATGGTATAAGTTTCCAAATTTTTAAGATAACCGAAACCTAAGTAAATAGAAGTTCCTATTAACCTATTAGGATGGTCGCTTTTATTGATACAAGGCAAACAAATATTTGCACCTTGTTTTTTAGCTTCATGTAAATAATGTTCTGTGCTATAAAAACCTCCACCATTGTTTAAAACAGCAGTCATAAACTCTAATGGATAATAACATTTCAAAAACAAACTCTGATAGCTTTCTACAGCATAAGAAGCCGAATGACCTTTCGCAAAGGCATAGCCTGCAAAACTTTTAATCTGATTCCACACCTCAAAAATCAAATCATCATTAAAGCCTTTATTTCTACAATTGGATATGAACTTTTGTTCCACCTCTAAAAACTCTTTTCTTGACCGATATTTACCGCTCATTCCACGTCTTAATATATCAGCTTCACCAAGTGTAAGACCTGCAAACTGATTAGCTACTTTTAGCACATCTTCTTGATAAACCATAACTCCATAAGTTTCTGGCATTATTTGCATTAATATAGGATGTGCATCTTTTTGTTTTTCTGGGTTTCGATGACGTTTTATGAATTCATCTTTCATTCCCGATCCAGAAACTCCTGGTCGAATAATTGAACTTGCAGCTACCAAACCCAGATAGTCATCAGTTTGTAATTGTTGCATTAAACCACGCATTGCTGGTGATTCAACATAATAGGCACCTATTGCACCACCAGTTTTTAAAAGTTGATTGATGTTTTTATCAGACTTAAATGCTTCAACGTTCGTAATATCTATATCTCCAACTTCAGGTCTGTTGGTTTTAATTATTTCCAAGGCATCTTTAATTTTAGCTAAGCCTCGTTGACCTAAAATATCAAACTTAAATATGCCAACATCTTCAGCTATAATCATATCGAATTGTACCGTCGGAAATCCTTTAGGCGGTAAATCTGTAGCAGAATAGTAGTGTACAGGTTTCTCTAATATTATTATACCTGCGGAATGTACACTTAGGTAATTAGGGAATCCTTCTATCAATTTACCGTACTGTAAAACCAGTTTTGATAGGTCGTCTAAATTAGAATATGAATAACTGCCTTTACTTAACTTATCGATTTCTTCTTTTGGTAGACCGAAAACTTTGCCCAATTCTCGAACTACAGCGCGATACTTAAACGTATTGTATGTAGCCATTAATGCGGTATTTTTAAACCGTTTAAAAATATATGCGGTTACGTCATCTCTATCTTTCCATGAAAAATCTATATCAAAATCTGGTGGCGATGCCCTAAACGGATTTATGAACCGCTCAAAGTACAAGTCTAGTTCTATTGGGTCAACATCGGTAATACCAATAATGTAGGCAACTATGCTATTAGCACCGCTACCACGACCTACATGAAAATAGCCTTTGCTTTTGGCATAACAAATAATGTCATAATTGATTAAAAAGAAGGATACAAACCCTAATGTTTTTATTGTGCTTAGCTCAGTTTTTAACCGTTTTTTGACTGGCGGTAATGGATTTTTATAGCGTTTGTTTATGTTCTCATAGCATAAACGCTCCAATAATGCATAATCATTTTCTGAAGAATCCGTATAGAGTTTTAGGTTTTGTGATGTTCTATTATTACCAAATGAGAAGTTAATTCTGCAATCTTCAAGTATATGCTTTGTGTTATCTAGCATAAATGGAAAATCTTTAAAGACTTCTTCTAGATTCACTTTTGAGTACATTTTATCTGTAAATAAGCATTCTTCAGATTTATCTAACTTGCTTAATAAGCAATTTTTATCAATAGCACGAAGTAAACGATGCGCATTAAAATCTCTTTTATTTCTTACCGTTACTTGTTGTTGTATAACTAATTTGTTCTTTTGTGAAAGTAATTTAGAGAAGCGTAATTTCCTGAGTTCTTCAATAGAAACACCTATAAATTCGTTATCCCTAAATACCGTTTTTTCTAGTTCTAAAACTTTTTCAAAAGGGTAAATTATATAACAGTTTTCAAGCGGTAAATTAGGAATGTCAGGTAATTCTATTCCTTTTTCAGAATAATACGACAAGTATTCATTTAACTCCCTAAAACCCTCATTATTTTTGGCTAAACCAACATATAATTGGTCATTACCGTTTCTATAATCAATTCCAATTACTGGTTTAATTTCAAACTCTTTTGCTTTCCTGATAAAGTTCAAACAAGCTGAAGTGTTGTTGATATCGGTCAAAGCCAAAACGTCAATATCATTTTCCTTGGCAAGCTCTAATAACTCAATTTCAGAAAACGTACCGTATCGTAAGGAATAATATGTGTGACAATTCAGATACATTACTGTTTTCGATGTGCCAATAATATTGGTGGTTCACCACTAAAAGGATTTTGAAAACGCCCTATAGTTTTTGCTCCCATTGATGAAGCTCTCATAATGCTCAACTCTCCATAACGCATCCGTACTTTGTCCATGGCATTATAAAGGCTAATCATCTCTTCGGTATCATCAAATAGATTTATTTGATAATGTCCACTAACTATATCACTGATTTTAACTCCAACTAATCGTATTAATAAACGGCGATGGTACAATTTTTCAAATAGTTCAAGTACTCTAGGAATTATGACATGATCCGCACTTGAATATGGAATTTTTACTTGTTTGCTATAGGTGTTAAAATCCGAATATCTAATTTTAACACTTATCGTTCCTGCCAATTTATTTCCTCTTCTAAGTTGAAAAGCTAAATTTTCCGCCATTGCAAAAATTGTGGTCTTTAAAACGTGTAGATCGATAGTATCCTTATTGAAAGTTCTTTCGGTTGAAATTGATTTTCGTTCATGAAATGGTACAAGTGGTGGGTTATCTATACCATGGGCACGTTTCCATATTGTTTTACCGTTGATACCCAATGCACTAATCATCATTTCCAATGGCATTTCTTGCACTACTTTTACCGTATCGACACCAAGGTTCCGCAATACCTGATATGTTTTTGTGCCTACTGATGGAATTTTTCTAATGGATAGTGGTGCTAAGAAGTCTTTTTCAAAACCATTGTCTATTTTCAATTGGT
Organism: Winogradskyella sp. MH6; assembly: GCF_022810765.1. Classification (NCBI taxonomy): domain Bacteria; kingdom Pseudomonadati; phylum Bacteroidota; class Flavobacteriia; order Flavobacteriales; family Flavobacteriaceae; genus Winogradskyella; species Winogradskyella sp. MH6. Next base: position 455,023 of record NZ_CP094494.1, on the reverse strand, counting down.
TATTAGGTTTTGCTTCGCCAGTAGCAACCTTGGAAACTATTTTGTTTGCGGATAAACCGAAAGAGATAGGCAGTCCAGATTCCTTGATAATACGCTTTCGTAATTCTGAAGCATATTTATAGCAACCATAAAACTTATCCATACCACTAAGGTCTGCATAAAACTCGTCGACACTGGCCTTTTCAAAAACAGGAACACTTTCCTTTATAATCTCTGTTACCAAGTGGGAATATTTGGTGTATATGGAAGAATTACCTCGAATAACTACTGCTTCGGGACATAATCTTCTGGCAACCTTCATGGACATACCAGAATGAACACCAAAAGGACGTGTTTCATAACTGCAAGCTGCTACAACACCTCGATCACCAGTTCCACCAACCAACAAAGGTCTGTTTTGTAAACGTCTATCAATAAGACGTTCGCAAGAGACAAAAAAAGTGTCTAAATCCAAGTGTAAAATATTCTTTTCCATGATACAAAATTAGCTACATATAAAAGTAATTATTGCTTATATTTGTAGTATTATGAGTATCGTAGCAAAAAACATTCGTCATCTAAGAAAGCTCAAGGGCTTAACGCAAGAAATACTGGCAGAAAACCTAAATGTATCAAGATCTAGGATTGGATCGTATGAAGAGGGTAGGTCTGCACCAACTATTGAATTTCTTATTCAGTTGTCCGATTTTTTTAGATTACCAATCGATATCTTGTTAAGAAATGATTTGACAAAATCTAAAGATGCATCATTTATTGAAATAGGGAAACAGCGTGTACTGTTCCCTATAACAGTGGATGCAGATAATGATGATTTAATTGAAATAGTTCCAGCAAAGGCATCCGCTGGTTATCTTAATGGTTATGATGATCCTGAATACATTGAGCAACTTCAAAAGATTAAACTTCCTTTTTTACCAACTGGAAAGCATAGAGCTTTTCCAATAAAAGGAGACTCCATGTTGCCAATGAAAGATGGTGCTTTTGTTATAGGTAGGTTCATAGAAGACAGAAACGAGATTAAGACAGGCAGAACCTATGTTTTGGTTACACTAAACGATGGGATGGTTTATAAGCGTGTTATGAATAACATAGATTTTAATGGCTCGTTGCTATTAATGTCAGACAATAAAACTTACAACGATTATAGTGTACCCATTGATGAAGTTCTAGAAATATGGGAATTCACTTGTAGTATTAATACACAGGAATACACAGAGGAAGAACTTAAAATAAGTAGTATTCTAAGTATGTTTAATGAACTTGGAGTTGAATTGAAGGCTTTGGAGAAAGTTTTGGAATAACGTTTGTGTATAAATTTCAGTTGTGGAAAATCGGTACGATTTTCCGATTGTGACTGAAAGATAGAAAATTGCAATGAATTTCCGCAGGAAATTCAGCCGCAATTGAATTTATACATTGTTGCCATTTCGTTGTTTTATTTCGATTAATATTTTTTCAATTCCAGATTTTCATTCAGAATTTGAGTGAGTAATCCATTCCACGTTCTATTATTCAATTCCGATTGAGTTTTTACTTTATTGCGAAAAAAAACAAGCTCAAAGGAATTAAGTGGTAAACAATAGCAATTAAATTTAAAATAACTCCGCTTTTTCCAAATTTGTTTTTTCTTCTCATTCCGATTACGCTCAAAATTAATGATATTGAAATAGGGATTAAATAAAGTATAGCAACTTTAATTCCACCTGCAACTAAAGTTGGTTGTATATCACCATTTCCAGATTCCAATTCAGTCGTTAATATTCTGTAAGTTTCTATATCGAAAAAAGCTTTTTTGATTATAAAAATTGACGCAACTAATATTGAAATTAAGGATAAATGTTTTCCGATTTTCATTTAAAGTTCTGTTTGTTCACAATGGATGGCAACGGTTTTGTGTATGCCTCGTTGCGGGAAATCCGCGAGGATTTTCCGCCGTAAACTGAAGATAGCAAATTTGCTTCTGACTTTCCGAGAGGAAATTCAGAAGCAATTAATTATACACAGTGTTGGGTACAGTTATTTTTATCGGTTTAATATTTTCATAAGGTTCATTATCAGCTTTAAATTCCAGTCTGTCGAAAGCGATAGCAGATTTACTCTTTTTAATTTCCGAGTTCACTAATTTTTCTAAAAATCCGATTCCAATTGCATCTACACCATAATAGTCCAACATTATACATTCGTTTTTCTCAAAAAGAGCTTTTATTATCAATGCCTTTTTATTCGTGAAATTCAAATATTCAAATTTATCTATTAGCTTAATTCCGATTTCGTCCGCAATCTTTTCCGCTGTGAGTTTTTCAATCCGCATTTTATTAATCAGATATTTTTCAACGGTCAGAGGATTTAGTAATTCCACAATTGAATTTTGTCGGTAGTTTTTCGCCCAAGGGAAATCAGACTTTATATTTTGAAAATGCTTTATTAATTCAATTGTCAAGTCAAAACCTAAAGGTTGATTTTCAGAGTCAAAATTTGGAATGTAAATTCTAATTAGATTTCCGCTTTTCAGTTCAAATTCAGGTACAGAAATTCCGTTCAACTCAAACTCTTTGTTATGGAAAATACTGTTTGTCATAATTGTACCCAACGGTTTTGTGTATGATTTCGTTGCGTGTTTCAGCAACTAATTTAATAAAAAATAAAAGGCGATAATTCGGCGCGAGGATTTTCCGAAAGGAAAATCAGAAGCAATGAATTATACACGTTGTTGGCACTAGTTATTTTCAAAAGTTGGATAATCTACAGTGAATATTATTCCAGGCTCTAGAATAGTTTCATTTCCGAGAGAATCAATTTTAAATCCTCCTCCTGGTAACATAAATTTATATGCATAAATCTTATTTTTATCTATTGAATCCAAAACAGTTTTACTTAAAACATGTAGCATTTTTATTTCAGTTCTATTGTCCAATTCATTAACGTAATAGAATTTTGGATAGTTACTTCCATACTGTTCAGAAAACTGAGTATTCAGAATACCATTTTTTGGAATCCTATAGATTCTTTTGTCGTTTTCATATTCAATTTGTTCTCCATTAGCTTGATTAAACCAAATTTCTACAGTTCCAGTATAACCTTCTGGAATTAAAGTTATAGTATCTTCCATTCGATTACAACTAGACAAGAACAAAAGAAATAATAAGCATATTTGACTTAATATTAATTTAATCTTGGATTTCATAATTACTGGCAACGGTCTCCTTTACTTTGATATCATTAAATTTAACAAGAGAAGAGAGGAGAACTCGAACGGTCTTTAGATAATATCCATTACACGTAATAGTCCTCTCTGTCTCTTGTAGGATGTTTTGAAGAACTAATTGGAATACCTAGCCCTATAGGCTCATTAAAGGAAATAGTTACAAAACATCATTAATGATAATTTTTTTAAATATATGAAAAATGTTAGAGATGTAATCGGGATAGATGTATCCAAGAAAACCATAGATGCTACAGCATACCAAAGCGAGCATCATGCTGTATTTACCAATGATAGAGCAGGTTATTCAAAACTCCTTAAATGGGCAAATCACCAAGTTGGCAGTGATTCTTATTTTTTATGTTTCGAAAATACGGGCAATTACTCACTAAAGCTATCTGTTTTTTTATCAGAAAGTGGAGTTTGTTATGTAGAAGAAAGTCCTATGCGCATAAAGCGCAGTACAGGTCTTACAAGAGAGAAGACAGACAAGCTAGACTCTTATATGATAGCCAGGTTCGGATGGATGTATAGAGAAGAGCTTCAGCCAAGTCATATGAAACCACAGATCTTTCAAGAACTGGGAAGAATACTCTCATTAAGAGACCAATTGGTTAAAGATCGAAGTGGGTTAAAATCTACATTAAAAGAAAACAAGCACTTGCTGTCAAGCCCATCCACAGATGTTTGCTGCAAGATTTTAGAACGATCTATAAAACATATAGACAAACAAATAGAAGCCTTAGAAAGCCAGATGAAAACATTGGTAAAGACCGATGATACCTTAAGGCAAAACTATGAGTTGCTGCGTTCGGTAAAAGGCGTAGGTCTTATACTTAGCTGCCAATTGCTCTACCACACCTCTAACTTTATTAAATTCAGTACATGGAGAACCTTTTCAAGTTATTGTGGTATAGCACCGTTCGAGTACAGTTCAGGAAGCTCAATAAGACGGCGAAAACAGAGCCATTATATAGGTGATAGAAAAATGAAGACCCTATTGAGCATGGCAGCCGTATCAGCTATTCAATCAGACCAAGAACTTAAGAAATACTACCATAGAAAACTCGAAGAAGGTAAACACAAAATGATAGCCTTAAACAATGTTAGAAACAAAATATTGGCAAGAAGTTTTGCAGTAATAAAAAGAGGTACGCCCTTTGTAAATATAGCAGCTGTAAATTATTAAAAAAACACTTGTTTTTTACCTTGGAATACGTGTATGATTTCGTTGCGTGTTTCAGCAACTAATTTAGTAAAAATAATAGGCAATAATTCAGCGCGAGGATTTTCCGAAGGAAAATCAGAAGCAATGAATTATACACGTTGTTGTGCAACGTATTTTATATTTTAATTTCAGGCAAAACAATTTCAATTTCTTCATTTTCATTTATCAAGAATTCGATTTGTTCAGTTGGTATTTCCAATTCATAAGATTTAAATTCTCCTGCGTGGTCTCTCTTTTCTTCCGTAATGCGAATCGGATATTTTTTCACTTTTTTAAAAACTCTTTCAATTATCAATTCTGCATTCATACAGAAATCAGAACTCAAATGCGAACGAAATTTGGTTGAAAATAGGTCAGATCCGAGTTCAACATAGTAAAATCCAGTTTGTGAATCAAATTTGTCATATCCAACTAAAAATGTGGTTGAAGGCAAATAAATTCGGTCAAGCTTAATTTTGTCCGAAGTAACTTTCCCACTAATTTTAAAATCCAAAACACAACAAGCCTGTGAAAAACTCAATTGGCTAATCAAAACTAAAATTAATATTATGATGAGTTTTTTCATATGTTACAACGGTTCGTATAACCGTCAGTTACGGTTTTAAAGTTAATTATTTTCGGTTAAAAACTGACGTTAGCAATTCCGAGTGGATTCGGACGTAGTCGAATCCGCCGTAATTGCGGTTATACATTGTTACCACCAGTTTTTATTTCCAAAATTCCCACCATCTTTTTTCATCCACAATCTCATTACCATTGTCATCTTTTGTTAAGTCAATCGTAATTCCTCCTTCATTATCAAAGTCCATAATGCTGACGTTATTCAAATTAATTGCGTTTAGATTGAGAAAAGATTCGGCTTTAGATAATAGGATTCTGTCTTTAAATTCATTCCATTCATTCACAATTTTTTGGGAACTTTCAATCTCAAATTTTTTATCAAAATGCGTAAGCTCACCATCCATTTTAAAATACAGATTTCCGATTTTTTCTTTTTCTTTCGGATTATCTACTGACGACAAAAATTCGCTTAAAATGTCTCTTCTTTCTTTATGTGTAAGACGTGGGACAAAAAGAATATCCTTGTCATCTTTATCAATTCTTTTTATTAGAGTTACTAACTTATTTTGATTCTGTTCAGAATAACTTGTCGTTGTGTTTTTTGCTAAATCCAAATTATCATCTAACATAAAATAGTCCGTTACAACAATTGAAAAGAACTTTTCTTCTTTTTTGTCAAAGTAGAAACTTTCATTCAGACTATTAGGCGATTGAGAAATTCCAATCATTAGCCAGTTCAATATTTGGTTTCCAGCGTTGTTCATCAAATTGGTGGTAACGGTTGGGCTATGGTTTCGTTGCGTGAAAATCCGCGAGGATTTTCCGCCGTAAACCGAAGATAGCAAATTTGCGAGGACTTTCCGAGAGGAAAGTCAGAAGCAATGAACTATAGCCGTTGTTATGTGCTGTACTTTTTGTGAACATATATTACAACATTTTCAATTTCACTTTCGTCCATTGTAGTAATCCGTAAAATGTTGTCAGATTCATCTCGTTCGTAAATTCTAACTTTCCATCTTTTAGTTCCATCTGACCTAAACGAGAAAGCTCCTTCTCTTGTCAGATAATTATTTTGATTATATTCTTTTTCAGTTAACAAGGATTTTTCGTTTCCTACTATTCTGTAGATTTTTGTTGCGTTGCCTCTGGAATCATATTCGTATTCAAAATTCCGATTCTTATTTTTTTGTGCTTCTCTTTTCTTATCAGATAAGTCAAATTTTTGTTCAATCCGTTTTAATTCTGTTTGGGTTGAGTCAACTGAAATCTTGATTCTAATTGTGTCATTTGGATATTCAAATTTTGAATGAGAATCCAATTTTCCATCAAGAGTATAGCTTTTTGTATCTATTGTTCGACCATTTCTGTCATAAAGGTTTGACTGGAACAAAATCGCATTAGTTGATTTCGATTTATCTAGCATATAGATGTCAGTTTGCTTGATTCCATTCTGTTTTTTCAGGTCAGCGTCTTTTCTGTAAACACTTTGTCCAATTGAAATCAGTGTTGTCATTAGAAAAACAGGGACTAAAATTTTTTTCATAAGTTCTTTTCAGTATTGCACATAACGGTTAGTATAACCGTCAGTTATCGGTTTGGTTTACTGTATTTTTCGGTTAAGAACTGGTCTTAGCAATTCCGAGTGGATTCGGACGTAGTCGAATCCGCCGTAATTGCGGTTATATAATGTTGTGCATAGTTTTTTATGCATTAAATATTGATTTTATTTTCTCCCAAAACGAGCCTTTGTCGATGTAAAGTTTATTAATCGATTCAGCTATTTTTTCTATATGTCTTGTCTCGTGATTCCAAAAATATAGTTCATCGGTTAAATTTCCATTTCCGTTATGAGTCAAGATTAGTTGATTCCCAAATCCGTCCGCTCCAATTGCGATTCCATTGTCAGGAAATCCACTCCATTTTCGAGCATTTTTTGTTTCAAGTGCTATATGGTTACAAGTCCGACTTATTCTTTTTCGGTCAGATTTATCAAAGAATGGATGCAATTCAAATCCAAACTCGTCCGAAATCAATAATTCTCCACCATTTGATTTAATCATTTGGTTTTTAAATTCAGTCGGGAATTTTACATTTAATTCCGATTCAGTTTCTATTATATATTTTATATCAATTGGAAACGGCATTTTGTGGTTTGATTAAATTATGCACAACGTGTTTGTGTATGATTTCGTTGCGTGTTTAAGCATTAAAGTTAGCAAATAAATCACAGATAGAAAGTCCGCGAGGACTTTCGTAAGTAGGCTATAACTAGCAATGAATTATACACGGTGTTACCTGTAGTTTTTTTTCAGTTCAAAATGATTCAACCATTCTTTTTCGGTGTTAAAATCTCCATTTTTATTCTTATTCAAGAAAATCGCATTTTGTTTCCTATCCAACAATAATGTGTCAGGAATAAAATCATTGTCATAAGGTTTTACAATAAAGATTATCGTGTCTCCAGTCATTTTATATTTTCCGTCATATTCATCTTTAAACCCCAAAAATCCGTTTACTTCATTTTCACAAGTTCCGTCTTCACGAAATACAAGGGTATAATGAAAAAGGTCATCTTTTAATGTTCCACTCAAAACAGTTTTTGACTTAAAAATTTCAGATTCGATTAAATTCGTTGTTAGAACAAAAATTATGAAAATCAGATGTGCTCCAAAAATCAATTTATTTGCTTTTATTCCGCTTTTCGAAAGTTTGGTTATTGTTCCGATAAGCGTAATTAAATAAAGAATTACAATTGGAATTATTACAATCCAATACTGTAATAAATAAATAATCATTCCGCCAAAATAGTCGGTAATATTCCAACATATCATTCCGATTACAGAAATAATAGTTAAGATTTGAAAGGTTTGTTTTATGCTCAAATTTGGTTTTTCAAATTACAGGTAACGGTTGGGCTATGGTTTCGTTGCGTGAAAATCCGCGAGGATTTTCCGCCGTAAACCGAAGATAGCAAATTTGCGAGGACTTTCCGAGAGGAAAGTCAGAAGCAATGAACTATAGCCGGTGTTGTAGCACGTTTTTTATTTGTTTTTAATTTTTTCTCTAATTAACATAAAACTTAAAATTAGAACAATACAAATTCCAATTATAAATAATCCATATTTTATTAACCCTGTCAGTAAAAACGTAGCAAATCCATTGTAGCGAAGTTTACTTGATTTTTCAACAAGTTCGGGTATGATATTAGAATTGTCTAATAAAAAGAAAAAGACAATACATAATAAACCAACAATGTAAAGTCTTATAATTTTTAAATTTCTTTTATTCCGATTTAATGTCATCTTTAGTCCCAAATTGTCCGTCAGAACCAGCTGACACAATTAAAAATCCATTTTCTTTAACCGAGTATTGATAAGGTCGATTCCATGAATCTTTTTTCCAATCCTGTCTTATTGGGCTATTTCCAATCAATTCGTTTAGGTCAGTTGGATATTTTCCAAATTTTTCATTCCACTTTTCCATTCTGTCACTCATTTCCGTTATTTCTTTTTTGGTTTTTTCTGGGAAAATCGAAGTCCTTTGGTAGCTAAAGAACAGAAATGCACTTAAACTTCCAATAATCAAAACTGAAAGAACCATTATTGAACTCGGTTGTAGAAAATATTTCTGAATCGGTCTTTTAATTCCGTCTTCTTTTTCTTTTTTACTAATCCGTTTTCGGTGTTTATAATCCTCCCGAATTAGTCCAAATTCTGCTAAAGTCGAAAGTATTAATTCAATCATTTAGTTGGTTTTGGTAAATGTGCTACAACGGTCGTGGCTATGAGCAGTTGGGGATTTTACACCTAACTTTTCAGTTTAGCACTGACCTTTGTTTTATTTACGTTTTTTTAATTAAGTACCTAAACCCCAATTGATTATAGCCGTTGTTGTGCAACGTACTTTATTTTAAGTATGCAAAAGATTGAGGTGGTCGAATTCCAAAATTCTGCATTATGCAAAGTTCTTTTTCATATTTTTTCGGATTCTTTACCTTAATCGCATAACCAGCTTCTTTACCTTGGAAATACTCAAAATAGTAGTCAAATGATATTCCTGAATAATCAGATGTTTTATTCCAAAGAGTATCGACATCTTCGTGAACTATATCTTCAATTTCAAATTCGCCAATTACTTTACTGATTGGTGCTGAAGCATAAACAACAATTTTGTTAACTTCTTTTTTCTTGAAAAGAGTTCTCCTAAACTCAAACTTCTTTGTTCCGTTGAATATTTTATTTGCAAACTCTGGTTTAATCGATAATATAACTTTCATTAGCTCTTGCTAGGTTTAAAATTTCATTAAATTGTTCATTAGTTAGTGGTTCAAAGCCACGTGGTGCGTTTTGAATAATATTTAAAGCTCTTAATCGAGCCAAGTTAACTTTGGGCATTGGAAAAGAATCGAGATACAAAAAATTAACAATGAAAGGTCTATTGTTTCTTCTATAATTCCAAAATGCTCTCAAGCCTGCATTATCAAAAACGCTCCTTTTTCTGCATATTTCAATAAAGTGATTTTCATCTCTTATGTCAGTCACTACATTTTCTACAACACCAATTGTAGAAACTACACCTGCGTAATGACCACCAGTTCTATAAAATAATACCAAGTCTCCTCCAGAAAGATTTCTATTGAATGAACGAGAGATATAGACTTTTTTTATGGCATTTCTATAAGGTTCGTTTTCCGTGAAATCATTTGGGGACTCATTGTTTAGAATAGAATCTGGGAAAAGTTCTGTATGATATTCAGGATAAATTGGTACAATCCATTTGCTCGTTCTTCTGGAAACTGACGGAAAAGATAATTTTGGTGCAGTCAAATTTGGTGCAGGTTTACATTCTCTAACATATACTTGTTCAGTTCCGTTCTCTGTTGTTTTTTCGCCCCAATGTGTAAAGCCCCAATCTTCTAATAGATAAATTAATCTTAATTGTTCATCTCGTTTATTAAAGATTGTCACATATATTTCGTCGACATTAAATTGTAAGGCGTTATCAAAAATTATTTTTAAAAATCTTTCGCCCAATTTATAACCTGTAGAAGTGACTTTAAAAGTTCCAATTTTCAATCTATTTTTTCTTGGAAAACGAGGTGCGATGTTATCGTAATTCTCTTCCTGTCCTTCTTGTTTTAAATATAAAAATGCTTTTACCGAATCATCAGTAACACATATATAAGAAATATTGTCCGCCTTTCTGTTGAACCAATCCGCAAACTCATTATAGTCTTCCTTGAATGAATCAAAAAATTCGTCATCTAAATTGATATTCCCAAAGTATTCTTTTTTAACAGCTAATACTCTATAATCCTTTAATTCAGGATTTTCCGCAATACATTTTTCTAGGAAAGCATCTATTTTGAAGATTTTTTCAGAGCAACCAAGTATTCTTGCTTTTCTGTGAATTCCTCTATCTTCTGTTATCAAGTAGTCTACTCGATTATTGTATACTTCTTTTAAAATACTTGTGTCAATAAAATCATTCCGAGTTGAATCAGTTGCTCTAATTTGCTGAATTTGAGCATCATCTGGTGATTCAGTTTTTAAAAGATTGTAATTAGCAATCTTTATCTTCATTGTATTGACGACCTGTTCATCTTGATGAGTAGAAATCTCTTCTATTGATAGTGGATGAACACATTTTTCATATCGTAGTCTATCTAACCAATTGAAAAGTAAACCAATGTCCTCATTTACAATTCGGCTGGCTTCTCTATGAATAATGATATTTGTGTCAATCAGAATCCTCATAAGTTTTTCAAATAATTATAAACCAACTGGCTGTCCTTGTCTTTAATCTCAAATAAAGGGATATTTAGTTTTTTTGAAATATGATTTGCGTGTTCAACTTCCATTTCTTGCATTTTCTGAATAGTACTCAAGTCATACTTCGAATCGTCTCTGTTAGTTAATCTTGATAAAATAGTTCTTGTTTCGCAAGTTAATAGAATAATCGAGATTGGATTAATACCGACAAAAGTTTCGTCTTCAATTTTTAGCGGAATTCCGCTTGAATTCAACAAAGTAAAATGTCCGTCTAATAAGTAGTTTTGATTAGGTTTTACAATTTTGGCAAGATTATTAATTAATCTTTCTTGCGTTGAGCTAATATCTTTAACCTTTTTGTTTTTCAAATTACTTATTTCATTCCATTTTAGGACTTCACTTGCAGTTAGGTGCTCCAAGTTGTATTTTTTAGAAATATCATTACAGAAAGTCCCTTTTCCAACTCCGTGAATTCCTCCAACAAAAACTATTTTACTTTCTGGCATATTGTTCGTTCAGTATGTTGCACAACGGTCTCCTTTACTTTGATATCATTAAATTTAACAAGAGAAGAGAGGAGAACTCGAACGGTCTTTAGATAATATCCATTACACGTAATAGTCCTCTCTGTCTCTTGTAGGATGTTTTGAAGAACTAATTGGAATACCTAGCCCTATAGGCTCATTAAAGGAAATAGTTACAAAACATCATTAATGATAATTTTTTTAAATATATGAAAAATGTTAGAGATGTAATCGGGATAGATGTATCCAAGAAAACCATAGATGCTACAGCATACCAAAGCGAGCATCATGCTGTATTTACCAATGATAGAGCAGGTTATTCAAAACTCCTTAAATGGGCAAATCACCAAGTTGGCAGTGATTCTTATTTTTTATGTTTCGAAAATACGGGCAATTACTCACTAAAGCTATCTGTTTTTTTATCAGAAAGTGGAGTTTGTTATGTAGAAGAAAGTCCTATGCGCATAAAGCGCAGTACAGGTCTTACAAGAGAGAAGACAGACAAGCTAGACTCTTATATGATAGCCAGGTTCGGATGGATGTATAGAGAAGAGCTTCAGCCAAGTCATATGAAACCACAGATCTTTCAAGAACTGGGAAGAATACTCTCATTAAGAGACCAATTGGTTAAAGATCGAAGTGGGTTAAAATCTACATTAAAAGAAAACAAGCACTTGCTGTCAAGCCCATCCACAGATGTTTGCTGCAAGATTTTAGAACGATCTATAAAACATATAGACAAACAAATAGAAGCCTTAGAAAGCCAGATGAAAACATTGGTAAAGACCGATGATACCTTAAGGCAAAACTATGAGTTGCTGCGTTCGGTAAAAGGCGTAGGTCTTATACTTAGCTGCCAATTGCTCTACCACACCTCTAACTTTATTAAATTCAGTACATGGAGAACCTTTTCAAGTTATTGTGGTATAGCACCGTTCGAGTACAGTTCAGGAAGCTCAATAAGACGGCGAAAACAGAGCCATTATATAGGTGATAGAAAAATGAAGACCCTATTGAGCATGGCAGCCGTATCAGCTATTCAATCAGACCAAGAACTTAAGAAATACTACCATAGAAAACTCGAAGAAGGTAAACACAAAATGATAGCCTTAAACAATGTTAGAAACAAAATATTGGCAAGAAGTTTTGCAGTAATAAAAAGAGGTACGCCCTTTGTAAATATAGCAGCTGTAAATTATTAAAAAAACACTTGTTTTTTACCTTGGAATACGTATAACCGTCAGTTACGGGTTAATATGCGTTAATTTTCGGTTTGATACTGACGTTAGCAATTCCGAGTGGATTCGGACGCAGTCGAATCCGCCGTAATTGCGGTTATACATTGTTGGCTGTAGTGTTTTTTTCAATCCCATATGTTTGGTCTATCAATTTTCATTGCTCTTAAATACGACAGAAATTGTCCTGCGTGAACTGATTCGTGATATCCAATCCGTAACAAATATTTTGCAAGGATTTTCTTGTCTCCATTTCCAGGGTGAACGATTTCGGTTTCGTTTAATTCCTTATCCGAAAAATGTTTAATACTTTCTATAAATGTTTTTCTATAAGGTTCGGCAAATTCAAGTTCATCAGTAAGGCTAATAAATGCTCGGTTTTCCCAAGGTGTTTTATAATTTGTCATATCACCTTGATTAATAATAAGATTCCATCCATAATCAGCCTCCAAAACGTGTCTTATCATTTCTGACGCACTCATTGCTTTTTCGTCAGGTTTCCAATTATAATATTTCTCAGGTAGTCCATTCCAAAGTTTTATACTTCTTCTCCTTATTTCTGTAAAATTTAAAATTATAAGTTCAGATTGGGTCATTTTCATTGTTTTCGGGAATGTCGTTTTACATTACAGCCAACGGTCTCCTTTACTTTGATATCATTAAATTTAACAAGAGAAGAGAGGAGAACTCGAACGGTCTTTAGATAATATCCATTACACGTAATAGTCCTCTCTGTCTCTTGTAGGATGTTTTGAAGAACTAATTGGAATACCTAGCCCTATAGGCTCATTAAAGGAAATAGTTACAAAACATCATTAATGATAATTTTTTTAAATATATGAAAAATGTTAGAGATGTAATCGGGATAGATGTATCCAAGAAAACCATAGATGCTACAGCATACCAAAGCGAGCATCATGCTGTATTTACCAATGATAGAGCAGGTTATTCAAAACTCCTTAAATGGGCAAATCACCAAGTTGGCAGTGATTCTTATTTTTTATGTTTCGAAAATACGGGCAATTACTCACTAAAGCTATCTGTTTTTTTATCAGAAAGTGGAGTTTGTTATGTAGAAGAAAGTCCTATGCGCATAAAGCGCAGTACAGGTCTTACAAGAGAGAAGACAGACAAGCTAGACTCTTATATGATAGCCAGGTTCGGATGGATGTATAGAGAAGAGCTTCAGCCAAGTCATATGAAACCACAGATCTTTCAAGAACTGGGAAGAATACTCTCATTAAGAGACCAATTGGTTAAAGATCGAAGTGGGTTAAAATCTACATTAAAAGAAAACAAGCACTTGCTGTCAAGCCCATCCACAGATGTTTGCTGCAAGATTTTAGAACGATCTATAAAACATATAGACAAACAAATAGAAGCCTTAGAAAGCCAGATGAAAACATTGGTAAAGACCGATGATACCTTAAGGCAAAACTATGAGTTGCTGCGTTCGGTAAAAGGCGTAGGTCTTATACTTAGCTGCCAATTGCTCTACCACACCTCTAACTTTATTAAATTCAGTACATGGAGAACCTTTTCAAGTTATTGTGGTATAGCACCGTTCGAGTACAGTTCAGGAAGCTCAATAAGACGGCGAAAACAGAGCCATTATATAGGTGATAGAAAAATGAAGACCCTATTGAGCATGGCAGCCGTATCAGCTATTCAATCAGACCAAGAACTTAAGAAATACTACCATAGAAAACTCGAAGAAGGTAAACACAAAATGATAGCCTTAAACAATGTTAGAAACAAAATATTGGCAAGAAGTTTTGCAGTAATAAAAAGAGGTACGCCCTTTGTAAATATAGCAGCTGTAAATTATTAAAAAAACACTTGTTTTTTACCTTGGAATACGTATAACCGTCAGTTACGGGATTAAAGTTAATAATTTTCGGTTTAGCACTGACGTTAGCAATTCCGAGTGGATTCGGACGTAGTCGAATCCGCCGTAATTGCGGTTATACATTGTTGTAAGCAGTTTTTATTCTTTTATAGGGTTCCTAAATTCAGTTTTAATTTCAGTCGGTTTTTTGCTAAATTCTATTGCGTTTAAGTCCGTTTTTAAGCTCAAAAGAGTTTCCACCATAAACTTATCCAAGTCGGATGGAATTTCCATTTTACTGTCTCTAAATTGATTAATTAAAACACTTAAATATTCCGAAATTGTTTTTTGTCCGTCAGCATCTAAAAACATTTCTTGATGCCAATAATCCATTGTTGTCATTTTAATTTTTCCGTCAGAGTCTTTTTCCAACAAAGCGATTTGTTCGGGATTTAACCAATTCCATTTTTTTGTTCGTACAAAGTATTTTTCCTTTTCAGAGTATGATTTTATAAAATCAAATTCAGGTAAATCTCTTTTCTTTTTTAAGAAACTAAACATATTAATTCAGTTAGATTTCGGTTTTCGCAAATTGCTTACAACGTGTTCGTATATGGTTTGTTGCGTGGTTTAGCACGTAATTTAGCAAATAAAAACTGAATAGAAAATCCGCGAGGATTTTCGTAAGTAGGCTAGAACTAGCAATAAATTATATACGTTGTTAGCCACTGATTATTTACCGCTAAATTTTTTTGTTTTCGGATTGTAAGTAAATAAAGATTTCAATTTTTCAGATTCCCCTTTTTTATTTGTTGCGAAAAATGTTAATTCCTCATTTTTGTCTATTATAATGTCACTTTTTATATTTCCTCCAACGTCTATTGTTATAAATTTTGTAATATCATTTTCTTTTGAACCTTTAACAATTCTCCCGCTTAAAATTGTAGCATCTCTTTTCACGAATTTTACATATACACTTGATGTTAATCCCAAAAGTTTGATTTTTTTTATATCTGTTGATTTTATATAATAATCATTAAAGTCAAGTTTGAATTGTATAGGGAAAGATTCGTCTTTTTTCGATTCTTCCAATTTTATCCATTCAACAATAGCAAGGTTCATCATTACCCTTTTATTATTTTCAATAGCCTCAATTAAAAGCGTTTCTATTTTAATAGGTTCATTAATGTTCTCTCTGTAAACAATTCCATTAAACTCTTTTAAAATAGTATCTAATATTTCCTGTGTAGTATCTAAATATAAAGTTGGTGCGATAAATTTTGACTCAATTTGAAGTCCCATTTGTTTTATTGGAAACCAACTTTGAATATCTTCTTTTTTGAGTTTATTTGCGGTATGTAATTCAATTCCGTAATATTTTGCTGTATTTATTGCGTCAGCCTGATATCCGTTTGTACTAACAAAAACTTTCTTATTAATTTGTTTAATCCTATCACATTTCGATTCGAATGCTTCAATTTCTTTAACAGGAACTTTTTTATTATAATCTTTACATTCAATCGCAATCTTAATATCAAAGTCATTTATTGAGGAAACGATTAATATGTCAATTTCTCGCTTCTGACCACTTTCGTTTTCGATTTTATAATTATTGAAAATTTTTGTGTTTTCAGAATCTTTTAAAGTCTCTTGGATAAGTCGGATAGTTTTTTCTAACGATTTTCCATTGTTCTTCATAGTTTCTGGTAATTTGTGGCTAACGGTTCGTATAACCGTCAGTTACGGGTTTATATGTTTTAATTTTCGGTTAAGAACTGACGTTAGCAATTCCGAGTGGATTCGGACGTAGTCGAATCCGCCGTAATTGCGGTTATACATTGTTGCCCACAGTATTTTTAGTTTTGATAATTAAATTTCTTTCCGCCATCTTGGATTTCAATTTTCACAATGCTATCTATTGGGATTTGTCTTTCCAAACTCTGAACAAATCTTGAACGTCCACCTTTCAGAGTATCGTTTTCTAAAATTACGGTATCGAAATACATATGATATTTTTTTCCGTTCTTATGAGTAACTCTCATTTCTATTGAACCAGAATTATTAAGATAGGAACTGTTTCCGTTTTTGTCCACAACAATAATTCGGTCAATATTATTTGCAGAATATGAAATACTTCCATATGTAAGAGGATTATTTACGGTCACATCTTTCATATTTGACGAATTTGTATTTTTCATTTGTTCTTTAAAACTTTCAACTGGAATCGTATAGGTTTTACAAGACAGGGTCAGCATAATAATTCCAACTCCGATAATTCTCGAAATATTTCTTTTCATTAATTTTTGCGTTTAGTTTTTCAATATTGTGGGCAACGGTCTTGGCTATGGTTTCGTTGCGGAATGGTTCGGCAGAACTATTCCGCCGTAAACCAAAGTTAGCAAACACGCAGGAATTTCCGAGAGGAAATTCCGCCGCAATGAACTATAGCCCTTGTTGTGCGTAGTTTTTTTAAACATCCAGTTCGATAAAAGTAGTTTTTTTATCTTCCCAGACTTCTTTTGCTTTTTTCTCCCAATCATTGCCAAAATTTTGAATAAGAAACCTTTTTAATTCGTCAGCTTTACCTGCGTATTGAAGCACTAAAAATCCGATTCGAGCGTAGTAATTGCTGTCAGATTTAAGCTCATTTAAAATCAATTTTTGAAAATTTTCATCATTGATAAAAGAGAATAATAGTTCGGCTCCAACATTTTCAAATTCTACTTGTCGGTCATTAAATTCATTTGCGCTTTCATCACCTATAATTGCTATTTTATCACCGAACCAATATCCAGTTCCGAACTTTTCTTCGGTTAAGTTGAAGTCAGACAATAAAAGTCGTCCAATTACATAGGGATGGATTCCATTCATTACCGCTCCCAGTTTCACACCGTCATTAAAAATGTCAGGTGAAAAGAATTGTTTTTTGTCTAGATTAACGACTTTATAATATTGGCTCATATTTTTTCCAAATTACGCACAACGGACGAGTGTATGAAAAGTAGCCCATACACAGACGTTCGGAATTATTACAAAACTTAATTAGGCTATTTTTTATACACATTGTTAGCATTAGTACGGTGTTAGCAAGCAATAAACAAAAAAAAAAATGAAAGCATTATTAAATAAGGTTTTTAGCACACATGAAAAGTATGAATGTGCTGTTGAAAAGGTAAATGACAAATTAAAAGAAGTGTGTGATTTTAATGCGGTACTAACTTGGTGTGCGGGTGATGGACACTTAGTTTTAAATGAAGATACAAGTAATGTAGCGACACTAAATTGCTTGAATGGTAAAACTGCAAAAAATAAGCTAACAGAGGAAGAGCATGATGAATACACAGTTTAGTATTGATGCTAACAATTGGATATAGTTATTAACTATATCCAACTTATATGTTGACTAAGATAATAAATCTTTTATATCCGAAAAGGAACTGTTAGCAACGTGCGTATAAATTTCTGTAGTCTTTGTAGAACTGTGTCCTAGGAGAAGTTGTATATGTCTGAGATCTGTGCCATTTTCCAAAAGATGAGTTGCAAAACTGTGCCTAAGCACATGGGGCGTAACCTTTTTATAGATACCTGCTTTTTGGGAAGCTGATTTTACAATGTTCAAGACACTTGATACACTATATTTACCACCTTTCTGTCCTTCAAAAAGATAGGTTTCAGGTCTATACTCTTTGTAATATTCTTGAAGATTCTTCAGAAGCTTTGGGCTCAAGACCGTAACCCTATCTTTGTTTCCCTTTGCATCTTTAACCACAACCACCATCCGTTTACTATCAATATCCTTAATTTTAAGGTTCAAAAGCTCACTGCGTCGCAGACCAGAAGAGTAGAGTAGCCCAACTATACACCTGTGCTTTAAATTGCTGGTACAGTCAATAATACGGAGAACTTCTTTTTTGGACAATACCTCAGGTAGTGACTTTTTTTTTCTTGGACGTTCAATCGAATAAAAACGGTTTGGCATACCCAGCACTGTTTCGTAATAAAACTTTATACTGTTTATTGTGAGATTTACTTGGGAATTAGAGAGCCCCTTCTGAATCAATAATTGAAGGTATGTTCGTATATCCATTTCATTGATTTCGTTCAGTTCCTTCTCTTTGAAATGGTTTATGAAAGATTCGAAACTCGAAATATAGTTTTTTACGGTGTTGAAAGAGTATCTTTTAAGCTCCAGTTTAAGTAAATACGACTCAGGACATGTTTTGTAGCCTTCCATTGGTTTTCTCTTTCTATAGCTATCTAATTTTAATACTGGGTTATTTACGTTCACTACCTTTTCATGAAAGAAATAATTGCCATTTATCCATGCTACACCATTGAAAGTTTTGAAAATCAGGTCTAAGTTCAACTTTGTGTTTGGTACGTAATACATTTCAAATTTATCGCTCCAATCCACATTAGGCAGACTCTCGATGAGAACCTGTAATATTTTGTCGGACTTAAATTGAATACCTATACATTTTTTCTGGTCGAGAAATAAGTGCTTTAAGGTTATGTTTTTTCGTAGTTCCATCTGTTTTTTTTTCAAATTATGAAACTAAAAAAACAAAACCCATATATTATTCGCATAACTTACGAATAAAATACATTTAAGTTGATAATATGAAGAGATTACAGGAACATTGCCTAAACTGCGGAAAGAAACTTAAGGGAAGAATAGATAAAAAGTATTGTGATGCGAGGTGCAAGAGCGCAAATCAGTATAAGATCGAGAGGGAACGCCCAGAGCGATTTTACAATAAGGTAGATAACAAATTACGTTTGAACAGAAGGTTGTTGAAGCAATACAATAGGGCAGGTAAAGCTATAGTTAGACAGTCGGTTTTGATTAAAGAAGGTTTTGATCCTAACTTCTTTACACATTATTGGAAGAACAAAAAGGGAGATGTTTATTTGTTTGTATATGAATTTGGCTTTTTGAGAAAAAAGGAGAATAGTAATGATAAATTTGTACTAATTAAGTGGCAGGATTACATGAACTATTGAAATGGATTAAACTGAAATTACTTTTTATGTCTTCTAAAAAAAGAATATATTTATACCTTAACAAAGTGAACACGAAACTGAACACGTTTTGGAACACGATTTAAGCTAATTAAGGCGGAATAATAGTTGATTTAGGGTGTTTTTGAGATAAAATTAGAACTCATAACCCGAAGGTCACTGGTTCGAGTCCAGTTCCCGCTACTAAATGAGACTCAAGCAGTTTTTCTGTTTGGGTCTTTTCTTTTTTTTGGTCATATTGTGTTAAAAATGAATTAGTTAGTTCAAATAATAGGTTCATTTTACTGGTTCGACATTCCTTGTTTTTCATGGAAAAACGGAAACCCTCAGGAAAAAGGATATTTTGTAGTAACCTTTTATTATGGTAATCTAGTGATTCGTAGAATTGACTTGGGTTTTCGGCAATTTTAAGAAAGAATTTCATTACTTTTTTGTGGTTCGATATTTTTGATGGCAGATTCAGAAGAAATTGTTTTTTCTTTTCAATTTGTTGTTTAAGTTTTAATCCATGTCTTTCAAAAATTTCTTTCGATATTTCATCTGTAGCGTACCTGAATTCTATTTTGTCAAATTGTTCCTGAAGCTTATTGATTTCAGAGCTTAGTTGTCTTTTTTTATTCGTACTGGATGATATTTCATTTTCAATAATCTTCTCAAGTTGCTTTGAGAACAGATTTTGAAATGCTTTTGATAACTTCAATGATTCTAATACTTCAGAAAACTGCTGATGCATACCAGCTGAAAGTGATTTCATTCTTGTATTTGCATTTACAGTTTTATTACATGATGAACATTTATAATATAAGATCTGCTTTCGTTTGTTTTTATATGAGGTCATGTTGGTGTCGCAATCATCACAGACCAGAAACTTTGGCACCAAAGGGGTTTCGGTATTGCCATTTATTTTAGGGATTCCTATTTGGTTTGAATTATTTAGCTTCTTTTGAAGCAGATCAAATTCCTTTCTTGTAATGATTGGTTTCCAATGGCCTTTGATTTCGGTATCGGGAACTAAACTGTTCGTAAAGTATCCTGCATAAAACAGGTTAGACCACATTTTACTCAGCGTCTGTTTTGGGATGTACAGACCTTCTAGCTTTAAGAGATCTTGAATTTCCTTATCAGTATGATTTTTGTAAAGTTTTAGTCTAAACGCTTCTTTAATCAGTTTTCCGTGAGCGTTAAGTTTAATCTCCTGCTTTGCTTGTACTTTAGATGGGTCGGAAACTCTAGGGCCAAAGTGATCGTAACCTCTTGGAGCTCTTCCGAGAAATGTACCTTTCTCAAGAACGTTGATCATTCCAGGTATGATAACATCTTGACGGTTAAAATTTTCTTTTTGTGCATATAGTAGTTGCGTAGAGAATTCGTTTTCATTGCGCTCAGTAAACGTATTATGGCCAGTACTCACAGAATACAGATACACATTGTACTTACGTCTAAGACTGACGAACAGTTCAATATGTTCCGATCCGGCACGTCCAAACCGACTGGGAGACCAAATAAGTATGATCTGGGGCCTTTGTGCTTTAGGAGTGGTTTTAATAGCATTCAACAACTCGTTCAAAGTCTTTTGGGTATTGATTCGCCTCGAACTTTCGTACTCAGCATCGAATTCCTTGGTAATAATTAAACCGTTGTCAGAAGCACATTCTTTGAGCCGTTTGACTTGGGTCTCAATACTTCCGTTTTTTAAAAATTGCTCTTTTGAGGACACGCGTGTGTATGACCATACAATAGCTCCTTTAAAGTCTGAAATTGTTACTTCGTTCTTTCTGCTCATATAAAAGTTATTTAGCTGAATCAAAAATGAGTTTTGTGAATTGGTATATACTCAAGGCTAATTCATTTTTTTGTGCTTCGTTTAAATCAATGAATTCTTTAGTTAGGTAGTCTTCGAGTTCATTATTGTCAAGTAATTGTTTCTGTTGAAGTTCCTGACTTGATTTTCGGCCCATAACGAGATAGGATTAAATCAGGCTGTTTTTTCAGGGACTGAATGGGTTCTACATAGGTTTTCATTCTATTTTGTAATTAAAGTTAATTTATAATTGTCTTGGCTTCTAGGGTCAATTAAAAGCTTTGATCCTTTAGGAATTTTATTTTTTAAAAGGAAGTCGGCCAGTTCGTCCTGCTTCACGTGCTTTTCGGTAATGGTTCTAGGTTTGATGTGTCCATCATCAAAAGCAATCTCCACTATTCTTGGTTTTTTGAAAAGTACAATTTCTCTGATCTGGTTTTCGAGGTCATTCAGGTATTTCAGTTTCTTGTGTTTTATATTGAGATCGATACTTATGATCTTAGACAGTTTGCCCAATATAGGGATGGAAATCAGGGGGTAATCAAAAGATAGACTCCCAAGTTTTTTTAGTAGAATATCGTTGTTTACCAAAAATGAATGTTCATTCGTCAACGGACTGTAAACCATACCATGTGGTTGGCTTACGTTGGCTATGCACGACTTTAGCATATCGGTATATTGGTTTATTTCTTCCCTAAGGGTGTCCATGACCATTTCATTTGACAGGGTATCTTTTAGACTGGATTTTCCCGTTTCTGACACCAGAGGTTTTTTTGAATGAATATACTTTAAGATGACCTGGTCGGCATACTTGTTCTTCTTTGGAACATTCCATACCTGATAGGATAGGATTTTCAATTTTTCAGTACTGATGCCAATGTCGCTGAGTTCCTTCAGTATCATCATCCAAATGGCTTCAGGTATGTTCATCCGACCATGTTTTTGATGTGTCTCAAAGAAATAGGGAATGACTTTATTTTCTCTCCAATAGGAAACCTGTCGAGACTTAAGGCCCAGATCCTTGGGCAGAATGTATTTTTCGTAGAAGGATTCTCCGAATTTGATATAGAATTGATCGTTCATAAAATTAAAATTTACACAAATGTACATTTTAAAATTTTAAAAAAGCTATATTTGTAAATATTATTTGAGCGAATTACTATGAAAAACGAAATTGAAAATCGGATTTGCCCTCATTGTGGATTAGAGTTTATACCAAAACGATCTAATCAGATATTTCATAATGGCGATTGCAGGACGGCGCATCACAACAAAAGAAATAACGCCAAGCGAAAAGAACTGGCCAAATTGTTTAAACCGATAGAGAAGCAATATTATGCACTATTAGGATTGTTAAAAGGTGAAAAAGAAGTTACAGTGCACAAGGAATACCTCAGAGGTATTGGGGTAAATTTTTCTCTCTTTACACATATCCACTACAATGAAACAATAGAGAAGAACTGTTATGCGCTACATACAGTTCACTATTATAAAGTTGATAACGAACACTATAAAATTTGCACAAATGATTGATACTGATCTATATGATATTGAAATTTTGTCTCCACAGGACATAAATATGGTTGAGCTTTCCAATGTGAGGCAATTGAAGCAGGAAAACAAGTTTTTAAAATATGGGATTATAATCATTGGGCTAGCGTTAGTTGGCTTTACGGCTTATAACTTGTACCAAAAGAATACCCTAAGAAGAAACGCTAGCTCATTAGACGAAAATTATTTTGCGTAAAGGTGTTGCTGAGATTAAATAAAATGGAAGTTTAAATACTATTTAAATTTCTTCATCTAATTTTTCCCCAATATTGTCGAGGTATTCTTTCAGATTGATTGCTGGTATAGTGCCTATTGCTTGTTGTAAATACCTTGTTAATTGAAAAAAGAATGTAACCATTGAATTATCAGCCTTGCTAAACTTTATGCTTTTGAATGTTCTATTGTTATAAAATTCTAAGTAAGCTTTATGACCAGCATCAATTATTTCATCGTTTGGGTCGTAATCGACATAAAAACTTCCGTAATCTGCAATACACCCCAAATCTATCGTTTTCAGCTTAGTTTGATTTTGAATGTGTCCTTTAATTGTACTGTTGTTATTCCTAGTATAAGTATTCGTACTGCAAAGAATACCCCCAATAATTTTGGTTAATGGTCTCGCTGGTCTAGGAATTCCACCGTTAATAAAGCCTGCTGCTTTTCTTTTAAGAACCCTTACGCTTTCAATTTTTTCAGCCGAGTACTCAATATAATTTTTGTCATCAACATTCCCTTTAATATCTGGCTTTACTTCAAAAACGGCATAAACTCCTTCCGCAGGTATGTAATGAAACCCGTTTTGAGTAAAAATGAAGGGAGTGTACCAGTTATCATAAATTACTATATCCATTTGATGGCTAGTACTGCCCTCTGAATCTATTACAATTGCCTTATCCACATTATATCTATTTGGCAAATATGTTCTAAGCCATTCAATCCAAGCATTTTCTAATGAGTCTCCTTTGGAGCCAGGGTGGGTAATAAACTCTCTATTTGTATTTAGTTGGGCAATCATTTGTTTTTGAAGCCCAGCGAATAGTAATTTTATATCTATTTTACTCATAAGGTATTAATTTTTTGTTATCGTAAATGTAAAAAGTTGCTTGGTTAAGTTGCTTTTCTGAAATACTCAAAATGAGTAAAACAGGGTTCTTAATATTAACACTTGGAGATGCTTCGATGTTAATCATTGCGTTTAAATCGATATCACTAAAGCCAGTACTTCCATTCGGGTGGGTGTGCCATTCACCAACATAAAATTCTTTTTTCTTTTTGAATAATTTAGAAAAAAAAGACTTCATTCCTTTAGAACTTCTTTCAAATAAATACCTACTGCCTTTATAGCTTTTGGGGAGAATATAATCGGTTATAAATAATGTTTTGTAATCATCTGAATATTTACCAATCAAAAATCCTCCAAATTCATTCGGAAAATGATCTATTCCCGTCTTACCAATTTTTTCGAGCAACTCTTGGTCTATTATTAGTTCTACTTTTCTATGCTTATTGTACAGCTTCAATACTCTACTATTTTTAAGTTGGAAGAATCACTTTCAATAATAAAGTTGTTTTTTCTCAAGCCAGTTTCATACAAATGATGAATATGTTTTATCGCCAGATGAACTAACAATGATATGTCATTATAGGATGCCTTGAAAGTTGGATTCCAACAACCAGTCGGATTATATAAATCAGATGTGTCATTTTCTAAAACATTCATAAACTGATTCATTACAAAATTGTAGATATTGGGGTTAAAGGCGCAAATCAATTCTTTTGCAAAGTTTGTAATAGAAAGGTTTATTAAATCACATTTTATATCGAGCGAATCAAGAATGTACATGAGGTCATTGTCTGTTGTGCAATCAAAAACTAAACCGTATTGATTTAAGCCTTTTTCAAAACTGCTTTTTGCTCCTTTTTCTTTGTGATATAGCTTTATGATACCTTGAAAATAGTCCTTCTCAACTATGCTGGTTTCAACAAATGGAGAAATCGTACCTAGAATAATTTTAAGTTCTTCGGTTTTATCCATCAATCCAGTATTAAACTGATATTCTGACCGACATACATTTTCTGGTTCCTTAATGTCATAATCTGCAATATCAATGAATTTACAACCGCATCTTGCTAGTATTTTAGCAACCATACTTCCTAATGCACCAACTCCGATAATCAGTATTTTCTTTTCAGTAAAGTTTTGTGAAAAAGAACCTCTCCCGAAAAAATACTTATATGAAGAATTTCTAGTGATACCCCAATTTATATCTAATTCGTATCTTGAGGTTGTTATCCATTCTTCGTTTGGTAATTGATAACCTAAAATCGGAAAATCACCTATTTCCAATAAAGCAACTTGCCAATGTATATTGACTTCATCAATTTTATACCCAAAAAAAACAGGGAACAATTTCCCTCTTTCTTTGATGAATTTTTTTTGAAATTCGAGTAGAAAATTTAAAAATGCTTCAGGAAGGTGGTCTTGTAAATCTAACCATTTAGTAAAAATGAACTTACCATAGGTAGCGGGAGGTGTTTCTATAAACAAATAGGCTCCGTAATATGAAATACCCATATTCTTATAAAGATTGCTCCATTGGCAATCTAATTGTTCACCACTTCTTCTAATAAAGCTTTGAACTATATGGTTTGAAATGGAATCGCCTCTAAACCCTCCGGGTTGAAGTGCGGTAATTGTTACATCTCCAAATTCTCCTTTTTCAAAGCTATGCCCAGTATCTGTAAACAGAAATGAGCGATACTGATTGTTTATTAATTTTTCATCAACTATAATATGTTCGTAATGGTCATCTAGGTCATTATTGATGAAGTATTTAACTATCCAATTCTTCAAAGAATGGAAATCATAATTTAGCTTTGATTTTAAATTTGTGTGATGCGATGTGTGAATACATATAGCGCCATCTCCCATTACGTGTCTATACTCCAATAGACTCAAGTTTTTAAACTTTATGGAATCTGAATCATAATTTTTTAGAGGGTAGCATTTGAATACCTCTACTACGAATTCTAAAGGGGTTGATAATTCTTTGAGAGATATTTTAACCTTTCCCTTTATTAGTAAATCTTCCTCTACAAAATCATAGGCTTTTTCAACAAATGGAATATCGCTAATAAGTTTTGTAACATCATCTAAAAACCCCATTTATCCGAAACGTTCATTTTTTGGTGGTGTAGAATAGGCTGATCCCCCAGTTTTTATTCCGTAACCGCTACTACTTGATGATTTGTCATCATCTTCAAAATCTTTATTTGTTGGAAAATAACTTTTGATATTATCGCTATTGCTATTAATCCTTTCAAGCATCCTTTCCATTCTGTTTGATAAATTGGTTTTTTCCCAACTTTCCAAGGTGTCCATTAAATCATTGTTGCTGTTTCCTGGGTCAATTAATTTAAATCCATCTTCTGCAACTTTATCCTTAATATACTCCATCACTTTCTCCAATTTTTCCCAAAGATTACCCGAAATACTTTCCTTGTCAAAGGCTTTTATCGTAATAAGTTCTAATAAAAAGGATTTATATTCTTTACCATCGTTATTATTCCATATTTTTAATAAACGGATAATTTTTCTTTCGTTTTCTTTAGCTTTTATATGGTCAATTTGCGCTTGGATGTTAGTTTGTATATAAGTGCTGCTTGAGAAAATCCCATATTTGCTGAAAACAAAAAGATTTAACTTGTTGTCTTCTGAATATTGGTCTTGATTAAGTTCTCTCCCCGGAACAATATCTAAGCTAATTACATCTCCATCGTCATCTTCATCAAAAATTATCCCGATTGATACTTTTTGTTTTCTTATTTGGGCAACTTCACCGTATTCATCATAAAGGAAATCATAAAGGCTATCAAACATTTTATCGAGTGTCTCGAATGAATCTTTTTTAAAAGGTACAACTACATCTAAATCAAATTTTGTATTTATTGCAGTATGCTTTTTGAATGAACCTGAATTAAAAGGGTTGTATATATTAGAACCATAGTGAGATTCTAAAGCTTCTTTTACTTCATTTCTTTTGGTCTTGAATTTGTCCACTAGATTCTGAACGTGTGTCATTCGATGTGTCTCTAGTACGTTTTGCAGGTATTCTTGTTTGTTTGTTGCCATATTCCTAATATTTTAAGAATTTCAGTGTCAATAATGCTGCCAAATTCAATATCAGCTATTTATGTCAAAGTAATTTTGGTGAATAATGCCAACTTGGCAGATATGTTATAAACTATATACAGAAAAAATAATTACGTACAGTAATTTTAAGCACATTAAAAATTTGCAAATTTAATTTTGATTAAAATAATTTAATCCATCTTGAAAATGCTTTAATTCGTTTTAATACATCTTGAAAACATATAGAAGCGAATTAGAAATATTTCAAAAAGCTTTAACACTCTAGATTTTTTATCAGTTTGTTGTAAATTAGGCTGATATGATTGAAAATCAACATACTGGACAATATATTCTAGATTTTGGTAACGAGCAAATCGCACCGCCAGAGTCTTGGCCTAAGCAAGAACATTTCCCACTTAACTTAAAAACGTATAACAGAACTGTTCAAGAAACTCTGCAAGGCGATATAGAATCTTCTAAGGAGTTGACTATTTTAACAGGTTTTACATCGCTTTCCCATCTTATCGATACCTTCGGAAATAAGAAACTTGAGAATTTAAAAGACATCAAAATTGTACTTGGCTTTGAGCCGAATCCGTTAGGAAGAAAACGTTATCACGTTTGGCCACTTGAAAAAGAGATAAGGGAATATTGGTTAAAAGAGGGCTTGTCAATTCTTTCTGGAGGAAGTGTAATCAACCTCATTCAAAAAATCAAAAACAAATCGGTTCACATTAGATTTTATGATAAACTACATGCAAAAATTTATGCAAGTGATCGAATGGCCATGCTGGGCTCTTCTAATTTTAGTAAGAATGGTTTGACTATTCAAACTGAAGCTAATATAAGGGTGTTGGCACATGTTGATCGTGATAAGTATACAGATATTAAATCGATAGCGAATAACTATTTTGACAGGGCAAATGATTACGATAAGATTATTGATCTTTTACAGGATTTAATAAAAGAGGTAGGTTGGAAAGATGCTTTGGCCAGAGCAATAGCAGAAGTTTTGGAAGGTGAGTGGCTCGATGAATATAAACTACTCATGTCTAAATTGGAGAACACTAAACTTTGGCCAACCCAATGGCGAGGGCTGGCGCAAGCTATTTCAATATTGCAAGAAAATTCAAACGTATTGATTGCAGATCCCACAGGTGCAGGTAAAACGAAGTTATGTTCGACCATTGTTTTAGCACTGAAGAATTGGCTATGGGAAACGGGAAGAAGAGACAAAGACAATTCGCTGATTGTATGTCCGCCTTTGGTGGTTGACAAATGGCGGAAGGAATTTTTGAGCCTTTCTACAATAACTAATAATCAGACTTCCTCAGGGATACTTAGTAATGCTAAAAAGCAAACTCTTGAGAAAGCACTTAACGAATTGAAACTGGCGAATATTCTTGCCATTGATGAAGCGCACAATTATCTGAATCTTTCCACGAAAAGAAGTGAAGCAATTCGTAAAAATACAGCGGATTTTAAAATCTTGATTACAGCCACACCAATAAATAAAAGAATCAATGATCTGCTGAAAATTGTAGAATTATTGGATGTGGATAATTTGGATGATGATAGTTTTAAGGCGTATTCGGAATTGAAGGGTAAGCCGAATTTAGAGAACGAGGCCAATATTGAAATGCTCAGAAGCTTTGTCAGTAAATTTACGGTTAGGCGTACAAAAGTTATTCTTAACAAGCAGATTGATAAAGAACCTGAAAAGTATATAAATGCCCTTGGAACCGAATGTCGTTTTCCAAATCAAATAGCAAAAACGTATCATACAAGAGAGACCGAATGGGACACACAAACCGTTGTGAAGATTAATGCTCTATGTCAGAAATTGAAAGGACTGACATATTTAAAACGAATAAACAAACCAAAATTTGAGCTTGATGAGGAGCACAAGCAAGGTTACTTGAACAATAGAATTCATGCTGCGCAAAAATTATCAATTTACATGATTCGATCGAGACTGCGATCTTCTAAGATGGCTTTATTAGAGCATATTATCGGACTGGATGAGGTTCTTAAGATGGAGGATTTTCATTGTCCTAAAAATCAGCAAAATAAAATTAAGCTATCAGAAATCAATAAGTTGATCACTAATAACAAAGTTCCAACAATCAGCAGAATTTTCAAAGATTGTGAAAAGCCTTTATGGCTAACAGATTTAGCAGAGTACATCAATGCATGTGAAGTGGAGTATAAAACCTACATGGAAATCGCCGATTTGACAAAAACACTTTCCAATAGCAGAGCTATGGGAAAGGTTGATGTTTTGGTTGATCAAATGAACAGACATAAAAAAATCATTGCTTTTGATAGTTCTGTAGTAACCTTAAATTATTTTAAACATTTGATTAAGAAAAACTATCCGAAAATCAATGTTTTGGCTGCCACAGGTTCAAATAAAAAGGATAGTGAAGTTGTTTTAAAGAAGTTTAATCTAACTTCAGAGAATAAAGAACGCATAATAGCCCTGTGTTCTGATAAAATGTCAGAAGGCGTGGATTTACAGTTAGCTTCTTCCGTGACCCTTTTGGATTTACCGAGTGTCATTAGAATAGTTGAGCAACGCTTTGGAAGAGTTGATCGCATGGATACTTTACACAAATCTATAGACATGTATTGGCCTATTGATTCAGAGGTTTATTCATTAAAAGGAGATAAAAGGTTACTTAAGCTAAATGATATTATTTCAACAATGTGGGGCGCAAATTTTCAGCCACCAAAAGAATTAAAGCATAGGCATTTTGAAAATGTTGAAAGTATCGATGATATTATTGAAGAGTTTGAAAACTACCTTTCCGAAGATAGCTCATGGGAAGGGATACATGATAGCTTTCAGCCAATAATGGATTTAAAAGAAGGGGATAAACAGTTGATTTCAGAAAAGGAATATGAACAATACAAAGGGATAAAGAATACAGTAAAAACAAAAGTTAGTTTTTTGAAGACCGAATCTGAATGGTGTTTTTTTGCAACTAGAGGGGATGGGAATAAAAGTCCGAAATGGTATTTTATCAAACCGAGTTCTGAAAAAGGTATTTATACTGAGTTTCCTGAAATATGCGATCAGCTTAGAAGTCATATTTCAAAGAAAAGTAGTTCAGTGAAATGGAATGACAAGTATCTTAGAAAGTATCTGAAAATCCTTCAAGATAAAGAAATAGACTTGCTTCCAGTCAAGAAGCGAAGGGCATTGAAAGTTGCAGAAATTATTTTAAAGGCAAAATTAAAGGATAAAAAACTTGACTATAAATACAAGTTAAAAGTTAGAGAGCTTCTAGATTTATTTCACCCAAGAAAAAAGGATGTTGACTTTGAAGCATACGCAAAAATTTGGATAGACATTCTACAGCCATATCTAGAAGAAAAAAGAAATCGATATAAATCCTCTCGCTATGTTTATAATTTAAATAGTTTGACAACTAAGGCAGAAATAAGTCGGATTCAAATTTCTTATGAAAGACTTCAATCAATTTTGGAAGATTTACCTGTGAATGAAAATATTGATCATAAAATTGCTGCTTGTATAGTTGGGGTTCTGGACAAAATAAATTAGCTACTTATACGAAAGATTAGACAGACTTACTTTTTTCAATGTCTAAAATGATTGTTTCCAATTTGTGTCCGATAATCTTACAGCCCTTATATAATATAGTCTAAAATCATATAATGAGTTTTTCTTTGGTTATTAATCTGTTTATTTGATTTATATAAAATTTATTGTTACCGTATAATTATCACTTAGTTTTTTTCGACTAAAAACTATTTAAAGTTTATTAATTAAGATAAAAATATCCTAATTAAGAATATTATTCCTTAACTTTGTATCATTAAGTAAAAAAATATGTTTTCAAAGGCTTGTGAATATGCTATTAAGGCATGCATTTTTGTCGCAAAAAGTTCCATGCGAAATGAACGTGTGACGCCAAAACAAATCGCTGATCAAATAAATTCTCCAGTAGCTTTTACTGCAAAAATTATGCAAGAATTAGTGAAAAGTGATTTGGTGGATTCATATAGAGGTGCTTATGGCGGATTTGAAATAGATAAAGCTAAAATAGACCAGATTTCACTATCAAAAATTGTTAAAGTTATAGATGGTGACAAACTATACGACGGTTGTGGTTTGGGGCTTGATGTCTGTAATGAAAATCATCCTTGTCCAGTACATTATCAATATAAAACGATTAGAGAAGACTTAAAACAGCTTTTAGATTCTACTAATTTAAAACAGTTAGCTTTAGGAATTGAGAATGGTCTATCTTACCTTAAAACATAAAAAAATTTACATCAAAATAAGATAAAAACATCCGAATTAAAAAATTATATATTATGGAACTTACAATGGATAAAGAAAAACAAATAGGAGAGTATGTAGCCGAGGATTTTAGAACTGCTGCCATATTTTCTAAATACAAAATTGATTTTTGCTGCAATGGCAATCGTACCGTTTCAGAAGCTTGCAAAACCAAAAGTGTAGATGAGCAAAAGGTAAAAGAAGAAATACATTTTATCTTAAATTCTGTTTCTGAAGAAACGATTGATTATAAGTCTTGGCCTTTGGATTTACTTATGGACTATATAGAAAAAAAGCATCATAGGTATGTTGAAGAAAAAATACCAGTGCTTCGTCAGTTTCTCGATAAGCTTTGTAAAGTACATGGTAAGAGACATCCCGAACTTCTAAAAATTTATGAGCTTTTTATGGCTTCGGCTGGAGAGTTAACAGCTCATATGAAAAAGGAAGAACTTATACTTTTTCCTTTTGTGAGACGTATGGTAGAAGCTAATTTGAGTAATACCACAATAACATCTCCTCAATTTGGAACTGTTGAAAACCCAATTGCAATGATGAAACATGAACATGATAATGAAGGCCAGCGTTTTAGACAAATAGCAGAGTTAACAAACGACTATACTCCTCCGGCAGATGCCTGTAATACATTCAGAGTTACGTATGCTATGTTAGATGAGTTTGAGAAGGATCTGCATTTACACATTCATTTAGAAAATAATATTCTGTTCCCAAATGCAATTAAACTAGAAAATGCACTCAGATAACCCTTAAAACTAAAGCTTAGTTAAATCCCAGAGCGTTGTTGTGTCTGGGATTTTCTATATATTTTTAATTGGAATAAAAACTAAAAGGACTATGCTTAAAAAGTTTAGTATAATTTGTCTCTCTAATTTTTTCATAGCTTCGGTATTAGGACTTTTGTTGCGTTATGCATCAGTAGATTCAATGGGTATTAACTATAGATATCTTACTCATGCACATTCTCATATAGCAATGTTGGGTTGGGTGTATTTAATGCTGTTCTCCTTTATTGTCTTTATCTTTATAAAAGTGAATCGAAAAAAATATATCAGACTTTTTTGGATCACTCAAATTTCGGTTTTAGGAATGCTCTTTAGCTTTCCATTTCAAGGATATGGCGCCGTATCCATATGCTTTTCCACCTTACACATATTGTGTAGTTATCTCTTTGTTTTTTGGATTTGGAAAGATTTGAAAAATAAAACTGGAGCTTCTGTACTTATGTTGAAATCTGCTTTAGTATTTATGCTAGTATCAACTATTGGTATTTGGTCCTTAGGACCAATTATTGCAATATATGGAAGTGGCTCAATGTATTATGATATCGCTATTCAATTCTTTCTTCATTTTCAATTCAATGGTTGGTTTTTGTTTGGAGTGTTAGCTTTATTAATAAAAGAATTGAATATGAAAAATAGCACTTTATTCAAACCATTTTATCTTTTACTCACTTTTGCTACCATAGCTACGATTGCTCTACCCATTTACTGGAATCAACCTAGTATTGTCTTATTTTATGTTAATGGATTGGGTGTTTTTTTACAATTAATTGCTGTACTTATATTATTTAGATTAATTTATCTTCATATAAAGAAATCAAAACCCACTTGGTCTTCCTTGAGTATTTTTACTTATGCGTTTGTGTTGAGTTGTATTGGGTTTAAGGTACTAACACAAGGTTTGTCTTTAATTCCTGAGTTAGCAGAAGAATTATATCAATATCACAGTTTAATAATAGGATTTATACATTTAGTGATGCTTGGTGTTATTACGGGCTTATTGTTTTATATGTTGCTAAATAGTTTTTTGTATCAAAAACCAGTGGTGCTAAAATTAGGATTTTATAGTTTTTATTTTGGTTTTGTTACAGCTGAGTTCCTTATTCTATATCAGGCGATTAGCTATTACTTTTGGGAATCTGGAATTGAGAACTATAATACATTATTATTTGTAGCAAGTATTTTTCTTTCTTTAGGTATTTTTTTAATTACATTAAGCATCATATTTTCTATACCAAAGCAACAAGATGAGTTAGACCTTTCTATTGGTTAAAAATAGTTTAACACTATCTTATACATCCATTTTCTTTTTTTTTAGGAGCCTTCTGGGATACTGTTAATAACCTTTTTAATAACTATAAGCAACTAAAATTCTCTATAGAAAACTATTTGGGTATTTTTATAAAAGACTAAAAGGTCTTTTATTGTTAATATGTATTATCATGATTTTAATGTAGTGCTTCAGGAAGTGCCAGGAGAAATAAGTTTATGTTTTACCATATCTGGCTGCCCATTAAGATGTAAAGGGTGTCATTCTCCCTTTCTTTGGAAAGAGGGGAGTGGTTCTAAACTCACCAACAAAGCATACAACGAGATACTATGCAAATATCTCAGTTTTGCCACTTGTGTTGTTTTTATGGGAGGTGAATGGCATGCAAAGGAACTAATTTATAAATTAAAATATGCAAAGTCACAAGGCTATAAAACTTGTTTATATACTGGAGAAGAAACCATAGACTCTAAAATTACCAAGCATCTTACCTGGTTAAAAACAGGTAAATGGGATTTTACAAAAGGCGGACTAAGTAGCCCAAATACAAACCAACAGTTTATAGAAGTTGCAACAAAGAAGAAACTAAACCATTTATTCCTTAAATAATATACTATGATAAGATTATCTCAAGAGCAAATAAACAAAAAGATTGATTTTATTCAGCATTACCTACATTCTGCAAATGCAGCAGATGGCTCTAAAATGGATGCAAATGCAAATGTTACATCCAAGAATATTGCAACAATGGAGGCCGAAATAAATAAGGATATTAACATTCAGGTTAATCGTGAATTAATAAAACAGAAGATACAAGAACTCTTCGGACACCAATTAGCCAATGAATATATCCGTCAAATTGAAGATCACGAAATATATGTTCATGATGAAACATCTCTAAAACCTTATTGTACATCTATTAGTATGTATCCATTTTTGTTAGATGGTCTTACAAAATTAGGTGGAGAAAGTAGAGCTCCAAAGCATTTAGAAAGCTTTTGCGGTGAATTTGTAAACCTTGTTTTTGCTATTAGTTCCCAGTTTGCTGGTGCTTTAGCAACGGTAGAGTTCTTAATGTATTTTGATTATTTTGCATCAATAGATTATGGTGAACATTATCTTCAAACTCATCAAAAAACAATTGAAAATCATTTACAACATGTTGTTTATGCCATAAACCAACCTGCAGCAGCCAGAGGCTATCAATCTGTTTTTTGGAATATTTCGTTGT
The DNA here is from genome assembly GCF_022810765.1 of Winogradskyella sp. MH6. Classification (NCBI taxonomy): domain Bacteria; kingdom Pseudomonadati; phylum Bacteroidota; class Flavobacteriia; order Flavobacteriales; family Flavobacteriaceae; genus Winogradskyella; species Winogradskyella sp. MH6. The sequence continues at coordinate 420,558 of NZ_CP094494.1, read as the reverse complement.
ATGATGAGCCTTATTTTAATAGTATGTTTGGTGATTTTGTATTTCCTGATATGAAGAAGCCTAAATGGAGTAGTTTAAAACAACTTCAGGAATTTTTTATGTCATGGTTTAACAAAGAGAGAACAAAGGCTATTTTAACCTTTCCTGTTGTTACAGCTGCAATGCTAACCAAGGAAGGCAGTCCTGTGGACTTAAATTTTACAGAAATGTGTGCACAAGAGCTCAGTGAAGGTAATTCGTTTTTCATATATCAGTCTGAAAATGCAGATAGTTTAGCGTCTTGCTGTCGTTTAAGAAATGAGATAAGTGATAATACCTTTAGTTATTCATTAGGCGCAGGTGGTGTAGCTACTGGTTCTATTAACGTAATTACCCTTAATATGAGTAGACTTATTCAGAAGAATGCCAATATTTTGGAAGAAGTACAAAAACTCCATAAATACCAAGTAGCCTATAGAAGACTAATGGAAGCATATTATAATGCAGGACTTTTACCTGCTTATAATGCTGGTTTTATTTCGTTAGACAAGCAATTTCTCACCATTGGTGTTAATGGTATGGTTGAAGCTGCTGAGAGTAAAGGAATCACTGTTGGTAATAACAAAACGTATAAAAGCTTTGTAAACAAGTATCTAAAATTAATTTTTGTTGAAAACAAAGTAGCAAAAAGCAAGTATGGCTACATGTTTAATACGGAGTTTGTGCCTGCAGAAAACTTAGGTGTAAAAAATGCTAAATGGGATAGAGAGGATGGTTTTGTTGTAAAAAGAGATTGCTATAATTCTTACTTTTATGCCGTTGAAGATCATAATATTAATGCGTTAGATAAAATAATCCTTCACGGAAAAGAGACCATCAAATACTTGGATGGTGGTTCTGCATTGCACCTTAATTTAGAAGAAACACCAAATAAAGCTGGTTTTATAAATCTTATAAACGCAACCGCAAAAGCAGGTTGTAATTATTTTTGTTTCAATATCCGAATTACTATTTGTAATCACTGCTCTCATATCGACAAAAAAACTACTTCGGTTTGTAAGAAATGCAATTCAACAGATGTTGACCATGCCACTCGTGTTATAGGCTATTTAAAAAGAGTCTCTAATTTCAGTTCAGGAAGACAGCGAGAACATCATTTAAGACACTATCATAGAGAAGAAAAAGATGATTCACTAAATAAAAAACGAATAGCTCAGGTAAAACATTATCTAAGTAAAATAGATGCCATTAAAGACCATGCTGCTTATAGCTAAGAAAGAGTGTGCTAATTGATGTCTAATCCTTTTAAAGATATTAAGGTTTTGTTCGCCTCAATGTCATTTGCTAATTCATTTATTGTTTTTTCTTTAAAGTCTGCAAGTATTTGTTCTTTAAAGGGTGAAACTATGTAGTGAACAGGGCATGGGTTTTGGTCATCGCAACGCGATAATCCTAAAAAGCAACTATCAAATTTAGTAGTGCCATCTATATTAATTATGATGTTCAAAATGTTTTTATGTTTATCGTTATCTGTAAGGTAGAAACCGCCAGTTGGCCCTTTAGATGATGAAATAATTTCTTTAGAAGCAAGATCTCGTAATAACTTTGCCAAAAAAGGAGGTGGAGCCTGTATGTCTTTAGCAATTGTTTTTGAGCCTATTTTATTTTGGGTATCACTATATTTTGCGAGATATAAAACAGCTCTTATTGCATACTTTGCAGCATTAGAAATCATAGTATTTTTTTATAAAGATATAAAAAGATCGATTAGTCTTATTTTATCCAAAACAGCCGTGACTTAAGGCTACTGCACCTGCTGTTGTGATTAAGCTAATAACTAATAAAATCCCAAAATTATGCATGCAACACCAAAAACGATGATCCATGCATGATTTAGCACCCATTATCATAAAGTTAATTAAGGCAGATAAACCTTCTAACAGTGTTGTTATTTTAACTGTATCGCAAACTTAACTTCAAATGTTTTAATATGTAAATTCTTTTTTTTTTTTTTTTTTTTTGTTTATGTTTAAGTGTTTGTAAATTAAGGAAATAAATAAGATAAGTTGATATAAAAATTTCGTCCTTGTCTTGGTATGTTATTCCAATCTGCAAAGGTTGAATAGTTGGTATCTAAAATGTTTTCAACACCATATTTTAAAATTGTTCTACCATGATTTCCATAAAACGCATGCCCCAAATTAAGATTTAATACAGCATATGATGCGGTTTCATTTTCACCATAAAAGCTACTAAAGTGACTTTGGTTACCATTACCTTCTAGCTGTATTGCAGCGTTAAAGTTGTGTTGTGTATAGTTAAGTTCTGCAAAGTAGCTAAAGGGTCTTATTAATGGTAAATTTTCACCATTGCTTCCTTTTCCTAAGTTATATCCAATTGTAGTGTTGGTAGAGAAATGGTCAGAAAACTTATAGCTGCCGTTAAGGTACACATCAAAAATAGAAGCATGGTCTAAAGCTTCATAAACACGTACACCATTAGCTCCAATAGTCATAGAGCTAATATTTGGTGCAATTTCTCCAATAATATAATCCATAATGTAGAAATATGATGATTCTAATCCTAGTTTTAAATTGCCAAAAGATTGTTTGTAGCCAAAACTAGCTTCTATAGCTTTTTCATTTTTTAGATTCGGATTACCGATATAATCATAATTATCAAAACTATTGAATAAATAAAATCCGTAACCTTCACTAACTGAGGGAGCACGTTCGCCATAACCTAACCCAAATGATACATTCTTTGTATCTTTTTTAATGTTATAAGATGAAGAAAGACTCATTAACAAACGGTTTTTACGATCGCTAATATTTGGGTGAAAAATCTGAAGGCTTTCAACACCTACTCTGTCTTCAATTTTATTGGTATGGTGCCCAAGTCTTAATGAGGTAGATAGTGTTTTGTTACTATTGATATGCCAATCGTCTTTAGCAAAAATACCAGTATAAAGTGTTCTTATATCTGGCCATGTAAGCATAAACATGTCTGGTTCATTTGGGTTGTTAGAAAACATAGTCATTTCAGCCAAAGAACGATTGTAAAAACCATTTGCATTAAAGGTAAAATGATGGTTGTTTATAACAATATCTGCTTTACTGTAAAAGCCATAAGTATCGCTCCAACCAGGCATATCCATCCGAATAGGTACATCTGGGCGCTTACTATCATCCATAATGTGGGTTATAGTGTTAAAATACAACTTGGTTTCTAAAGATTTTAAGCTTTTCTCTTCTGGGCTGTAATAATGAGTTAAAGATGTGATTAAAGCTTCTGCCAACGAAACATCCATTGGTAATGCAGGATAACCGACATCTGTTGCTCTATCATAAATGATGTTAGCATCGATATGCTGAGTTTCGGAAAACTTATATCCTGACTGCAATGAGATATTATACTTTTTAAACTGAGAAAATAATACTTCTTGGTTGCCTCCAGCATCATAATTATCAGATTTCCTTAAGATACCGTCTGCACTGATGTAAAATTTACTACCTGTATATTCAATATCTATACCTGTTGCAAAAAAATTACCATTGGTTTCGTAGCCTAAATCTGTGCTGGTTTTTAGACCAGTATCTGTAAATTTAGATGTTGGTAGCTTTAAGTCTATGCCACCACCAACGCAATGCCCATTCTCAGTGCCCGATTGGCCAGAGCCAATAGTTACTTTTTCTAGATTAGAAACATCTACATAAGAGGTTATAGGATCCATTTTGTCAGTACAAGCTCCAAAAATCTGCATGCCATCAATGGTAACAACCAAACGATCACTTACCATATTGTTTATAGCAGGTTCCCAGGCGTAGTTACCTCTTTTTATCATAGTGATGTCGTTAGACTTTTCTAAATAATCATCAATACTAGATAAGGTTTTTTCTTGTCTGTTGTTACTTAGTTTTCTTCTAGTTACTATAATGACTTCCTCGAGTTCTGTGGTGTCATTCTTTACTTCTTTAATTTCTTTTTCTTGAGAAAAACCATGATTAAAAAAGACGGAGCAAACAATTATAAAGATTAGCTGTTTCATAGCTAAAAGGTTTTAGATTATATGATTTTCATAGTAGAGCGTAGCCGAGAGTTGTAGTAACTCTCGACTGCTAACTCTACAAAACAATGTTTTAGCTTGAAGGGAATCTAGAATTCAAGTTCTAAATACAGACTGCTCGATTCATTTTGTTCGGTTACATCTTCACCTTTTAATACGTCGTTTTCTACATTTAAAAGTTTTAGATTTAACTTCCAATATCCTGTCATAGTCAATGATAAATCTCCGTAATAAAAGCTATCTGCGTTGTTGAATGATAAATCGGTATTATTAGGCGAGCTATGATTACCCATACCAGGCATACGAGGATCTAAAGCAATTGTATAATTTTCTACCACAGGAAATGTCATCATGTTTTCCATTTTAAATAAGCCTACTTTCATTTCGTTAATAGCAATGCTTGGATTTATAGGTTCAATTAAAGCTAAAATGTAACGCGTATCATCAGTACCTATAAAGCTTGCTACATTCTGGTTTTCATACTGAAACACATCAATGGTTTCTGTAACACTATACGCTTCACCATTAATGTTATAATTAATTGTAAGTGACCAACCAGAACCATCTGTGTTTGTCATTTGATAAATTATAAAGCCCTCATAAACGGTATTCTTCCCTATAGCTTTTGTAATATTAGATTTAGGGCATGAATGTTGCATCGTAGGCATTTGCATTACTGGCATCCAGGATAAAGAAGCATCTTCAATATAGGTGTTAGTGGTATTGTCTTTTATTCTAAGACTTATCGCATTGTAACCAGTTTTAAACATCCCTGTTTTATTGAATAATTCAATGGTTTGGTCGCCATTTGTGATTTCTTGAATGAGAAATAAATTAGCGACTTCATTATCAGGTGTTGTGTCGTCGTTGTCGTCTGTTGAGCACGAGAATATAAGTGCCATCAGCACTAATGGTAAAATATATTTAAGTTTCATTTTATTTTTATTTTAAGTTAATTTTAATGTGTAGTCATCTTAAATAAAGCTTTTAAAAGCCCATTTTAAGAAGTTATACGCTCTAAGCGTGCCGATAAAAAATTAACCTAAAATAGGTGGAGGAGTATCTATATCGTAGTATATAGAGATTGTACTCTTAGCGTAAAAATTCACTTGACTACTTCTGTCATTATTAATAATGATTTGCTCTTCTGCGCTGTGTTCTTCATTTAAAAAGACAAAAACATCTAATCGTGTACGTTCTGTTTTTTGTAGAGGATTATTTGGTGTATTACTGTTGCTTTCTTTTAGCTCTTTACGTAACTGACATTTTCCATTACAACCCTTTTGTTCGTCTTTTTGAATACAAAGTGTTTTCGCTATTATGTCTTGGTTAATCACAAAATCTGCAACTATAACAACAGTTTTAATGTTGTTAAATAACAACGCAATAGTTAATATTATTGCTAAGGCTTTATGTAGTACTTGAGCGATCACGATACAAATTTCGGACTAAAATGTCTTAAATAAGATGATAAATGTCATGAGAAATTAAACTTTAAAAAACTCAAAATACTTGGCAACAAGAAGTTTTAATCGTTTTATTTTTTGTGCTTTAGCAGTATCATTTTCTTCGTCTTTTAAATCTGATATTTCTTCAAGTATAGGTACAAGAACAATGTGAAGCTGATCGTGTGCTTCACCTTTCATGTTGCAACTTTTAATGATGTAACTAGTCTCTTTTGAAAGGACGTTGCCTAATGTTTTTGTATCAATTGAGGTTTCTGTTTTTAAGATGGAATCGATGCGTTTCATTCCGATGTGCGTTTCCTGGTTTGCTACCCACTGTTTACCATTGTTTAGAGCTAGGCCTTCTAAAACGATGTTAGCCTCTGTTTTTTTGTTTTTACATCCAAACAAAGCCAATATAAATAGAAGTGCAATACCATAAACTGTTTTGAGCTTCATACTAAAAGTCTTTTTTCTTTGATTTATGGATAATTCGTAAAACTGGAAGAGCTACCCAAATAATTAAGGCAAAGATAGAAATAATCAACCCAAAGCTAGTGCCAAAAAACTGTTTAAAAACAGCACCTGTATATCCTAATAATGCAGAGATGTCTAGCTTTAAAAGAATAAGTGTTCTGGACAGGTCTATTGGGTTGAGCATTGTGCCAATTAAAGAGACTTTATCAAGAGGGTAATCTTCAAAAATTATTAATGACATTAAAAATAATCCATCGTAAATAATGGCAAGAAATAGCCACATAAGAATGGCGTAACCAAATCCTTTAATTTTATTTTCGTTAGATAGCGCAATATTAAAGGCTAAAGCACTAAATATAAATGTTAGAAACACGCCTACTATTAGTAGCAATGAAAAATCCCAAATGGCATTAGATTTAAATAAACCATAAACAATAAATGGAATACCAAGACCTAAGATTAAACTCATTGATAAAGAAAGTGCAACACCAAAATACTGTCCTAAAAAAATGGACGAGCGTTTTAAAGGCTGAGCGAGTAGAAGCTCTGTAAACTCTTTTGAATTGTAGTAATACATTACGCCGAAAATGGTGCCTATTAGAGGGACCAAAACTATTATAACATTCATTAGTGTAATAACAGCCTTAGATAAATCACTATTTAGAAAAAGCAGTACAATACCCAACAGCAGATAAAAGGCAAAGTAAACATAACTCCAACTGCTACGCATTAAATCGAAAAAACTGTATTTTAAAATCTTAAGCATGGTTTTTGTTTAAAATGTTAGCAATGGCATGTTCAAAATCGTTCTGTTCTGTTTTGGTTTTAAGCTCTTCTATGCTGCCTTTAAAGTATATTTTTCCTTCTAGAATAAATACAATCTGATCAGCTACTTCTTCAACAAAACTCATTATGTGAGATGTAATTAAAATGGCCTTTCCTTTTTTCTTTTCTACTGTAATTAACTCTTTTAGACGTATTAAAGAAATAGGATCTAAGCCTGTCGTTGGCTCGTCTAAAATTACAATTGGACTATCGAACATAAAGGTGAGCACCAAATTAACCTTTTGCTTTGTACCGCCAGAAAGCGTTCCCAATTTTTTGTTTAAAAAAGGTTGAAGCTTAAAGGTTTCTATAAGTTTTTGATCGTTGTTAGTTTGTCCCCTAAGGTCTTTTATCATTTTAATGAGCTCTATGACTTTGAGGTTGCTGGGAAAGTTAGCTATCTGAGGGAGATAATCTATTTTGCTTCTATAATTAGAGTTCTTTTTAATGTTTGTGTTAAAAACTTTAATTGTGCCATTGTCTGGTATTACCATCCCTAAAATGCTTTTTATAATGGTGGTTTTTCCAGAGCCATTAGGACCTAAAACAGCAAATATACCTCCTTCATTTATGTTAAGGTCTACACCGTTTAGTACGTTATTTTTACCGAATTTTTTATGTAGATCTACTATTTCTACCATGTTACCTTATGCATTAGTGGTTTGTTATCAATGAGATTTTCTGGTGTAAAAACTGGTGATACTTTTTCAGAAAAGTTAATTATATCAATAAATAAGCTTCTAAGTAGTACAATACTTTCTGGAGTGCGATTTACCAAATATGAAAACAATTTTACTGGTCTGTAGGGAACGTCTCCAATACCATCTTTATCTAAATCGTAACCTGTGTAATTACTCCAGTAATTATTTTCAAACTTATTACTGTTTAGTTTGCCTGAATAAGATAAGTCAAAAGAGTTGTGCAAAAAGTTATTTTTTGAATAAATGTTATCATAACAAGCTCCATGTACCTTTATAGCATATCCATTATTTTTAAATGTGTTTTCGGTAAATGTTATTCTATTGGTGCCATCTGCATTAACACCAATAGTGTTGTCTTCAAAGATATTGTTCTGTAGTTCTGCATCGTTAATCTCCTTAAGTAAAATTCCATAAGATGCTGTTCCCCAATTTTTCTTAAACAAATTGTTGAACATTTTTATTCGCTTAGAAAACATTACGGCAACACCAGCACCATTGGCTTCAAAAGTGTTATTTTCATAAGCATTGTCATTAGAAAACATAAAATGAAGACCGTAACGCATATTTTGGGTAGAGTAGTTGTTGGCAATATAGCTGCTGTTCCCAAACTCTAGATATATGCCATCTCTCATTCTGCGCACATCATTGTTTAGAACTTTTACATTTTCACAATGCCAAAGATGTATGGCGTTACCAGAATCTGCTTCAGCTTTGCCTTCACCAGATATAGTATTGTTTTTTATAATACCATCCTTAGATTTTTGAACTAAAAGGCCAAAAAAGGCTCTTTCTACTGTAATATTTTCAATAACAAAGTCATATGATTTAAATAGCAAAATTGCTGCATATTCTTTTGTATAACTAACTTCAATATTTTTTATTGTTAAGTTTTTGATGATAATATCGGTAGCCTCTACAGAAAATCCGTAGCCTTTATTCTGAGTGTCTATTACAGTGCCTTTTTCTCCTGTTATATAAAGTGATTTTTTGTAGATGACAATATTGGATTCCTTGTACAGACCAGTTTTAATAAAAAGACTATCTCCACTTTTAGAACTATCTACAGCAGTTTTAATGGAATTAAAATCACAACCTGTTTTGCAAATGGTTATTGTTTTAGCAAATACAAAACAGGTTGAGAAAAGAAATAATAAAAAGCTAATAGTTGTTTTAGGGTTCATCCAATCAATTAATTTTGTTAAAAATACCTTCCCAATCATAGTATTGGGCTGGTCTGCCATTGATGATTTTTTTCGCTGTTTCGGTATTTTTGAAACCTGAGAGATTTGCTCCCATAGGACTAGTAATTTCTTCACAAACAGCATATGTAGCGGTTTTTGCATCTATCATTGTGCCAGGTTGATTGTAATTGGCAATGAATAAGTTGCCAGAAGCCATAATATCTTGTTTGTCTTCTAAAAAGCGAATCATACATTCTATAGCATCAAACTTATATTGTTTGCCTTTAGTGGTAACCATTTGTGCCGCGTGTGTTTTTGTAACAATGGTCATTTGGCAGAAATGGCACATATCTGTTCCGTAATTTATAGTTTGAGGTGTTTTACTACAACTAAAAAAGCTGCATAAAAATATTAATAGACTTAGACGTTTCATGCTTTAACAGTTTTCATTTTTTTATTACCTAACCAATAGGCTATAAAGGTTAAGAACATTCCAAATCCCATCATGTAGGCACCTGTATGCGGATAAGAATGAGCCACAAAATTTAAGATATGTCTTGTTCCAAATAATGGTGGTTTATAACTTAAAGGATTACCATTTGCGTCTGTCATTTTCATAATAGCTTTAGGATCTAAATTGGTACCGTAATCTACCATCCAAGCATTAAAATCGTACATTCCTAACACACCTAATATAACCATTAAAATGAGCCATCCCAAAAACCACTTTGGTGAAATACCTTTAAATAATCCTAAAAAACCAAGTAAGATACCAAATAAGGCCATACCTCCAACAACCATTGGAAATACTGAAAACTCCCACATTTCATTTGGTTTAGGCAACTTGCTCATACCTATATAATGGTTTAGTCCATCAATGTTCTGTAAATCGTGTTTTTCTTTTCCTACTAACCCATCTAAGTGAATATTCATACCGATACCACTTGGATATTGAGGTGCTTCTAGAGATATACTCCACAAAGGAAATATAAATAAACCTAAAAGCAATGCGGAACCTATGATCATTAATATACTAGCGGATTTCATGTTTAATTTATTTTAAAAATTATGGGCGAGCAATACACTCGCCCATGTCTGAGTTAATTGATATTTAACACTAAAACTATTAACTCATTTTATTCATCTAAAGTGTATTTTAGAGGAGTGTTAGAATTTTTCCCAGATACTCTTATATATCCTTGCATCTCTTGGTGTAATGCAGAACAGAAATCTGTACAATAGAAAGGCCATACACCTTCGCGTTTAGGCTCCCAAACAATTGTTTTGGTTTGACCTGGCATTACTAGAATTTCAGAAGTATTAGCGCCAATCATTGAGAAACCATGCGGTACATCAAAATCTTGTTCTAGATTTGTTAGATGGAAGTACACTTTATCTCCAACTTTTATACCTTCAATATTGTCAGGTGCAAAGTGGCTGCGTATCATAGTCATGTTGATATGAACTTCGTTACCATTTCTAGTAACTTTTGCATCTGCTTCACTTTTAGCTACGTAAGGATGTTCGTTTTCAGCCAATTCATAGTACTTTTTACTTTTTTCCTTTATGATGTCAGCTCTAATACCAGCAGCGTAATGAGGTTCTCCATGAGTAGGGAAGTCTAATAAGAGTTCCATTTTGTCACCAGATATGTCGTACAGTTGAGCAGAGTGCTCTAACTCAGGACCAGTTGGTAAGTAACGGTCTTTTGTAATCTTATTCATGGCAATTAAATATTTACCAAAAGGCTTACGAGAGTTTCCTCCAGGTATCATTAGATGGCCTACAGAATAGAATGTTGGTTGTCTGTCTAAAATTTCCCAAGTACCTAATTTCCACTTAACCACTTCAGATGAAATAAAGAAAGTCGTATAAGCATTTCCTTTGCCGTCAAACTCTGTGTGTAAAGGCCCTAGTCCTGGCTGTTGTACAACACCTGCTAGAGTATTTTCATAGCTTAAAATAGGTATTCCATAAGCATCACCTTCGTAATCTTTATTGGCAATTGCGGTTTGGATTTTATCAAAATCGTAAACGCTCAAATCTGTAGACAATTTACCACTACCTACAATATACTGTCCTGTTGGGTCAACATCACAACCGTGAGGAGACTTAGGTATTGGGATATAAAAAACAGAACCTTCTACATCTCTTGGGTCAACCGAAATAACACCTTCTTTTATAGTAGATGTTGCAGTATGTGTCTTTTCGTCATATATGTTATGTGCATATTTTCCATCAACTTTGGTTCCTCCACCGTTTTTTACATATTCTACAATTTTTTTCCAGTTAATTGCAGCAATGAAATCCTTATCATTTTGTGATGCATTTACCTCTAATAGAGTGTTTGCTTCTTCTGTGTTATAACTTGTAAAGAAGAACCAACCATGAGATTTTCCACGTCCAGGGTGGGAGAGGTCATAGTTAAAGCCAGGCATGTTTAATTGAAAATCTAAGTTAAGCCTACCGTTATCAGCAATGCTTACAAAAGATAATGGGCCTTTGAATTTCCCTTTCATCTCATTAATTGGCATATCTTTTTGTGGGTTTGGTACAGCAAATCGAGTACCAGCAACTATATATTCTGTGTTTTCCGTAATAAATGAAGAAGCGTGGTTACCTGCGCTATTTGGTATCTCAATGATTTCTTCAGTTTCAAATGTTGCTAAACTCACTCTTGCAATACGAGGAGTATTGTTTTCATTGATAAAAATCCATCTGCCATCTAACTCTCCATTGGTTTGAGAAATGTCTGGATGGTGAGAATCTCCCCATGGAACAAATCCAAACGAAGTATTTAACATAGGTTTTGTTTCTTCAGAGTATCCATATCCAGAAGTAGGAAATTGAGAAAATACAGGAATTTCTTTTAGCATTCGTCCACTTGGTATGCCATATACTGTAATGTTTCCACTATAGCCACCAGACATAAAGCCGTAATACTCATCGTGTTCGCCAGGTGCTACATAAACTTTCTCAGCCTTGCTAGAAGTCATAGCACTTGAGTTTTTTGTATTGTTGTTATTGCCACAATTGACTAAAAAAGCCGAGACAGCAATAGCTAATACGTATTTGCTTAGTTTGTTCATTTTTAATGATTTATTTAGTTAATAGTTTTAGTTTTTTGGAAGAATAACGTCTTCAACAATATGTACCCAACCGTTACTCACGTTGACTGTTGCAATAATTTTGGTGCCGCCAACGTATAAGTCACCATCTTGCTGTGTAACCTCTACATATTCTCCAGAGGCCATGTAAAGTTTTCGATTTTTTTCAGCGTTCTTTTTCAGCATCTCAACAGGAAAATTACTTGGAGCTACATGGTTTGTTAGTATTAAGGCTAATTTGCCTTTGTTTTCCGGTTTTAGAAGATCGTTTAAGGTAGCTTCGTCAATTTTAGAAAATGCTGTATTATTAGGTGCAAAAACCGTTAAAGGCCCAACATTGACTAGTGCATTTTCTACGCCAGCAGCTTGTACAGCGGTAACCAATGTTGTATGGTCTTCTGATTGCATTGCCAATTGTAGTGCATTTGGTGTACCTCCTTCATCTTTTATAAAGGCCTGTCCGGTTTTTTCGTTAGATGTGTCATTGGTTGTGGTTTGGGCATTGTCTTCAGATGACTTTGCTGAATTATTACATGCTATAAAGCATCCCAAAAAAGCAAAGAGTAATAGTGATTTGATTAGTGTTTTCATGGTTATAACATTTAATTAAACGAGAAGTTTAGAGTGTTCTAAAATATTCAAGGACAGCTCTAGCTTCATCTTTGGTTAAATTTTGATTAGCCATAGGTGATCCATTAAACTCAATTAATAAGTCCTTTGCTAAAGGATCTTCTTTTACCATTTTTTCAGGTGCTAGAATCATGTTCATTATCCATTCAGGTGAGCGTCGTGATAATATACCTTTTGGGGCAGGTCCAATATGTTTTTTGTCTGGTTTATGACATGCTGTACACATTTTTTCATATATTATTTTTCCGTTGGCAGCCATTTCATGGTCCACTACAAGTGCTAAATCTACTTTAGAAACTGGCCCAACACCTTTATTAGTTAATTCAACTCTTTTTGATGCTGGTTCTTTTTTTTCTGTTTTTTCAGGTGTTTTTTTAGCATAAGGATCTTCCTTTTTTTTAGTGTCACCTCCACAATTGAAAAGAAATAGCGTTAAAGCTAAAATGCAAATTTTTGATATTGTTTTCATAAGATTTAAATTAAATTAGAGCAAATTTAGCAAGGATAGAATCGATATTTTATGATAAAAATCATATTTAAGATAAAAATGTCTTTTTTATTTTAGCTTCTAAATTTATATTACTATGTTTTCTAATACAGCTAAGTATGCTATAAAAGCTTGTCTTTTTCTTGCGGTTAATTCTAGTGAGGTAAATAAGTTAGTCATAAAAGATATAGCGGAACCAATCAATGTACCATCAGCATATATTGCCAAAATTTTACAAGCTCTTTCCAAAAAAGATATTATATCTTCAACTCGAGGTCCCAAAGGAGGGTTCTATTTAACAAAAAATCAGTTTCAAACTAATGTCATGCAAATTATAGAAGCGGTTGATGGTGAAGAGCGGTTAAACTCTTGCTTATTGAGTCTTGAGAAATGTAATAGTGATAATCCATGTTCGTTACATCATTTGGTCTATGAAGAAAAACATAAGATTAAACAAAGGTTAGAACATACGACTCTTGAAGATTTAAGGAAACACATAGCAAGTGGAAAGTCCATACTACCGCTTTGATATTGTCGTTTCCATCTTGTAATTTATAGAATCCATTAGTAATACACCTTAATTATATGTTATCTGCGTTGTACAACTATAGATACATGTTATTACTGTAATGCTTAAAACAACTATAAGAATATGATGCATTTTTTTGTTTTCACAATGATGACTTTTGTTCAAAGTTCAGTTAACTGATTAAATTTATTGATTTCTTGTAATAATTGGTTCGATATTTTTTCTGTACGCTCTACTAAGCAAAGAGTTAACAGTAATGTTAGCTCTTTTTTTATTTTGTTATAATAGGTTTTGCAAGAGAAGTTTGTATTGAGCTCAGTGGAATGAGATTTAGTTCCTCTAAAAGTATGAGAGTTTGAAAACTTCTCATTTAGAAAGTAACTATTCATAAAGATATATCTACAGGTATATTGTGCTTGTTTTTTGCTTTAAATACTTAATTTTAAAACTAGTTTTCACTTCTTATTTTCTTATTGAATTGGTACATAAGGTTAATATAACGCTCAATTTCTGTTTCAAAATCTTTATATAGAGGTTCGTATTTTGGACCAAGATTAGCCGATACCTTTAATAGTGTTTCAGTAGGTGTAAGTCCTTTTTCATAGTCTAGTTTTACCTGCTCACAAACACTCGATAATAATTGAACGTCTCTTAATACGGACGCTGCTGTTGTTACATTTCCATGTCCAGTCAACACAACAGAAGGGTTTAGCTTTGCTACAGTTTGAAGCGTATTGATTAAATTCGAAAGGTTGCTGTAATTGGTAATTATTGGCATCCAATCTGAACTCAATACATCTCCTCCAAAGATAATTTTCTGTTCTGGCAACCACATTAAAACATCGCCTTCAGAGTGGCCATCGTTAGCGAAAATGAACTCAACTTCCAGTCCTCCGAAAGTACGTTTCTGTGGCTCGTGTAACAATAGATTAGGATACTTTAGTTTCGTTGATCCAATTGTGCCATTGGTTACTTTAGCATAAAATGCAACATCATCTTTTCCATACTTTTTCATTGTTTCAAAGGCTTGGTTGCTAGCAATAATTTCTGCATCAGCAAATGCTGCATTACCTAACCAATGGTCTGCATGACTGTGCGAATTAATCACCCAGCGAACAGGTTGGTTTGTAATAGACTTGATGGTACTCTTAATTTTATTTCCAATTAACTCAGAAGAACCCGTGTCAAAAAGCAACACTCCTTTACCAGTAACTATAAAATGAACATTAGAATTCCAGCCTTTGTTCTCAGGAGTGGGTAATCCAATGGATGGAGAAACAATGCTGTAAACATTTTCTGAAACATTGGTAACTGTAAAGTTATCAGCTGGCTCAGAACATTTGCCAATAAATATAGCCAAACTTAAAACGCAAATTAGTTTTGTTTTATAAATCATTGTTAGCACTATTTTTTAAGTGTTTTTAATATTGATTTTGCATTTTCATTATTTGGATTTAGCTCTAGTGATTTTTCATAATTTGCAATAGCGAGCTCAGTATTACCTAAGGTCATATTTGCCTCAGCTAAACTGTCATAAGCATTATACGACTGAGGGTAGAGTAGAGTGTTGAGTTTAAACATTTCTAATGCTTTCTCTTTACCCATTTGTAACCAGTAATACCCAATTCGGTTAACAAGTGCTTCAGGTGGTTTTACATTCCATGAAAGTCGATTAGAAAGCTTCTCAAAGTGCTGAGTTAGCTGTTCTGTGCTCAATATGTTTCGATAGTATACTCCATAGCCTTCAAAAATTGCAGATATGCCATTGTAAAAAGCTAAAATGGGCACGGAGCCATGATTTTCATTTTCAAAATATTCTAGTTTAGCAGGAAAAATTCCTTCACATTTACTATTCAATGATTCATAAAATCTTACATGTCTATCACGATTTCTGATATTCCTTTTTCCCCAATTGGCCGTAGCGATGTAAATAAATCTTTTAAAAGACTGTTCTGTTAATGAATCTAATTTACTGTCCATGGTTTCTGAATCCCATGTTCCAAAACTTGGGTCAACTGCAATAAAGGCGTTAAAAAGTGTGTACTCCTTCATATAAGTGTACGTAGCGAGTAATCCACCAAGAGAATGTCCAAAAAGTATACGATAGGGTTCGGTTCTGTATTTTTTGTCTAGATTAGGAATGAGTTCCTTTTCTAAAAAACTTAGGAATTTTTCCCCTCCACCAGTATCGTTTTTCCTTTTGGTAATAATTTTATCAGGTGTGAAATCTCTTCGTCTATTAACATTTTGAATAGCCACCACAATCATTTCTGGAATTTGTAGATTGCCGTTATGCCCAGCGCTCATATAATCTACCATCCCTGTTATGGATTGGAAATGAATGTTTCCATCTAATACTATTAATATAGGATACCTCTTGTATGATGCACCTTCCTCGTAATAGGATTCCGGAAGATTTACCCAAAATTCTCTATTCTCATTTAAGACATTTGAAAACAGTTGGTCTTTAAAACCTATGCTAATTTGGTTGTTTTCTTGAGCATAGTTTGCACTGATAGCCGAAATCAAGCAGAATAGTATTACAGTAAATTTTTTCATGATATTGTAGTATTATTAATAAAATTATCTATTATCATGCGCCTATTGCGGAGGTGGAGGAGGTAATTCCCTGTCTATATCCACAGCCATGTTGTTTCTCAATTTGTTCAAATTCGCTTCTATGTAGTTTATGTTTTTATAACCTGTTTTTTTGGCTAGTTCATACGCCTTTTCGTAAATGGCTAATGCTTCATTTTTACGTCCGGCCATAATCAAAGCTTCAGCATAGCTATCGTATGTGTTTACTGACTGAGGATAATAAATCATGGCTAACTCAAAAATACCGAGAGCATCGTTCACTTTATCTTCACGCAGTAGATTGTATCCTTCAGCATTCAAATAAAATTCTTCGGGCTTGTAGGTTTCCCCAATTAATTGACTGTATTGTTCATAGTGTTTGATTGCAGCTTTCACATAGCTCTCCTTTAAAGTGTTGGACTCGAAGGATTGCATTAGTACATTAACCGCTGAAAGGTCTATTTCATTCTGTACTGGTTCTTTTGAAAAGTTTAAATGCTTGTAAATTTTTAATACACCAGTAGATTCTAAAATACCAGTCATTTCTTCCTTATTCAAAGAAATTCGAATTGTTGAATTTAGATTTCTTAATGAGTCATACTGGGTCAGTATCAATTCATTTTCTTCAATTACTGCGTCTGTAATATTCATACAATCTTGTGCATGAGGAGAATAAAATGAGAGACTCACTTTAGGTTTCCCATCCATGTTTTCAATTTTCATGATTTGGCCTAGATAGTCAGAGCCATATGTGCTAGTGCCAAACCATCTACCGGTAATATTGGCAAGCTCAATTTTTTCGCCCTTGGCAAGTACAGGAATTGTATAGGTTGGATCGGGCTTTTCGAAATTGAGGTAATCATCTGCTTTTTGTATAGCATTTACTACTTTCCAACTTGCATTTTGAATCAGTTGAGCGTCCTCAGTATTGAGATCGACCAATTGCTCTTGATTGGAAGAAGGTTCGCCACTATTGGATAATCGATGTCCTGTGAGCGTTCCTGATAATCCTATCGGATCTTCGCCAAGCAATGTTCCATAAAGTGTTGAGGCTATTAAATAAGAGCCAGCAGTAGATGGGTGATTACCATCATTGGCATATAGGTTAATATTGGGGTTAGATCGAACATGGTCCCACACCAAACCAACAGGTGCCACAATTGCATCTAGCTCCTTAGCAATAGAGGCATAAGCATGCGATAAAATTGCTTGCTCATTTGGCCGATCTTTAACCGACCAGGTCATCATGAATACAGTTTTAGATCCAGCTTTTTTTACTTCAGCATCAAACTTTCGAGCGTATTCAAAGAACTTGTTTGTTTGCCCGAAAAAGATGTCTTTATCGATCATAACAGCCATTCCGAGTTTGCTTTGTTCTTGTAGCACAACGTAATCCCATTTACCAGATTGAATAGCTTCTAACGCTCTGTTGTCCTTCCAATGATGGGCCAAGGTCATGCCACCATCACTAATCAACTTTGTTTCTACAACTTTTTCTGGATGCTTTTCCTGTATTAATGCTTTTAGCAATTCAGGGGAGCTATTGAAATAGGTATAACTGTTTCCAATAAATAAAATACGTATGGCATCTGTATTGGTAGAATGAGAGCACGAAAATGCTACAACTATCAACAGTAGCAGACTGAAATGTTTTTTTAAATAATTCATTTAGATGGGTTCAGGTTTGAAAATTGTATGCGCATATAAAATTAATAATTGTTCTTTCGAGAATCTTTATAAAGCCATAATAGATTGATAATTTTCCATTGCCCATTAACTTTTGCTAAGTGTAAATATTCAACCCAGTTATCTGATACTAGTTTTACAGAAGCGGCTTTTTGGTATGCATCTAATATTGTCACATGATTTTTAGGATTTGTTGGGAATTTTGCTCCAGATTTATTCCAAGATTCAGCAAATTTCAGCATCTGCTCGTGGGTAGTTTCTCTAATAGTTTCCTTTTTCTCTCTAAAATCATATCCGATAGTACGTTTTGCTAGTTGTTGGTGCATTACTTCTTCCATGAGCTTAGGTTTTAACTGTTGCAACGCGATTAAATAGCCTAGTGCTATCCGCTTTATTTCAGTGGAGTCCTCCTTTGAAATAGGAGAGGCCATCTTAGTGTAAACATTAGAGAAATCAATTCTTTCATTGAGTAAGTTGTTGTCAACGTCATATACTGCTCTACCAGTTTGATTTCCTTTGGCATCGTATTTTTTTTCTCCAATGGAAAAACCCCATTGATTTATTGTAAGGTTGTCATCTTTGTCGTGATATTCATATTTAATGTGGTTGCCGTTTTCATCATACGTATCATGATAAGAGGCTACACCTGAAGCATTTTCAACAGGTTTTAGATTTTTGTCTAGGTTGTAATTGGCTTTAGGAAATCCTTTTTTGTTATATACAATTCCGGTAGTACCAAACTCAAAGTAAGGTGAAATATTAACTGTTGAACCTTCTAAGTTATACCGATTTTCAATTACCATTTTTTTGTATTTTTTCCAATGGTATCGGCTTATATTCCAGTTAGAAAGCATAGGGTTGTCTTCTAAGTCGTAAAAATTCAAATCAGTTATAAAACCATTTTTGTTCTTTGTATATACCTCTTTGTAAACACCTCTATCGTTGGTAACATATTTACCGTTTGGATCTTGAAATGTTCGTGTTTCTTGGTTACCATTATATGTAAATACAATTCGGTAAGCACCAAATGTTGTTAGTGGATGTTGGCGTTGTGTATTATAATGATGGTTTTCAATTTCTACGAGCTGCTTTTTGTCGTTATAGATAAAAACATAATGCGAAGTAGAGTCCGCTTCCTGTTGTGATATTGGGTATATTCCCATAAGAGGTACATGTAGAGAAACATGATTGTATCTAATGTGTCTAAAATGTTTTTTGCGCTTTTGATTCTGTGCTTGTAGACCAAAGCAAAAACAAAGAATTACCAGAGATATGATGTGTCTATTCATTTTTTTTGAGTATTTGATGATATGCAAATAAACATTATAGAGTTGCTCTCCAATTTAAAAGTAGATGTACAAGAGGTTTTAGCAAATAGAAAGGGAGTTGTCTGCAAGAAGGGTTTTTGGCTACGTAGATTATGTTTTCATCTACTTCTAATGCTTATTTATCTATTAAAGTAATTGTGTAAAGGAAAATTCTTTAAGTTAGTCGTTTGGTGTAAATTTATTAGATGCTACAAATTAAACGCATATTGAATACGGTTGCGAGTCATGCCATTTTTTGGATACTCTTGTTCTTGTTTTCTGTACTGCCAACTATAAGCTATCAAGAAATGAAGTTGGCCTATACATGTGCTTATGCTACCAAGCTACTGCCACAAATGTTTGTGGCCTATACTATGATATTTGTATTGGTGCCATATATACTTAATAAATGGGGTAAAATACTTTTTGGTTTAGCCACTTTTGCAACATTATATCTCTCTTTTGTACTGTACACTTTTTTGCGCTACTATGGATTTGAAACGATATTTCCAGAATTTTATAAAGTACCCAAAGAAGTAGACTTTTGGTGGCGAGCAACAGACTATTATTATTTTGTACGCAATGTTATTTGGTTTTTTCTACCTGCTGTTTTACTTATGGCTTTACGTAATTACCATCATCAAAAAGAAACTTTAGAATTACGTGAGCAAAAAAGAAGTGCTGAGCTTAATGCGTTAAAAAATCAATTGAATCCTCACTTTTTGTTCAATACTCTTAATAGTTTGTATGCATTGGCAATTAAAAAATCAGATCAAACTCCAGAGGTGATTGCAAAATTATCTGAGATTTTAGATTACATACTTTACCGCTGCAATAGCGAATTTGTAGCACTTAGTGATGAAGTCAAGTTGTTGAGTAACTATATAGCACTAGAGAAAATTAGGTACGGAAAAAGAGTAAACATAAGTTTTGAGAGTAATGTGGATAATAAAATAACAATAGCGCCTTTACTTTTACTTACTTTTTTTGAAAATGCTTTTAAGCATGGAGTGAGTCAGGAAATTAGAGAAGCGAGCATTAAGGCAAGATTAAAAACAGAAGAAAGTGTCATTCATTTTTATATTGAAAACACCATCTCCACCCATGAGTATGATGAGGAAAATCGAGAAGCCATTGGTCTAAGCAATGTTAAAAAACAGTTGGAGTTAATTTATCCTGATAAACATATATTAGAGGTTCGTAAAGATGGCCAAATGTTTAAGGTTAATTTGAAAATTGAGACAAAATGAAGTATAAGTGCGTAATTGTAGATGACGAAGAACTTGCTAGAGAGTTAATAGAGACACATCTTTCTCAACTCGATGAATTTGAGTTGGTGGCATCTTGCGAAAGTGCCTTGGAAGCTACTAAAGTACTGGCTTCAAATTCGATCGATTTATTGTTTCTGGATATTGAAATGCCAGTTCTTAAAGGAACCGATTTTTTAAAAAGCCTCAGCAATATGCCTAAAGTGATTTTTACAACCGCTTACAGAGATTACGCCATAGAAGGGTTTGAGCTTAATGCGGTTGATTATCTGCTAAAACCCATTGTTTTTGAGCGGTTTTTTAAAGCCATTCAAAAATTTTTAGAAAGCGTGCAGCTAAAAACTGAAGAAGCAGAAAAGGATGAAGCATCATTGTCAACAGACTTTGTTTTTGTTCAGGCTAACCGAAAAAACATTAAAATTCAGTTTGATGATGTTTTGTATATAGAGAGTTTAAAGGATTATATAAAAATATATCTTAAGGAAGATAGTGTGATGACTAAATATAGCATTACAGCCTTTAATGAATTATTAGATCATCGCTTCTTAAGAGTTCACAGGTCGTTTATTGTTAATAAGGACGCTATTTCAGCATTTACAAAGCACGATATTGAAATTGGAAAAATTGAGATACCTATTGGCAATAATTATAAGCAACAAGTGATGGAAAGCTTAATTTCTTCTTGAGCAAGATTTAATTTATAAGCTTGAGAAATTTTTAATAGCATCTGCCCATCTCCATTCAGATTTTCCAAAATTACCAGAATCTTCAATGACTTTAATATGCGTTTCGTCAATTATTTGGATGATTATTTTTCCAGACAATTGATCTTCACCAGCAGGAATATCAGCCCAAGAGAGTTCTATTTTGTTGCCCTTTATGGTTCCATGACCAACATGGCACCAATTTTCACCAAAATTAACATCGTTGGTTTTTTGATTCATACCTAACCAAAATACACGGTTGTTTACAACGTTTATCCAAAACGGATTGTTGCCAGCAGATTGCCAAAAGCCAGGTTTGATTGATGAATTTGAATTTTGCATAAGTAACTATTAAATTCGGTTAAAGTAACAATTGCAGGTTCTGAAGTGTCTAATTTAGTAAAAAAAGAGCTGTTGTATTTTTAAAACAGAAAATCATAGTAATTAGTAAAAATCTAATCCTTATCGATTTTAATTTTCAAGACTATTGTTAATTAGAATGACTAAAATCATACTAAATTTGGATTATGATTACTACATTTAGTTTATGAAAAATATATTATTACTTACCGACTTTTCAGATAATTCTATTAATGCCTTACACTATGCTTTAAAGTTGTTTAGTGGAGCTAGCAACAATTTTTTTGTGTTGTATGTAGAAGCTGCTAATACGTTTTTGACAGATGATTTAATGGTGGCTGGAAATAAAAGTATCTATGATTCACTAGTGAAAAAACCAAAAAACAGATTGAAAAACATCGTCGCTGAATTAGAAGAAGTATCTAAGGATGAAAATTTCAACTTTGAGATGCTTATAGATCATGATGTGTTTGCAGATTCTGTAAATCAAGTTGTAGCATCAAAGGAGATTGACTTAATTGTTATGGGAACCAACGGAGTTACAGGTGCAAAAGAAGTGCTATTTGGAAGTAATACAATCAACGTTATACGAAAGGTAACTTGCCCAACTCTGGTAATTCCAGAAGACTTTACATACACATCACCAAAGGAGATACTATTACCACTAGATCTTAATGATTCAATTGGAGGAGAAGCTTTTTCAAATTTGTTGACATTTGCGAATACATATTCTGAAAAATTACACCTTCTGAGAATAAAGCCTAATAATGAAGTTTCACCAGAGGAACATAGCGATACTGAGCATATTGAAAAACACCTAAAAGATATCAATTATGAATATCATGTTGTAAGTGATACACCAATGGACCATGTGGTGAATTCTTATACACAGACGCATAATATAGATGCGATTGCCTTATTGGTGCAGAAAGAAAGCCTTTTTGAGAGATTCTTTACAGGTTCGTCAACGACTGAGATTAGTAAGAAACTTAAAGTGCCGTTACTTGTGTTTCATGTGTAAATCATTATTCTATACAAATAGAATTAGTTGATTAGCTTGTTTCCTTTTCAGTGCTTAGTGCAATTGGGTTTATTAACTGCTCAACTTCTAGAGTTTCAATGATTAAATTAATGTAATCATTTACAGTTTTGTCTATAGATTGAGGGTCTACAATGTTTATTGAGCCTTTCCAGAGTAGTTCACTTTCTTTTGTTGGGCAAATACAAAATATTGAAGTTTCTGCATGGTAAACCGTGTATTCTTCATAATATTCAGGATTGTAGAAACTGTCCTGATATCTTAAATAATCTTCTTTAAATTTTATAATGGTTTCATCGTACACATCAAAGTTTTTGGTATATGCTATTTTATCTTCAGAGCCTACTACTTTTGAGAAGATGATGGTGTCAAAACCATCTTGTGAAAGCTGTTGTTCTAGAGAATCTAATTCATTTGTAGTAAGCTTTTCGGTTTTAAAGGATTTAGGAAAAACTTCAAAACTAGTATAAGCATCTGTACCTCGCATAAGAAACTCGTCCTTAAGCTTAGTCTCAAATTTTTGTTTGGCTTCTATATTAGAAGTGAGTCCAACAACCAAAACTTTAGAAGGAGCATAGGTTTCTATATCCGGATTTTTCCAGCTGTCTGTTAACTGTGTTGAGGTACAGCTGCTTACAAGAGCTATTAAAATTAGAATTATCAGCTTTTTCATAATAAGGTTATTCCTTTTCTAATAAGTAATTTTGTTTACTTTCTTTCATTACTGCTTTTATAAACTTAAAGAACTTAGCCTTAAGAACTCTGTATCGTTTTCTAAATTCATCAACAAGTTCTGTAAGATTACGGTGTTCATTTTTATATGCTGTTTCTTCCTCTATCTGGTCTATACCGTCTACCATTATAGATAATTTTTTTTCATGTTTTTTAACAGCATTAAGTAATGTCTGTGTTTGATCTACAATTTTTGTTAGTTTATCAATGAGTCTTTTACTTTCATCAAAGTGATTGTTGTCTATAATCTGAAGTGTATAAGAACGAATTAAGTCTTCAAAAAACCATTGTTCTTCTTTACAAAACTCTAATTCTGAAAGCCATTTTTTGGATTCGAAGTGCATTTCGTCTGCACTCAGCCATTCGGTATGTTTGGCATTGGTATGTATTGTTTTCATGATTCATAAAATTTAAATCGGCAGAGTGTATGGTCTTAAACGTACACTCTGCCTTAATTAAGAGATTTTAGATAACTTCAACCTTTTTAGGTTGTTTTGCTTTAGCCTCTTCTTTTTTTAGAAGATTTAGTTTAAGGATGCCATTTTTATAGGTAGCCTTAACTTCTTGATCTGTATTAACAGATTTAGGTAGGGTCATAGATCTTTTAAATGAGTTGTAGCTAAACTCTTTACGAGTAAAGTCTTCTTCTTTTTCTTCAGCTTCATGTTTTTTCTCACCACATACGTTAAGAATATTATCGTCTATAGTTACCTCAAAATCTTTTTTGTTGAAACCAGGAGCTGCAAACTCTATTTCAAAATCATCATCATGTTCTTTAACATTCATAGCTGGCATTAAGCTATCTTCTTCAAAAAAGTCGTTGTTAAAGAAATCATCGCTGCTTAAAAAATTTTTTAAGCCCTCATTTGTCCAACTTGGGAACAAGCGTTGTCTGTTGTTAAATTTAATTAGTGACATAGCTCTAAATTTTTAGTGTTAAACTTCGATTTTACTGTCTCTAATTTACTGATCTAAAGATGGTTTTGAAATGATTTTGATCAGTTTGAAGCAAGTTGTTCAAAATTAAATAATGAGTTTTTCTACATCAGTCAATTGAGGGATTTTTACACGCCAACCATAAGTGTTTTCAATTTTAGATCTAAAGGCATCTAAGGCTGTTGGCTCGCCATGAATGAGATAGACCATTTCGGGAATGTTTTTAATGGTTTTCATCCAATTGAGTAAATCCTCTTGATCTCCATGTGCAGAAAGACTTTCGATACTTTTTATAGTGGCTTTTATAGGATAATATTTTCCGAAAAATCGAATTTCGTGCACACCTTCTTTTAGTTGTCGTCCTCGTGTACCTTCGGCTTGGTAACCAACCAAAAGCACAGTAGTTGAAGGTTCATCTATAAGTTGTTGCAAGTAAGTGAGAACGCGTCCTCCTGTAACCATTCCGCTACCAGCAATAACTATTTTTGGGCGCTTGTCATCTATGGTTTCCCAGGTTTCTCTGTAAGATTGTACAATGTTTACATGATTGCACATGGCATGATAATCTTCGGTTGAAAGTCTGTGCCATTTAGGAAAACGTTTAAAGACCTCAAGAACGTTGTTTCCCATAGGGCTATCTATAAAAATAGGAATGTTGGGAATTCTACGTTGTTTGTACAATTGCCATAAAATATACATCAGTGTTTGTAAACGCTCTACTGCAAAACTCGGTATGATGAGATTCCCTTTTTTCTGAATCGTTTCTTTGATGATATCTTCTAAAATGGTTTCTACATCTTCTTCTGGATGTAGTTTGTTGCCATAGGTACTTTCAATAAACAGATAATCTGCCCATTCAGGTGTTTTTGGGTTATTAAGTAAATAATCGTTGGTTCTTCCTATATCTCCAGAGAATACAAAACGTTTACCATCAATATCTAATTCTATAAATATGGCACCAATAATATGACCATTATATTGAAAGCGATATGAGATGTTTTCGGATAAATAGATCCATTTATCATCTACTTCTGTATGAAATAATTTAATGGTTTCTTCTGCTTCTTCAACGGTATAAAACGGTAAAGCAGGATGGTGCTTGGTGTACTTTTCTTTGTTGGCTTTTTCGGCTTCTTCTTCGTGAATTTTGGCGCTGTCTTTTAGAATAATTCCGGCAATGGCCAATGTTGGTGCTGTACCCACAATTTTGCCTCTAAAGCCTTGTTTTAAAAGTCTTGGTAGATAACCTACGTGGTCTAGATGACCATGCGTTAAAAGTACAATGTCTATAGATTTAACATCCACAGGAAGATTAGACCAGTTAAGTTCTCTCAACGTTTTTAAACCTTGAAACATACCACAGTCTATTAAAATGTTTTGCTCAGAGGTTTCTATTAAAAACTTTGAACCAGTAACTACACCAGAGGCACCTAAAAAATTAACCTTTACAAACTTTTCCATGACTATTCACTTTTAATGGTACAGAGTTCTGAGATTTCGTTTAGTATTTTTTCTTTTCTGGCATCAGAAATTCCCAAATGATCTAGATAGAATTTATCGTGTATCAGCTCTCTGCATAAAACCACATTTCTGCTTAATAAAAATTGTTTTTCTCTGTTAGATAGTAAGGTTGAAACGGTAATTGGATATAGTCCCAAACGGTCAATTCGGTCTTTTAATCCGTTGTTTTCAGGATAATCCCAACTTAGTAAAAACAGTCCACAACACTTGCTGTATTGAATGGCATCTTCTGTAAATCTGGTATTAGTTACTACCCAAGCTTTTGTTAAGGTTGTTCCGTTTTTAGGATTTGCATTCCAATGTGCTTTTACATCTTGATAGCGCGAGTTGATATATAGTGGCACTTTTACATTACAGTTAATACCTTGCTCACCATGAAATTTACACTCAATAATTGTAGTTTCATTGCCTTTATGCGCTACAACATCAATCTCATGAGTGACGCATTTGCCTTGTAAAACTTCTCCAATTTTCACATTATAACCAGAGTACTTTAAAACGGCTCCGACAAAACGCTCAAACGGAAATCCTGTTGGACCTAATTCATAGATGGCTTTTTTGAGTTTGTATTTAGAAGCAAAATGACTTTTCTTTTTCTTTAGTAAGGCAAATGCTCTATTGTAAATTTCCTTGGTAGAAATACCTTGATACAACTCATCTCTAACCTTATCTATGATTTGGTCTATGGTTTCTCTATCTGCTCCAGTTCGTTTTAAGGATGAGCGCAATTTATTAAGTGAAAATTTTACTTTATCACCTGATGATTTGGTTATTATGATGCCATCGTTTTGCATTTCAATTCAATTAAAAAAATGCTGCCTAAAACATTTTTGGTCTAGGTAATTTCTAAAACTTAATTTCTAAGATCGTGCATCGCTAGTATTGGAACATTTAAGTGAAATGAAATTTCCTTAACCAATGGGCTAGTAAGTATGCTGCCAAAAAACTTATGCTTTTTATTGATAAAGGCTACCATATCGCTGTCTCTACTTTCAACAAATACATTTATTGCTGCAATTACTGAATTATGCGATAATGTATGGTGTTTGTATGTTGAGCCTTCTAAGATTTCTTCTAAAAGTGCTTTGTTATCTTTTTGATTACCGTCTAATTCATCTTTTTCCTTAACGTGTAAAACTATAATTGATGCCTCAGATTTTTTAGCAATATCTGTTAGGTAAACCAACTCTCTACGTTTGTATGGTACTTCAAAACCTGTAGGAAAAACAATTTCTTTAGGTAGTTTTATTTCCGCTTCTAGCGGAACTACAATGACTGGACAATTACGCACTTTTTCCATCACATAAATTGCTGTACTACCAAAGGCAGTAGCTCTGGAGTGCGTTTCGCCTTTAGTGCCCATTATTATCATTTCTATATCCTTTTTATCTACAATTTCTTTAATAGCATCAATAGTGTTATTAAACATGGATACAGTTTTGAAATGATGTTTCGGGTTGTTTTTCTTTGTTAGTACTAACTTGTCTAAAACTTTAGCTAATCCATCTTCTGAATCCCATTTTTTAGATTCGTAAATATCACTTCCTGTTTGAGGTTTCATTAAACTCTCTACAAGGTTTCCTGTTGCAGAAAATACATTGAGGATGTAGAAATCGGTCGGCTCATTTTTATAAAGCTTAGTGGCATAATCTATAGCATGCCAAGCATTGTCCGAAAAGTCTGTTGGTAATAATATCTTATGCCTCATGATTGTATGTTTTAAGTTGTCGTTTTTTGAGTCTATCGTTTATTAATCTAAGCAGAAGACGGAATTACAAAAAATGGTATTGTGGCATGGAAACCTATTTTCTTTATCACAGGCTCGTTTATAATGCTCTCTATAAAGCTGTGTTCATAGTTAACCATTACTAAAATCTCTGTATTCAGTTCTTCAATAAAATCCTGTATTGCATTTTCTTTCTTACTATAATCTGGCATCCAGTGGAAGGTATGCGGATAATCTTCTAAATAGGCCTTTAGCATTGCCAAATTATAATCTTGTTGGTGGCTTAGATTTTTTTCTTTATTAATATGTAGTATTCTAATTTTAGAATTATAAAGTTTAGAGAGTTCTTTCAGATGCAATAATTCTTCTCCATAAAACCGATTAAAATCTGTTGGAAATGTAATTTGTTTTGGTTCTTCAAAATCAAATTCATTAGGAACTAAAAGAATAGGGCAAGACTTTACGTGATTAATAATCTTAACGGTATTGCTACCCATAAAAATCTCTTTGGCACCAGTAGCACCTTTTGTTCCCATAACAACGAGGTCTATATTGTATTTGTTTATAGCCATATCAATAGCATTATCCATAGCATCTGCACTAAGTAGAATCTCAAAGTTATGGTTAAGGTTATCATTGGCTCTTTCTGCCATGTCTTTAAGATCTAACAACTCTTGATTTGCATTATCTGCCATATATCTCAATAATTTATTTGAAATATTAGACATTGCAGAAGTTTTCATTTTATAAGAATGTAGAAAATAAAATGTGCATTCTTCTTTCTCATAGAGCTTAAGTGCATATACGGCTGCACACCAGGCATTATCCGAAAAATCCGTTGGTAATAGTATGTTTTTCATGGCGATTAGCTTTAGTCTTTCAGCAAAAGTTACTTTTAACTTTTACGTTTTGAAATGATTATAATCAGTCTTAATTACAGTTGCGATGGGATAACCATAAAAGGCACATTAAGATGAAAACCTATATGTTTTATGTTAGATTTAAAGAATAGATTTTCAAAAAAAGAATGCTTATTGTTAATCATCACTAACAGGTTAATACGTGTTTTTATCTGAAATTCTGTAATTGCTTCTGGTATATTTTTATTTTTAATATTGTGGAATAAATGTGCAATACCTTTAAACTTTGTTTCTAGTTTTTGTCGGTTGCTTTCTTGTCTTTCCGTTAACGTTTCCCCATAGTGCACATGCATAATATTGATACGAATGTTATACAGATTAGCAATATCTATAAGCGGATCTAAGTGCTGGTCGTTAAACTCAATGTCATAATCTGAAGGAAATAACAGTTCGTGTGGTCTTTCAAAATTAAAATCGCTAGGTATAGCAATTACAGGGCACTTAACATTATTAAGTACGTGCATAGTGTTAGATCCGAATAAAACTTCTTTTACGCCAGATGCTCCTTTAGTACCCATAATTATAAGGTCCATTACATTGCCTTCATACAATTCGCTAATCTCACCTGTAAGTGTGTTAAAGGATGAAATGGTTGTAAAATGGTGATTAGGATTAGGAAACTCAGTTTCTATTTTTCCCACTAAATCCTGAAGTTTTTTCTTGCTGGTTTCTTTAACAGCTTCCATAAGCTGAAACTGAGGCTCGCTAGATTGCATAAACTCTACCTGATACATAATGGGAGTATACGTATTCAATAAAATGAAATTACATTTTTCATTTTTATATAGTTGTAATGCATATGTAATGGCATTCCATGCATTATCCGAAAAATCCGTTGGTAATAATATTTTTTTCATGACGATAGATTTTAAAAGTTAATAACGTCTAATGTTTTGCAGTGCCAAAAACGGAATATCAATTCGTAAGGTTATTTCATCTAGTTTAGATTTAAAGAATATGTTTTCAAAAAAGGAGTGTCTTGTGTTAACCATCACTAACATATCTACATTGTTTTTATCTATATAATTGCAAATAGCGTCAGTAATACTAGAATCTTTAACAGTCTTAAAATTAATCTCATTTTTGCACAACTCATCCCTTACAAAGCTCTGGTTGTTTTGCTGTCTCATAGAAAGATTATCGTTGTCAGACACATAGAGCATATCTATAGTAGCTCTGTATGGTGAAGCCAGTTCGCACAGTAATTTTAATTCTCTTCTTTTATACGGAATTAAATAATTGGTAGGGAAGAGGATATGTCTAGGCTGAATGCCAGCATAATGTTCTGGTATGGCCAGTACAGGACTCTGCACGTATCTTAATACTTGAAGCGTGTGGCTACCAAAGGTTAGTTTTTTATTGTTGGTATTACCACGAGTACCCATAACGATAATATCTATATTTTCTTCATCTACAATTTTATCTGCTTCGTCTACAAGCATATTGTTGGCAGAAATAATAGCGTAGCTGTGTCTTGGATTTGGAGAAATCTTTTTAATCTCATCTAAGACTTTCTCTAGGTTAGATTGCGATTTATCTGCAATGCGTTTGGTAACTTTAACCAAAGTTTCCTCTTTAATGAGTTCTTCGTCCTCAAAAATCTCATCTTGGTAAGCATGCATTATAAAAAATCGGCTCTTATCGTATTTAAACAACTCAGATGCATATTTTAATGCATTCATGGCATTAGCGGAAAAGTCTGTTGGAATTAGAATATTTCTCATGATAAATTCATTTTATAGCTTACTAAAGCTAAGGTATTTAGCACCATTTTACAATGATATTTATCATACAATATAATCTGGATGTCTTGTGGAATTTATATGAGAGAAAAAAGAAACAGGAAGCTTAAACTTCCTGTTTCCGAAAAAGTGTTTAATTCTATAATTCACCTCTTATTTTGAAAACCCTAAAAATCCTCTTACAAAAAAGAATTACAAAGGATTACTTTTAATTCAACCAAAGCATTAAACACTTTTTTTATTCATAAATCCTCGACTAATAAATTAAATATGAATGCACTTTTAATAGCATTATAAATGTAATTACTAGGTCTG
Source organism: Winogradskyella sp. MH6 (assembly GCF_022810765.1). Lineage (NCBI taxonomy): Bacteria > Pseudomonadati > Bacteroidota > Flavobacteriia > Flavobacteriales > Flavobacteriaceae > Winogradskyella > Winogradskyella sp. MH6. The sequence goes on along the minus strand of NZ_CP094494.1, from coordinate 390,298 downwards.
TTTTCTAAAATGAGGAAAATCAGTTTTGGTAAGAAATAACAATAATGTGTTTACCAAAAAAAGCCAGAGATTGCTCTGGCTTTTTTCGTGATTAATAGCACCTGATATTAAATTACCCTATTTTAATATTAGATATTAAACATAAATAACTTGTTAATATTAGAAAATGATAAATATCAATTTTGGCTAATAAGGTATAATTTGATAGACTATATTTAACAAAAATAGTCCTACTAAAAATAATAGCATATAAATAAGCTGAACCATTTTAACATTGGTTAAAATTAACCACGATACCGTTTTGTTGGGAAAAATAAAGAGCGCTAAACCAGAAAACAAGAATGACCATCCTATTAATGTAATTACCAGTTTATAATTTAATTCCCAAATGTTGTGTAAAATAATAGTGGTTAGTCCTAGCGTAATACAAATAAAAGCAGCCAGAATTAAAAATTTTTCGTCTTTAAGGTTGCTAAATATCTGTTTAATACGTTTTGGATTAAAGCTGAGTATAAAAAAGAAAATGATAAGATACCAGCCCCAAAATTTTGTAAAGAATAGTGAATTTTCCATGGCTTTGTTAATTTTTTTCGTGTAATACTAATAATGGTTTGTCGGTGTGGTAGCTTATTTTTTCAACTTTACTGTGAAAAAATATTTGTTGAAAATAGTTGAGGTTTTTGGCTACCATACAAATAAGATCTATAGTTCTGCTTTCTACAAAACATTGCACAGCATCCTCTACTTTTTTGTTAGTTAGATGATGAAAACTACTTTTAATATCTGTAAAATAGTCTTTGAGCAACGTTATGTTTTCGTCTAGATCTTCGTTTAAATGTTCTTTGTTTTTATTGATATGAAGTATTCTCAGTGATGCTTTAAAGTGCTCAGTTATTTCACTTAAAGGATGCAATACATCAAGATTATATGTTAAGTTTAAATCTGTAGGAAAAGCAATTTCTTTTGGTGGTACAAATTCTGCATTTTCGGGTACAGCAAGTGTGGTGCATTTAACTTTGGTAATAACGTCTGCCGTATTGGTTCCAAGAATAATTTCACTTAAACCAGAAGCGCCTTTGGTTCCCATTACAATAAAATCTATTTGCTTCTCTTTTACAATCTTCCGAATAGAATCAATAAAAAAACCAGTTTCAGTAAGAGCAAAGAATTTGTGTTTGTCTTTGTTTGGGCTTAACTTAGAAATACGTTTTATAAAACTGCGCAATTTTTGTTTTGCAGGTATAGTATAGGTACTTTCTAGATAGTAAGAATCTAATGTTAATGTTTCATCTTGCGGAATAAAGTTGTTTAAGCTATTAACATGTAATACATAAAAGCCGCATTCAATAGAATTAAAAAAATGGATGGCATACTTTATAGCATTCCACGAGTTTTCTGAAAAATCCGTTGGTAAAAGCACATTTTTCATGATATCAATAATTTAATATCTTAAATGTAGGTTCTAAAAACGGATTTTAAAATGACAAGAATCATTTTAGAAAGATGCACTTATTTAATTTGTTTAAGTCCTTCAACATCTAAAACAACGATGTTTCTTCCTTCAGATTTAATTAATCCTTGTTCTTTAAAATTAGTTAACGTACGAATAAAGGTTTCTGTGGCTATACCAGCAACACTAGCCAAGTCATTTCTAGATATTTTGATTGGGTCGTTAGGTCTGCGATTTATTTTTTCTGCAAATTGAAGAATAGTACTAGCCGTTTTTTTATTAACCGAACTATATGCCATTTCCAAAAGCTGGTCTTTAATGTGAGACAAATCGTCTGTTAGATGATCAATTAGGGCAACGGCTAGTTTGTTGTTGTTCTTTATGATTTCTGATAATTGAAGTATTGATAGACCCACCAATTTTGTTTTTTTTATAGCTGTAGCTGTTTCTTTATGCGGTAAATTATGGGTAAAAGAGGTGTAACCAAACAAATCGTCTTCTTTGTAAAGGCTTGTGGCTAATTCTTTGCCTTTGCTGTCTAGTTTGTGGCACTTTACAGCACCTTTTGTAATGAGGTATATAAAATTTGAGTGGTCACCTTCTCTGTAAATGACATCGCCTTTATTATATGTAAATTCATTACCGTAATCGTCAAAGAAATTTTTTAAATCGTTAAGGTTGATTAATTCGTCTTTTTCAGAGTAATTTTGAACATTGTCTTGACCTTTATCCTTCAAGATACTGGCTTTGGCCAGTCTGCTTTTTATGGCACTTATTAATTCGTCTTCAGTAAAAGGTTTGGTGATGTAATCGTCTGCTCCCAAATTCATACCTTTTCTAACGTCTTGATGTTCGGTTTTTGCAGATAAGAAAATAAAAGGAATATGCTTTGTTTTACTGTTTTTGGTTACTTCGTTTAAAACGCCATAACCATCAAGTTTTGGCATCATAATATCACAAACTATAATATCTGGTGTATTAATGTTTATGGCTTTTAAGCCAAGCTCACCATTTGGTGCTGTAATGACTTCAAAGTTTGAAAGTTCTAAAAGTTCAGCAGTGTTTTCTCTTAAAACAGTATCATCTTCTATGAGTAAAATCTTAGTCATATTTAGCTTTGTTAGGGATTTTTAATGTTACGAGTGTGCCTTTGTGCTCTATACTTTCAATTTTTATGTGTCCGCCTAAATTTTCCAAATGTGTTTTTACAATGTTAAGACCAATTCCGGTGCCTTGCATATTGAGCACATTTTCTGCGCGATAATAACGTGCAAATATGTTTTCCATATCTTTTTTTGGTATGCCAATACCATGGTCTTCAATCTCAAAAATAGTATCGTTTTTGTTTTGGCGAATCCTAATATCTATTTCTGAATTTTTACCAGAATACTTCACGGCATTTTGAAGGATGTTGGATAGGATAATTTCAATAATTCTTTCATCTTGGTACATCGATATGTCATCAATATCAGCTGGGTAATTTATGTGTTGTCCTTCTTTTAAAAGCATATTAGAATTGTAAACCACTTCATTAATAACCTTACTTAATCTAAAGTCAGAAAAGGAATAGTTAAATGTTCCTGTTTCTAATCTTTCAATAGATAAAAAGTCATTTAATATGGTGTTGAGGTAATTTACTTTGTCCTTTAAGATGGCTAAGTGTTTGTTGCGTTTTGGTTGTTCTTCTGTGAGCTTATACTTTTCTAAAAGCATTAAAGATGTGGCTATGCCGCTTAATGGTGTTTTAAACTCGTGCGATACAAGCGATAAGAATTTTGTTTTTAATTCGTTGAGTTCTTTTTCTTTACTTAATGCTTCTTGTAGTTGCAAGGTTCTTTCTTGTACCGTTTTTTCGAGCTTTATGGTGTAGTTTTTTTGCTCTGTAATATCTACAACTATGGCAACAAACACTTTTTTGTCTTTTAAAAATGAAAGCTGTAAATGTACCATTACAGGATAGGAAGTGCCATCTTTTCTAATATGAATGGTTTCAAACTCTATCTGCTCTTCTTGATTTTTTAGAAGTTTATAAATGTAATTTTTTCTAAAAGTTGTTTCATCTATACCAGATTTTAAATCAACAGGTGTCATATATTTAAGCTCGTCTAAAGTGTAGCCAATGTTTTTAAGAGCTCCTCTATTGGCATTGATAAACTTGAGGGTTTCAGCATCAAAAACATAAATTTCGTTAAGTGACTCATTAAAAATTTTAGCTAAATGGTTCTTTTCTTCTTCAGCTCTTACGCGTTCGGTAACATCGTTTTGTACACCAATAAAGTGTGTTACAATACCTCTTTTGTTGGTGATGGGAGTGATGTACAAGTCATTATAAAAAAGGGTGCCATCTTTTCTGTAATTTCTAAGTGTTACGATACAGCTTTCACCATTTTTTATGGCTTTTCTTAGTTTAGGTAATCCTTTTTGATCTCTGTCATTACCTTGTAGAAACCTACAGTTTTTGTTTAAGATTTCTTTTTTTGAATAACCTGTTAATTTTTCAAAAGCAGGATTGTAATAAATAACAGGATTATCTGGTTTTAAAGCATCTGTAATTAAAATACCATTACTTGCAGATTCTAGTGCCTTGCTTCTAAGCATAAAATCAAATTCATTTTCCTTCTGCTTAGAAATATCTCTAACCAATGCCATAACATAGGTTTTGTTATAGATATTAAAAGGATTAAGCTCAACCTCAACTGGGATGATGTCTCCATTTTTTTTTAGGCCATAAACATCTGCGGTTTTTCCCATTTTAGTACGCTTGTAATCTTCAATAAAACGTTCTACATTTTTACTGTGAGATTTGTGGTAGTTAGAAGGTATGAGAATGTCTATCGATTTGTCTTTGAGCTCAGACTTTTTATAATCAAATACATGTTCTGCCATACTGTTAACTTCAATAATATGTTGTTTTTCGTCAACAATAATTATAGCTTCTGAGACGGCTTCGAGAAGAATATTGAATATTTCCTGGTCTTGTTTAATCATGCCAAACAAGTAATTGGTGTATCCTTTAAAGGTAAGCAATAAATAGTGATTATTTTATGATAATGATCAATATCATTCTTTGTTTCTTAGGATTTAAATATCTTTTGTATGCGGTAATTTTTATCAAAATGAATAGGGACTTTTTAATACATTTAGGATATGTGTTTTATGCTATTTCTAAGGCAGATAATAACTTGTCTTTTGAAGAATATGTAAAGTTGTCTGAAAGCCTAAAAAAGCGATGGCTTCATCTTACGGAACTTGAACAAGATGTCATAAAAAATCAGTTCAATACATTACAAAAAGACAATGCTTCAGCAGAAAACAGCTTTTCTAGGTTTATTGAATTTCTACATCGAAATCCTAAATTATTTACAGAGGAATTACAAAAGCTCATTCTTAAGACTGGGAATGACATTGCCTATGCTTTTGCTAAAATCAATAAATCTGAATTAAACTTTATGGTAAAGTTGAGTCTTGAGTTTAAGAAGCTACAAGAATAGTTCTAATACGAAGTCTAAATAGAATCAATTTTCTTGCTCATTTAAATTTGTTAAAGTGCATAAAAAATCACCTAAGTTGATGAATATCATTGTGCTATATTTATAGTTTGCTTTCCTTTGGATAAAATTTAAGATATGTTGTTAACTATTATCATATTGTTGTTTTTATCGTTGATTATGTACCTATTGTTAATGCCAATGATTTTGGTTATAGATACAAATAATGAGCAATATTATATTCAGTTAAAAGGCCTTGCAAGGGCAGATGTAATTAAAGATGATAAAGAGATTTTTATAATAAGATTAAAGTTGTTCTTTTTAAAATTTTACATCCATCCGCTAAAAGCCAAAAAAGAAAAGAAATCTGAAACATCAAAAGCAATAAAGGTTGATAAAAAAACAAAGAAATTAAGCTTTAGAACTGTAATAAGAATTATAAAATCCTTTAAAGTAACACAGTTTTACATGAACATAGATACAGGAGATTGTATTGCAAACTCAAAATTGTACCCAGTATTTTCTTTTTTAAACTATCAATTTGGAGGATTCCATGTTAACTATAAAGGTCAAAACACATTAGTATTGGCTGTTGAGAATAGACCAATACGCATTATAAAATCATTTTTCAACATTTAAAATATTAATATTATGGAACTACATTTAGAAGAATTATTAGGACAAGTGACAGATTTTATGAAAACAGAAGCTAATGCCGATACTGTAATTGGTAAAGAGTTTCAGCTGGGAGAATTTAAGTGTGTACCTGTAATAAAAGTAGGCATGGGATTTGGCTCAGGTGGAGGAGAAGGTTCTGAAACTAAGGGTAAAAAAGGTGAAGGTATAGGTGCAGGAGCAGGTGTAGGAATTGAACCTTTAGGATTTTTAGTTACTCGAGAAAATGAAATCTCTTTTATTGAAGCTGGTAAAGCTCATGGTCTTGCAGCTGCATTTGAAAAAGTACCAGATTTAATTGAAAAATTTGCTGAAAGTAGAAATAAAGAGGTTATTGCCAATTAGTCGTTTCTACAGTAAAAACTGAACTTAAAAAGCTGAGCGACATAGTTGCTCAGCTTTTATTTTAAAATGTTTATTCCTAATCGCTTTTTGCTTTGGCAGCTTTCTTTTCTTGGCGTTCTAACTTTCTAAAATAACCACGTGTTAAAAAGTTATGCTTCAAAGCTTCCATGTTTTCATTAAACTTTTCGGTGCCTTCATTAATGTTTTTTATGGTGGATTTTAAATCATTGACCAGAGCAGTGTCTTTTGTAATATAGTTATAGGCACCTTCGCTAGAGTTCAAATCATTTACAACGGTATTTATGTTGTTTAAAATTGAATTGATTTCATTACTAGACGTTTCAAGATTATTTACTATACTTTTTAGTTGTTTTCCTGAAATTGAATCATTCAATACCATGCCCAAAACAGAATCGTCATTAGTTTTTATTGAAGAAATAATATCCGTTAATTCATTTATGGCTTTTGTTGCCCCTTTACTTGCTGTTTTAAGATTATAGACCGACTGTTTAAGGTCTTGTGCCATAATGGTGTCGTTTAGTAACAAGCCAATGGTGCCTTCACCTTCGAGCATCTCGGTTGTGATTTTTAGTAAATCAACAGTTAACAACGCTGCATTTTCTGAGCCGACACTCAATGTGCTAAGAATATCATCGGCACCTATTTTGCTGAATGACTCAATAATATCACCGTTTTCAATAATAGATGCTGTACCTTTTCCAGGAACAATATTTACAATCATATTACCCACCAATCCATCTGAACCTATTGTGGCAATGGCATCTTTTTTAATATGTTGTATAATTTTTTCCTCTATATTCATATCTACTTTAATGGTTGAATCGTTAACCATGTTAATAGATTTTACTGTACCAATATCAATACCTGCATATCTAACATTGTTGCCATTTTGTAAACCATTTACATTCTGAAAATAGGCGCTAATGGTAAAGGTTTTTTTAAACAGATCTTTACCTTGACCAATCATATAAACGGCTACCACAAATAAGATGGTACTAATAATAACAAATATGCCAAGCTTGGTTTTTTGTGATGCTGTTTTTTTCATGTGTTTCAAATTTTCGAGAACCTGTGATTCTGTAATTTCTTTCTTTCTTTAGCGGTATTCATTGCCTCTCAAATGCCCATTATGGGCTTTCATAATTCTTGTTTAAAAAATGCTTTAATTTTTGGGTCTTCTGATGCTGAAAGCTCTTTGTAAGTGCCTTCAGCATAGTCAATACCGTCTATGAGTAAAATCATCCTATCAGAAATAACTCTTGCACAATCCACATCGTGTGTTATAATGAGTGCTGAGGTGTTATATTTTTTCTGAATGCTTTGCATTAAGATAATAATTTCTTTGGCAGTAATAGGATCTAATCCACTTGTTGGCTCGTCGTACAGAATAATTTTTGGTTGAAGTATTAGCGTTCTTGCTAATGCTACGCGTCGCTTCATTCCACCAGATAATTCAGAAGGCATTAAATCTATGGCACTGGCCAAACCTACATTTTCTAATGCTTCAATAATCATACTTTCGGTATCTGTATCTTTTTTAAATTTTTTTGAATGACGACGCAATGGAAATTCCAAGTTTTCACGAACACTCATAGAGTCATATAATGCACTACCTTGGAATAGGAATCCGATATCAGCTCTTAAAATATCAAGCGCTTCTCTATCTAGTTTGGTAATGTCGTTTTTCATCACGGATATTGTACCACTATCAGCTTCCATAAGACCGACGAGACACTTTATCATCACAGATTTTCCAGAACCAGATTTTCCCATGATAACGAGATTTTCACCTTGGTGTAACTCTAGATTAAAACCGTTCAATACATGATTATCACCAAAGCTTTTGTGCAGGTCTTTGATTTTTAGAACAACGTCTCTTTTTGATATGTCTGTGTTTTCATTCATAAGTCATAAAAAATATCAGCAACAAAAACAGCTATAAAGTCTATTATAAATAGTAAAAGTGATGTAAATACAACAGCAGAGTTTGCGGCTTTCCCAACACCAGCAGTTCCTTTTGTGCTGTAATAACCTTTATAACATCCTACAATACCAATAGCTAAACCAAAAAAGAAAGTTTTGATGGTCGCCGGAATAATGTCGCCAAATTCTAAAGAGTTAAAAACCTGATTAAAGAAAAGCGTAAAAGACACATTACCTTTTACATTTTCTACCAGAAATGAGCCAAATAATGCCAAGGTATCACCAAAGATTACAAGCAAAGGGAGCATTAATGTTACTGCCGAAACTCTCGTAACTACTAAAAATTTAAAAGGATTTGTGCCAGAGACTTCCATGGCATCAATCTGCTCTGTAACTCGCATAGAGCCTAATTCTGCACCAATACCAGAGCCAATACGACCTGCACAAACCAAAGCCGTAATAATTGGACCAATTTCTCTAACGATAGATATACCAACCATTGATGGCATCCATGATACCGCACCAAATTCCATTAACGTTGGTCTGGTTTGAAGGGTTAATACCAAGCCAATTATAAATCCTGTGATTCCCACTAAAAGCAGTGATCGATTTCCCATATTATAGCATTGGCGAAGCAGTTCTTTAAACTCAAAAGGCGTCTTAAAAACTTCTTTAAAATATCTAATGGTGAAATATGAGAGGTCTCCAATTTCTGTGAAAAAGGATTTTAATTGTTTGTTTATGGAAGTAGTTTGTTCCATAGGATGTTGAATTTTCGGTGATACAAAATGTACTATCCTGTTAATTCATTGTCGTTTACTATGTTGTTTTCCCAACAATCTAGATTGTAAATGGTAGTCTCAGCAATATTGGTTAGAGCTTCATTGGTTAAAAATGCTTGGTGGCCAGTAACCAATACATTTGGCATGGCTATAAGCTTTATTAGAGCATCGTCATCAGGAATGTCATGAGACAAATCTTTAAAATAAATGCCTTTTTCATTCTCATAAACATCCATGCCATAAGCTGCAATTTTTTTGTGGTCTAAAGCTATAATTAGGTCATCTGTATTAACTATAGCACCACGTGCTGTGTTGATGAGATATACATTTTCCTTCATTATATCAAATAAGTCTTCGTTAACCATGTGGTGTGTGTCGCTATTTAGTGGTACATGAAGGGAGATGATATCTGACTGCTCACATAAATTCTCTAGAGAAACATATTGTAAGCCGTAGAGTTCTGTCAATAGGTGGTCTTCTTCAAGGTCATTACCTAATAATTTACATCCAAATCCATGCATGATTTTAGCCATAACAGAGCCAATCTTTCCAGTTCCAATAATACCTACGGTTTTACCATTAAGGTCGAAACCGATGAGGTGATTTAAATCAAAATTGAAACGTTTAATGTTATTATTGGCTTCGATAAGTTTTCGGTTTAAAGCCAAAAGAAGTGTTACTGCATGTTCTGCAATAGCATTGGGAGAATATGCTGGTACGTTGGCAACTTTAATACCTTCTCGTTTAGCAGCCTTAATGTTTACATTATCGTATCCCACAGATCGTAAGCTAATATACTTAACACCAAAACCGTGAAGTTTTTCTATGGTTAAAAAGCAAGCTTCATCTGCAGAAAAAATAGAAACTGCATCGTAACCTACAGCTTTAATAGCTGTTGATGATGATAAGGTTTCTTTGGTAAATGTAAGACTGTGCTTATTGTTATTAGCTTGCTCTAAATACGCTTTCTCAAAATCTCTGGTGCTGTAAACAAGAACTTTCATGACTTTAATTTTACTTCAGTTATAATATCTAATTTTTACGCAGGAATCACCATAAAAGGTGTCTGTAAATGCATTGCAATTTTTGATATTGTTGGTTTAAAGAACAGGTTTTCAAAAAAGGAATGTTTGTTGTTAATCATCACAAGTAATTCAGATTTATGCTCTTGTTGATAATCATAGACCACATCTGCAATGTCTTTCTCTTCTAAAATATCGTATGTTGTTTTGTAATCCGTAAATGTTTCCTTTATAAACTCTTTATGAATTTTTTGTAAGGATGTGAGTTCTTGCATTGTTATATGCAGAACTTTAATATTGCTTTTATGTAATTCTAATATTTTTAGGATTGGTTGAAAATGCTTGTGTTTAAACGACAGATTTAAATCTGAAGGGAATAATATATTCTCTAAACCAGCAAACTTATAATCATCTGGTACAGCAATAACAGGACAGCAACGTTTGTTTATAATTTGTGTGGTATTGCTGCCAAAAATTACTCTGTCAGAGTCTGTTTCTCCTTTTGTTCCCATGACAATGAGATCTATATTATTATCAGACACTGCTCTCGAAATACGATCTGGTAAAAAGCCTTTTACGACTTCAACCTCGAACTCTTGTTCCATACCATGTTTTCGCATTAAAGAAAGCGCAAACTCATAAAGTCGCTCTTTAGATTCTTCCTGAAGAATTTTATGGATATCTTTTCCAATAAGTCCTTTCTCTATTTGATATTCATAAGAAAAGATGACTGGAGGATAGCAGTGCAAAAAGTGAAATTTACAGTCTTCATTTTTATATAATTCTAAAGCGTAGGTAATAGCATTTTTAGAATTCTCTGAAAAATCGGTAGGCAACAAGACAGATAACATAATCAACAGGTTTTGTAATTCTTTGCATCTAAAGTTATAACTAAGATTCAAATTTTCTCATGATATTTGTCAGCTAAAAAATTAATAAACAGTAGTTTAAGTTTAGTGAAATAAAAAATGATTGCTTGTAAGTGAGCAATCATTTTTTATTGTTTCAACTCTATATGAGGCTAAGCAGAAAAAGATTGCTTTACATTGGCATTAGTAGACCAGAATTGATAATCTGGACTATGTAACATCTTACGGTAAAGATGTTTGTTTACTTTAACTGGTACTTCGAGATTAGGGAATTTTATATGGTAAACGTTTCCCTCTTGATTGATTAACTTGACTTTTATAGGCTTATTTTTCATAATCTAATGTTTTAATTATTAAACCATAGAAATTATTACACCTGTTTCTTTTCGATAAAATTTGTTTTCTTTTCTTTAGGTTCTGTCTTTTCTGGTGGGATAATATATCTATGCGTATCGTTAAAAAAGTTTTGTCGCATAGCTTCCATTTGCTTTAATATATCATCCATGTTTTGAAATCCAGAAGGCATACCATTAGAGAAGAAATCATCTTTAAAAAAGTCATCAGAAAAGAATTGTCTCATAATCGAATCTCGTTCTGAGAATCCATTTAGTCTTGGAGACTGTAGCATAGAAAAACGCTTTTGCATCATGGAGTGCATTTGGTTAAGAATGCTATCGCTCTCCATACCTTTTATATTTCCAGAAGACGACCAGCTGTAAATAGAATCGTAACGGATTATATTGCCATTTTCATCAACTTCTTTATTTACTTTCCATGTGCCTTTAGGTTTTAGAAGGCTATCTTTTTGACTTTCTAAATCTGAAGAATTTTTAGAAGAATTCTCAGTGTCTTGAGCATTACAACTTGTAGCTAAAATTGCTACAAATAAAAAGAGCATTACTTTTTTCATTTTTTACAATTTTAAATTAGACATCTGCCTCCAAAAAATCAAAAAAAATGCCATTTCAATATGAACTTACATTTTGTCAGTATGTCTTATTTTTGCAACTATGACAGACAATTTTGTAAACGAATTTTTTGGTATAGGTATACAAAATGGTAAAACGCCAGAGAATCTTGGTGTACTATGGAGATCAGCCCAAAACTTAGGTGCTAGTTTTATTTTTACCATTGGTAATCGGTATGCAAAACAAGCCTGCGATACACATAATGCTGTAAAATCGATGCCTTATTTTCATTATGAAACTTTTGATGAATTTTTTAATAATTTACCTAAAGGTGCGCGTTTAGTAGGTGTAGAGTTAACAGATGAAGCGGTAGATTTAGAAACATTTCATCATCCAAGACGATGTGTTTATCTTCTCGGAGCCGAAGACCATGGACTCTCTAATCAAGCCATAGAAAAGAGTCATTTTTTGGTGAAATTCAAATCACAATTAAGCCTTAATGTGTCTGTAGCAGGTAGTATTGTAATGTACGACAGAGGAATTAATAAGCCTAGATCGTAAGTTTTTATTTAAAACAAACCACTAATTTCACCACTGTCGCTAATGTCAATACCTTCAGATGCTGGATGCGTTGGTAAACCAGGCATACGCATTATTTCGCCAGTAATAGGAATTAAAAAACCAGCTCCAGATGCAATCTCAATCTCACGTACCGTAATTATAAAATCTTTTGGTCTGCCCAGTAATTTAGGATTATCTGACAATGATTTTTGAGTTTTGGCTATACAAACAGGTAAGTTTTCCAAGCCAAGCTCCTTTATTCTGGTTAGTTGCCGTTTTGCATTGGTGTTATAATCTACATGTTCTGCGCCATATATTTTTTGGGCAATGGTTTCAATTTTTGTTTCAATATCCATATTCCAATCGTAAAGCGGTTTAAATTTTGCTTTACTGGCTTCTGCAACTTCAATAACATGTTCGGCAAGTTTTAACGCTCCTTTACCTCCTTTAGCCCAAACATCAGCTACGGCAACTCTAATATTTTTAATCTTAGCTAAATCTTTTATGAGTTGAATTTCTTCTTTGGTATCAGATTTAAATTTGTTGATAGCTATAATAGGAGTAACTCCAAATTGTTTAATATTTTCAAGATGTTTTTCCAAATTAGGAAGGCCTTGTCTCAGTGCCTCAACATTTGGTTCATTTAAAGTTTTTAAATCGGCACCTCCATGATATTTAAGGGCACGTATTGTTGTGGTTAACACGACAGCTTTTGGAGATATGTTGGCACTTTGGCATTTAATATCAAAAAATTTCTCAGCACCTAAGTCAAAACCAAAACCAGCTTCAGTTACAGTATAATCAGAAAAAGACATTCCCATTAAAGTGCCTATAACGGAGTTGGTACCTTGAGCAATATTAGCAAATGGTCCGCCATGAATTATAGCTGGATTACCTTCAATGGTTTGTACTAAATTGGGTTTTATAGCATGTTTTAAAAGTGTGGCCATAGCTCCAGCGACTTTTAAGTCTCTAGCATATATAGGCTGTTTCGAAAATGTGTAACCAATAAAGATATTTCCTAGTCGCTTCTTGAGGTCACTAAGATCTTTTGAAATACATAAAATTGCCATAATCTCAGAAGCGGCTGTAATGTCAAATCCTGTTTCTCTTGGTATACCAGACGATGTACCTCCAAGACCAACAATAATACGTCGTAGCGCTCTGTCATTCATGTCCACAACACGTTTCCATGTAATGGTTCTTGGGTCTAAACCAAGAGAATTGGTCTTGCTTTGTATATTATTGTCTATTACTGCAGCTAATAAGTTGTGTGCTTTTTCAATGGCTGAGAAATCACCAGTAAAGTGTAAGTTAATATCTTCTAAAGGTAAAACTTGCGAATAACCACCACCAGTTGCTCCTCCTTTTATACCAAACACAGGACCCAAAGAAGGTTCTCTTAAAACAACAGTTGTTTTTTTGTTTAATTGGTTGAGGGCTTCAGATAACCCGATGGAAATAGTTGTTTTACCTTCGCCGGCAGGAGTAGGTGAGATTGCAGAAACCAGTATAAGATTACTTTTCTTGGCTTTATTTCTGTTAATGCAAGACAAAGGAAGCTTGGCTTTATCATTACCGTACATTTCAATATTATTTGGATCAATACCAAACTTCTCGGCAATTTCGGTTATGGGCTTTAGTTTTACTTTTTTGGCAATCTGAAGATCAGTCATTTTTTTTGATATGAATTAATACAAATTCAAATTTAGACCTTTGGATTTAGATAAATGGTGATTTTTGTCATGTGAAGAAATGTAGTCATCAATTCTAAAACTAATAAAGTTAAAGGTTGTAACTTTGCCAAAACTTTGATACATGCATAAAGCTGGTTTTGTAAATATTATTGGTAATCCCAACGTCGGTAAATCTACCTTAATGAATGCCTTTGTTGGTGAAAAGCTGTCTATTATAACCTCAAAAGCACAAACGACAAGACACCGAATTTTGGGAATTGTTAATGGTGAAGACTTCCAAATGGTGTTAAGTGATACACCAGGAATTATAAAACCTGCTTATGAGCTGCAATCCTCAATGATGGATTTTGTAAAATCTGCTTTTGAAGATGCTGATGTACTTATTTACATGGTAGAAATAGGCGAGAAGGAACTTAAGGATGAAGCCTTTTTTAAGAAGATTACCAACTCTAAAATTCCAGTATTATTACTACTGAATAAAATTGATAACTCAAATCAAGAGCAATTAGAAGCGCAAGCTGAGCTATGGCAAAGTAAAGTGCCTAATGCTGAGTTTTATCCAATTTCTGCTTTAAATGGATTTAATGTTCAAAATGTATTTCAGAGAATAATTGAGTTATTACCAGAGTCACCTCCATTTTATCCAAAGGATCAATTAACCGATAAGCCAGAGCGCTTTTTTGTTAATGAAGCGATTAGAGAAAAAATATTACTGCACTATAAAAAGGAAATCCCATATTCTGTAGAGGTTGATACCGAAGAGTTTTTTGAAGAGGAAAATATTATAAGAATTCGTTCTGTTATTATGGTAGAGCGCGATACGCAAAAAGGTATCATAATTGGTCATAAAGGTTCAGCTTTAAAACGCGTTGGAGTAGAAGCTAGAAAAGATTTAGAAAAGTTTTTTGGTAAGCAAATTCACTTAGAATTGTATGTTAAGGTGAACAAAAACTGGAGAAGTAACCAAAATCAGCTAAGACGTTTTGGTTATAATCAAAAGTAAATTATTCGACTGCATGGATGTCTTTACTACGTAAGGTGTCTCGCATAAAGTGGTGTAGCTGGTGCATTTGTTCCATACCAGCTTTTTTACCAAGTCTTCCACTAAAATAAAGAGCAAACCATACAACTACCATAAGTAAGGTAACAAAAAGTTGTATGGCAAAATTATTTCCCAAAGACCAATTAACATAAGCCCAAATCCCAAAGCCAATAAAGAAACCTGCAACAGCAAAGTGAAAGAACATAAACATGGTCCATACTGTTGGGTTAGGTCCAAATAGGCCATAAATGGTGCTAAGCTGCTTATTGTCGTAATCCTCATTGATTTCAAGATGCAATTGTGGTGACCAAAAATGCTGATTGACTTTTGGTATCTTTATAAATACATGGTCATCGACACGAGTTACTATAAATTCTGACTGGTTTTTACCTTCAGTTTCAAATAGTGAAAGCAAACTTTCATTGTCTTGATTGACATTGAATTTAAATCGTGGTCTTAAAATAATTTCGTTAGAAAGTTCCATTGCAAATAATATTAATTTCAATTTACATATTTTCTTAATGAAACTCAAAACTTAAATTCCAAATACATAAATCGTTAATCTAAAATTAAACCCTACCTTTGCTACCGCTTACAGGATATGTAATGCAGATTAAATTATAATTTATGGGAAACATTGTTGCAATAGTAGGAAGACCAAATGTTGGTAAATCAACGTTTTTTAATCGTTTAATAAAAAGGCGTGAAGCTATAGTTGATGCCGTTAGTGGTGTAACTAGAGATCGTCATTATGGCAAAACCGATTGGAATGGAAGAGAGTTTTCACTCATTGATACTGGTGGTTATGTCGTTGGTAGTGATGATATTTTTGAAGCCGAAATAGACAAGCAAGTAGAGTTGGCTATAGACGAAGCAGATGCCATCATCTTTATGGTAGATGTAGAGACAGGTGTTACTGGTATGGATGAGGACGTGGCTAAGTTGTTGAGAAAGGTAGAAAAACCGGTTTTCCTTGTTGTAAATAAAGTAGATAACAATAAGCGAGGTGAAGATGCTGTTGAATTTTATTCGCTTGGTTTAGGTGAGTATTATACCATTGCGAGTATTAATGGTAGTGGAACGGGAGATTTATTAGATGCTGTTGTAGAAGCCTTACCAGAAAAAGAAGAAGTAGAAGAAGAGCAACTGCCAAGATTTGCTGTAGTTGGTCGTCCTAATGCTGGTAAATCATCATTTATAAATGCATTAATTGGAGAAGATCGCTACATCGTAACAGATATTGCTGGTACCACAAGAGATTCTATAGATACGAAGTATAATCGTTTTGGATTTGAATTTAATCTTGTAGATACTGCTGGTATTCGTCGTAAATCTAAAGTTAAAGAGGATTTAGAGTTTTACTCAGTAATGCGAAGCATAAGAGCTATAGAGCATTGTGATGTATGTTTGTTAGTTTTAGATGCAACAAGAGGATTTGATGGTCAGGTTCAGAACATTTTTTGGTTAGCTGAACGTAACAGAAAAGGGGTTGTAATTCTGGTAAATAAATGGGATTTGGTTGAAAAAGATAACAAAACAGCCAAAGAATTTGAGAAGTATATCAGAAAAGAAATAGCACCTTTTACAGATGTGCCAATTATATTTATTTCGGTATTAAATAAACAACGAATATTTAAAGCGATTGAAACGGCAGTTGAAGTTTATAAAAACCGTACGAAGCGTATTAAAACAAGTGTACTAAACGAAACGCTTTTACCAATTATAGAAAATAATCCTCCGCCAGCATACAAAGGAAAATATGTGAAGATAAAGTATATTATGCAGTTGCCAACTCCGCAACCACAGTTTGCATTTTTCTGTAATTTACCTCAATATGTTAAAGATCCTTACAGACGTTTTTTAGAAAATCAACTTAGAGATCACTTTGATTTTAATGGAGTACCTGTAAGTGTTTACATGCGAAAAAAGTAATATCTTTACTTTGCTATGAAAATCCATAAGTTGTTTTTGTTTGGTGCATTAGTACTATCATTTAGGCTATTTGCTCAAGACGCTCCGCCAGAAATAAGTGTAATAGGAGAGCAGTATTATTGTTCAGATACTCCAATGAATATTGTGACATCTGTTTCTATTACAGACCCAAACCCAGAAGATACAACCTTACAAGAGGTATTTATACAAATTGCAGAAGGTTATGAGTTAGGTGAAGATACATTAGTTTTAAGTGGTGTACATCCAAATATCTCTTCAGTTTGGAATGCAGCTCAGGGGCAACTTGCATTATTTGGACCAGCAACTTTTGCAGAGTTCGAATCTGCAATTGAGGATGTGCTTTTTCAGACCACTCAAACCAACTTTACACAAGATAGACAGTTTTCTATAAATCTTGGTAATGCTAATTATTTACCAAGTACAGGTCATTATTATTTTTATGTCTCTAGTCCTGGTATAACTTGGACGCAAGCTAGAGACGCAGCTGCTAATCAAGATTATTATGGATTAACAGGTTATTTGGCAACAATAACTTCAGAAGAAGAAGTACAATTAACTGGTGAGCAAACCTCTGGTACCGGATGGATAGGTGCATCAGATGCAGAAACAGAGGGAACGTGGAAATGGGAAACAGGACCAGAAGCAGGTACCGTTTTTTGGCAAGGTACTGCTAATGGCAATCCAGTAAATGGTGAGTTTTCATATTGGAATTCTGGAGAACCTAACAACGCAGGTGATGAAGATTATGCACATATAACTTCACCAAATATTGGTATCCTTGGGTCTTGGAATGATCTAGCTGTTACAGGAGATACAAATCCTGGTGGTGATTATCATCCTCAAGGATATATTGTAGAATTTGGAGGATTGCCCAATGAGCCCGAAATTAATCTCTCCGCATATAGTACTATTATAATGCCGAGGATTTTGTCTGAAGATGTATCCGTTTGTGGTACAGAACAGGTAACAATAAATATAGAGTCTTCAACTAACCAAGCGGATTGGTATACTTCAGAAACTTCTATAATTCCAGTCTATTCAGGGCTTTCATATAATGTTATGTTAACAGAATCTACAACGTTTTGGATAGATCCTTCCGTGTCAATGTGTTCTAACGCATCACAGCGTTTTCCTGTTGCGGTAACGGTTAATCCAATACCAAGTGTAAACGATATTACAATAGTACAATGTGAGGATGAGGTTATAGATGGTTCTGCAAATTTCAATCTAAGTGAATACAATGATGCTATTGTAAGTGGAGATTTGTCTAATATCGAGGTTGCATACTATTCTGATGCCGATTTTTTAAATCAGATTGATGATCAGAGTTATATCAATACAGTCAATAATCAAACCGTTTTTGTTGTAGCAACCAATACAATAACACAATGTAGTAATCAGGCAGAAGTACTTTTGGTTGTAAATACTGAGTTGTCTCAATCTGTTACTTTAGAAGCGTGTGATAGTTTAGATGAAACAGGATTGGTAAGCTTTGATCTCATGGTAGCAGAAACAGTTATTTATGCAAACGAAGGGTTTGATAAAGAGGTTGAAGGGTTTTATGAAACCTATAACGATGCTTTGCTGCTTCAAAACCCGTTAAATACTAATTACACAAATAACCAACCGTACTATCAAGTTATTTATGCTCGTGTTCAACAAGATGGTAATTGTCATAGTATAGTTGAAGTGGTGTTGAATGTTAAGCCACTTCCTGAACTCTTAGAGGACGAAACCGTTTTTTATTGTTTAAATACATTTCCGGAAACCATTTCACTATATGGAGGTATAGTTAATGATGTGCCAAACAATTATTATTACAACTGGTCAACAGGAGAAACAACAATTAATATTGATGTTAACGAACCAGGAACATACACGGTAGATGTTACAAGACCAAATGGTTGTACAAATCAGCGTGTGATTACGGTTTTAGCTTCTAACACAGCTACGATTGAAACGATTGAAATAACGGACATTTCTGAGAATAATACCATTACAATTTTAGCCTCAGGAGAAGGTGAATATCTCTATGCCTTAGATGATGAAAATGGACCATATCAAGAGTCTAATACTTTTGAAGATGTGGCAGCAGGAGTGCATACAGTTTACATCAAAGACATAAAAGCAGATTGTGGTATTGTTTCAGAAGATATATCAGTTTTAGGATTTCCAAAATTCTTTACACCAAATGGTGATACAGTTAATGATACCTGGCAGATTAGTGGATTCTCATCTCAGTTTCCTGTAACTGCTTCGGTTAAGGTTTTTAATCGATTTGGAAAACTCATCACAATTCTGAATGAGTCAAACTCCCAATGGGATGGTACTTACAACGGGAAATTATTACCATCTGATGACTACTGGTTTGAGGCAAAATTAGCTGAAGGAAGAACTTTTAAAGGCCACTTCGCTTTAAAGCGTTAGAAAAATTTTATAGTTCTTTTAAGAAAATTCATACGATTTATTATTTTATTGCGTTAAAGCTTTAGCTATTTTATTAACCATCAATCAATCTCTATGAAAAAACTAAGTTTAGTTTTTGCATTACTCTTTGCATGTTTTACTTTTTCTCAAGAAAAAACTTTCAAAATTACAGGAACACTAATCGCCGAAGATTCTAATCTGCCCATAGAATCTGCAACAGTTTATTTAGAGCGTATTAAGGATAGTAGTATTGTTTCTTATACCATTTCAGACAAAAACGGCTTTTTTAAAATTGAAGGACGAACCTTTGATGAGCGTCTTAACTTTTTTGCATCTTATGTGGGTTATGGAGTCTATAAAAAGGAAATAGATGTAACAAAGGATGTGATAGATTTAAAGACCATTTCTATGCAGTTAGATAATCAGCTCAATGAAGTGCTTATAAAATCTACGGCTCCTATAACCATAAAAAAAGACACCTTAGAGTTTAATGTAAAGTCTTTTAAAACCAAAAAAGATGCAACTGTAGAAGATTTATTAAAGCAGTTGCCAGGAGTAGAAGTAGACGAAGAAGGTAAAATAACTGTAAATGGTAAAGAAGTAAATAAAATTTTGGTGAACGGAAAACCGTTTTTTGGTGATGACCCAACCATAACAACAAAAAATCTAACTAAAGATATTATTGAAAAAATTCAGGTTGTAGATACCAAAACAAAGTCCGAAGCTTTCTCTGGAGAAGCTGGAGACAAAGAAAATAAAACCATAAACCTAACCATAAAAGAAGAAAACAATAAAGGTGTTTTTGGTAGAGTTGCTGCTGGTGCTGGTACAGATGATCGCTACGAATACGCTGGTATGGTTAACCTTTTTGATAATGATAGACGTATCAGTGTTCTTGCAGGTGGAAATAATATAAACTCACCTGGTTTTAGTTTTGGTGAACTGTCTAAAATGTTTGGTAATGCCAGTAGTGTATATATTAATAGTAATGGTTCTTTTAGATTTGACGGTCGATCTTTTGGCGGAGGCCAAGGTATTACAACATCTAGAAATGCTGGCTTAAATTATGCCGATGTAATTGGAGAAACTGTAGATATTTCTGCAGATTATTTTAACTCATCCAGTAATTCTGAAAATGAAACCATAACAGAGCGCGAAACCATTTTAGCAGACTCAAGATTTTTTACAAATTCTAGATCGCGATCAGATAATGATACCGATAGCCATTCTGCAAATCTCGAATTTGAGATTGAAACAGATTCTACATTTCAAATTAATATAGAACCTTCTTTTGGGTATTCTAAAACCAGAACATTCTACAATAGCAATGAGGAAACTTTAGATGAAGATATGGTGCTTACCAATCAATCTTCGGTAAATTCTGATGTAGAAAGTTATGCTAGGGAATTTTCGGCAGATATATCTGCGACAAAGCGTTTTGGGAGCAAAGGCGCCTTTGTAAGAGCAGAGCTAGAAACTAATGTGAGCAAACAAGAAAGTGACGATTTTTTGAACTCGGTTGCTGAAATTTTTGGCACCGAACCAGAAACTATTGTTAGAGATCAGTTTACGGATGGAGTTAATGATAGTTATGGATTTTCAACTCAATTAACCTATAGGCTGCCAATAATTGCCAAGAAGTTTTTTCTAAATTTTGAATATGAGTTTTCAAGAGACAAAGAAAAAAATCGAGAGAGCACCTTTGATTTTAATGATGTTTCTCAAGAGTTTGGTGAGTTTAATACAGCATTGAGTACAGATTTTGAATATACAGACTCAAGGAGTATACCTACAGTTGGTGTAACTTACAGTGGTGAAAAATTTTATACAAGATTAAATATTGGTTATAATATTCGCACGTTAGAAAATAATGACTTATTGAGACCTCAGTTCAATGTAGAACGACAGTTTAAAAACTTGGAAGCAAGTTATAGAGTAAATTATCGATTTAGTCCTAAAGCCTCTATTTATGGTAGTTACTGGTTGAGTAATAATCCTCCAGCCTTGCGTCAGTTACAAGCATTTACAGATGTGTCAAACCCATTAAGCATTATCATTGGTAATCCTAACTTAGAGCCATCTAACAGACATAGTTTTTATGCAGGTTATAATGGGTTTGATTGGCAAAAACGAACAGGGTTTTACGCCAATGTCAATGCTAGTTTTACCAACAATCAGGTCGTTTCTAAAACAGTTATAGATCCTGAAACATTAGTGAGAACAACAACATATGAGAATGTAGATGGTAACTCTAGTTTTGGTGTGTCTGCTACTTATAGTAAGGAAATTAAGTTAGATACCTTAAAATCTGTAAAGCTTAATTTTAGAACACGATACAACAGAAGTAAGAACATCAACTTTAATAACGATGTGCAATACGCTAGTACAGTAAATACTATAACTCCACGATTAGGTATAGATTTTATTTGGGATAAGGTGATGGAATTAAAACCTTATTACGAAATCAATATTTCAAACAATGCCTATGATATTGAAGCGTTTGATGACAGAAACTTTACGCGTCACAATGCAGGATTAAGAACAGCAACGTTCTTGCCCAAGAAATTTGAGTGGGAAAACGATATTCGATTTAATTATAATCCTAATGTGGCTCAAGGCTTTCAGAAAAGTGCATGGTTTTGGAACTCTACTTTAACTTATAGTATTCTAAAAGATAAAGGGTTGATTTCTTTAAAAGTGTACGATTTACTTAATCAAAACACCAATGCAAGACGTATAGCAACACAAGATTATATTCAAGATTCTCAAAGTACTGTTTTACGACAATACTTTATGCTTGGCTTTAGCTACAAGTTTAATAGCTTGGGTTCTAAAGGCGAGACTAGAGATGATGATTTCTTCTTTTTTTAGTTAATCCCATAAAATAAAAAGAGAGTCTAATGCTCTATTAAAACCATCGTAATATTTGTTTTCTTTAAACTTGGGAATCATAATATTATCTATTATGATTTTACATTCGTAATCAGAAATTGTTTTTTCAGTACCTAAACCAGTATTGATAGCAATTTTTCTATCGTATTTGGAAATTGTAATGAGCAACCCATTATCTTTTTCCTTGGTGCCAATTCCCCAAGAATTTGCAACTTCTTTGCCAAATTCCATGATGTCCATATTTTTTGGAATGGAATCTATGGTAAGAATGACGGTTTGATTTGTGGTTAGCTGTTCGAATTGAATTATCTTATAGGTTAATGAATCTCGTTCTGTTTTGGAGAATAATTCAGTACTATCATAAACAATATTTTGGTTAATGTTTTCAGGAATATCTATACTAATACTGTTTTTCGTTTCTTTACAATTCAACAGAAACAGAGAAATAAAACATAGAATAAATAACCTATTGCCTAAAGGTTGAAGCATAAATTTAAAGAAATATAATATTACAAATTACCATCCACCAGAGGCACCTCCACCACCAAAGCTTCCGCCTCCGAAGCCACCACCAAAGCCTCCGCCTCCAAAGCTTCCACCAGATGAAGAGCCACCAAAAATACCACCTCCAGAAGATGAACCTCTAGAGTAGCTTCCGCGTCCCATATTACTCAATATAATGGCTTCAAGAATACTTCTGGCATCATCGTCTTTTCTGTTGCCTCTGTTACCGCCACCACGTCCTCCACCACGTGTTTTAGAAATAGCTATGATGAAAATGATAAAAAAGACCAATAGCACAAAAAAGAATGCTATAGGGAATTCACCGTTGCTGTTTTTTCTGGTGCCTTTGTATTCACCTTGCATGACTTCAAAAATAACGTCAACACCTCTGTTGAGTCCACCATAGTAATCATTGCGTTTAAAATATGGTATGATTTCTCTGTCAATAATACGTTTGCTTAATGCATCTGTAAGTAGGTGTTCTACACCTTTACCAGTATTGATGGCGATTTTTCTATCATTTTTTGCTAATAGAATAAGTACACCATTGTCCTCTTTTTCTTGTCCAATTCCCCATTTTTCTCCCCATTGTGCACCAAGATAATTAATGTATTCCCCTTCAGTAGAATTAATGATAGCTACAACAATCTGTGTTGAAGTAGTATCTGCATACCTCCTCAGTTTTACATTTAGGGCTGAGCTATCTTGTTTAGTTAATAAATTAGAATAATCATAAACAAAATGTTGCTTGGCATCTTTAGGTTTTGGTGGAATTTTAAATTGAGAATACCCAAGAGATATCCACACAAAAGATAGTACAGTTATTACAACTTTAAATGATGTGTTTTTTAGTCTGTACATTAGCCTTTAGAAATAGAATTATCCAACTCGTTTTGGTCTCCATGTTCCCAAGGAAAATGTTGTGCAAGTACTTTGCCAGCTTCCTTAATACCATTAATAAGCCCTTGTTTAAAGTTGCTATTTTTAAATTGAGAGGCTATTTTGTCTCTTGTAGAATTCCAAAAATCCGAACCCACAATATCATTAATGCCTTTGTCACCATAGATTACAAAAGCCTTATTGTCTACTGCCACATAAATAAGAACACCATTTTGCTCCTTAGTATTATCCATTTTGAGATAATGAAAAACTTCCAAAGCATGTTCGTAGATATCCATGTTGCATTTTTGTTCTATGTGCACACGGATTTCGCCAGAGGTTTCAAGTTCTGCAATGCGAATGGCTTCAATGATTTCCTGTTCTTCTTGTTGTGTCAGGAAATCTTCAATATATGGCATAATGTAGTATTGTTATTAAAAGTTGAATTCTACATCAGGAACTTTTTCACTTCCAGGGTCAGCTTTATATCTAGCCATTTCTTTAAAACCAAACAAGCTAGCTAATAATTTGTTTGGGAATTTAGTAGTATAAATGTCGTATTTGTTTACAGCTTCATTATAACGATCTCTTGCAATGTTAATTCTGTTTTCAGTGCCTTCTTGTTGCGCTTGGAAATCCCTAAACTGTTGAGAAGCTTTTAGATCTGGATAGCGTTCAAAAGAGGCTATTAGTCTACTAAAAGAACCACTTAATTGACTTTGAGCTTGTTGAAATTTTTCTAAATTTTCAGGAGTTAAATCATCAACATTTATATTCATAGAAGTAGCTTTAGATCTAGCTTCTATAACCTCATTTAGTGTTTTTCTTTCAAAATCGGCTGCACCTTGTACAGTTTTAATAACTGTACTATAAAGGTCATTTCTTCTTTGATAGGTGCTTTCTACATTAGACCAAGCTGTTTTGGCATTAGCTTCTAATTCTACAGATTTATTATTAATACCAACAGCCCATTGGTAGACGCCAAATGCTATTATAGCAATAACAATAACAGGTACTAACCATTTTTTCATAATTGATAAGTTTTAAAGTTGTGTTTTTATTTTAATAAGCTGTGCTTTTATGCTTTCCAGCTTTTCAATAATTTCAAATTTTTCGAGAGATTGTTTTTTTTCTTCTTTTAAATGCACTTTTGCACCTTCTAATGTAAACCCTCTTTCTTTTACAAGATGGTAAATAAATTTAAGGTTTTTAATGTCCTCTGGTGTAAATTTTCTGTTACCCTTTGCATTTTTTTTCGGCTTAAGTATATCAAACTCCTTTTCCCAAAAACGAATTAAAGATGCGTTCACCTTAAATGCCTTGGCGACTTCACCAATACCATAATAACGTTTTTCTGGTAAATCTATATGCATATTAATCGAGGGATTGGTTTTCTAGAGATGCTTTTCTTAGCAACTCATTAAACTCTGTAGCCGATAGGTTACCATAGTAGAAGTTAATAGGATTAATGCGCTCCTCGTCTTTAAACACTTCATAGTGCAAGTGAGGCGCTTCTGAACGTCCTGTGCTACCAACATAACCTATTAAATCTCCACGTTTTACACGTTGGTTAACACGTACATTATATTTGTACAAATGTGCATATAATGATACATATCCAAAACCATGGTCTATACGAATATGTTTTCCATACCCAGAAGCTCGATTGTCGGCACGTTTTACAATACCATTTCCCGTGGCATAGATTGGAGTACCTCTTGGTGCTGTAAAATCCATACCAAAATGAAACTTTCTAGCTTTTGTAAATGGGTCTGTTCTATAACCGTAACCCGATGCCATGCGCGTTAGGTTTTCGTTGCGTACAGGTTGAATTGCAGGTATGGCTTCTAAAAATTTTTCTTTGTCTTCAGCTAATTTCGCAATTTCGTCCAAAGACTTAGATTGTACAACAATGGCTTTTTCTAAAATATCTAAACGTTTGTTACTTTCTGCAATTAATTGAGAGTTGTCATAACCTTCAAATTTTTTATATCTATTTACACCACCAAATCCAGCACGTCGTTGTTCTTCAGGTATTGGGTTGGCTTCAAAATACAGACGGTAAATGGCATTGTCGCGTTCTTCTACATTTTCTAATGCTGCGATAGCATCGTCCATGCGCTTGTTTAACAATTCGTACTGAATTTGCATGTTTTGGAGTTCTCTTGCGAGTTGGCGCTCTTTAGGAGATTCTATGTATTGCCCGGCAATAAAAATAAATAAAAAGGCAAAAAGTGCAGCGGCAACTAAAAACACAAAAGCGTACTTAAATGTTGTGCGTTTTTTTCGCTTTATCTTGCGATAAGAAAGCGTTTCAGCATCGTAATAATATTTTACCTTAGCCATGTTCTAATTTATACTATTTTTGCAGCAATAATGGACATTAAGTGTTCTATAAACTTTGCGAACTTTCAAACCTACAAAAATATTTCCATTTTAGGTTTAATTACCAAAATTGAAATATTTGAATCAGGTTCTCTCTGACCATAAAATTAAATAAAAATGACAGAGAAAATATAAAGATTGTTTTGCAATTGTGGTAATATTAACAAAACAAGCTATAATTTTAATATATGACGTCTCAAGAAATTCGTTCTAAGTTTTTAAATTTTTTTGAAGAAAAGAAGCATCTTGTAGTGCCTTCTGCACCACTGGTTCTTAAAAACGATCCAACCTTAATGTTTGTAAATTCTGGAATGGCGCCTTTTAAAGAATTTTTTCTTGGAAATAGTGAGCCAAAAAGTAACCGAATTGCAGATACCCAAAAATGTTTAAGAGTTTCAGGTAAACACAACGATTTAGAAGAAGTGGGTTATGATACTTACCATCACACACTTTTTGAAATGCTCGGTAATTGGAGTTTTGGCGACTACTTTAAAAAAGAAGCTATTGCTTGGGCTTGGGAATTATTGACCGAAGTTTACGGCATAGATAAAGATATTTTGTACGTTACTGTTTTTGAAGGAAGCGACGATGATAATCTAAAAATAGACCAAGAAGCTTATGATATCTGGAAGCAATACATTTCAGAAGATCGTATTCTTATGGGAAATAAAAAGGATAACTTCTGGGAAATGGGAGACCAAGGTCCTTGTGGTCCATGTAGCGAAATACATGTAGATATACGTTCTGCAGAAGAAAAAGCCAAAGTAGATGGTAAATCTTTAGTGAACATGGATCATCCTCAGGTTGTAGAAATATGGAACTTAGTCTTTATGCAATACAACCGAAAAGCCAATGGTTCTTTAGAAGCACTCCCAAACAAGCATATAGATACAGGTATGGGCTTTGAGCGTCTTTGTATGGTGCTTCAAAGTGTGCAATCTAATTATGATACAGATGTATTTACACCAATAATTCGTGAGATTGAAACTATTACAAACAAAGATTATGGTAAAGACGAAAAAGTAGATGTTGCTATAAGGGTTATTTCTGACCACGTTAGAGCTGTAGCATTTTCTATAGCAGATGGTCAGTTGCCTAGTAATACTGGTGCAGGCTATGTAATACGTAGAATTTTGCGTCGAGCTGTGCGTTATGGATTTACGTTTTTAAATCAGAAAGAACCGTTTATATATAAACTTACCGATACTTTAAGTAAGCAAATGGGAACTGCCTTTCCAGAGCTTAAGAGTCAAAAACGACTTATTGAAAACGTGATTAAGGAGGAAGAACATTCTTTTTTGAGAACTCTAGACCAAGGCTTATTGTTATTAGAAACAGTTATTACTAATGCTAAGTCTAAAACGATTGCTGGTTCAAAGGCTTTTGAATTGTATGATACCTATGGTTTTCCGTTAGATTTAACTCAACTTATTGCCAAAGAAAAAGGATATGAAGTTGATGAAGCTGGTTTTAATACTGAAATGAAAAAGCAAAAAGACCGTTCTAGAGCGGCTTCGGCTTCCGAAATGTCTGACTGGGTTGTATTGAAAGAAGATGATGAAGAAGAATTTATTGGATATGACACCTTAACTGCTAATGTAAAGTTAACGCGTTATCGAAAAGTGACATCAAATAAGGAAGGTGAGCAGTACCAATTGGTGTTTAATATGACACCATTTTATCCAGAAAGTGGAGGACAAGTTGGTGATAAAGGAACCATTAAGGCTTCAAACGGAGAGGTGATATACATACTAGATACTAAAAAAGAGAACAATGTGATTATGCATATTGCCAAAAATCTACCAGAGTATCTAAACGATACATTTAAGGCACAGGTTAATGAAGAATATAGACGATTATCTGCAAGCAATCACACGGCAACACATTTACTTCACCAAGCATTAAGAACTATTTTAGGAACTCATGTTGAGCAAAAAGGATCTTTAGTGCGACCAAAATCTTTGCGTTTCGATTTTTCGCATTATTCAAAAGTTGAACCCGATCAATTACAACAAATAGAGGATTTTGTAAATGCCAGAATTAAGGAAAATCTGCCTTTAGAAGAACAACGAAACATTCCGATGCAGAAGGCTTTAGATGAAGGTGCTTTGGCATTATTTGGAGAGAAGTATGGAGATAGTGTTAGAGCTATTCGTTTTGGGCAATCCATGGAATTGTGTGGAGGTACACATGTGCAAAATACAGGAGATATATGGTATTTCAAGATAAAATCTGAAAGTGCAATAGCGGCAGGTATAAGACGAATAGAGGCTATTACCAATATGGCTGTTGGTGATTATTTTGAAACTATAGATAAGGAGTATCATACTCTAAAAGAGGTTTTGAAAAACCCTAATGAACCTGTAAAGGCTGTAGAAAATCTACAGGCAGAAAATGCTGAACTAAAAAAGCAAGTAGAGCAACTGCTTAAAGACAAAGCTAAGAATATTAAAGGTGAACTTAAGAGCGAGTTGGTAGAGATTAATGATGTTCTGTTTTTGGCAAAAAAGTTAGATTTGGATGCTGGTGCTATAAAAGATGTATGTTTTGAGCTTGGAAGCGAGTTCAATAATCTCTTCTTAATGTTTGGTGCTGAGGCAAATGGTAAAGCTATTCTTTCTTGTTATATTTCTAAAGAACTGGTGTCTGAAAAAGACTTAAACGCAGGTCAAATTGTGAGAGAATTAGGTAAGCACATTCAAGGAGGTGGTGGAGGCCAACCTTTCTTTGCTACTGCAGGTGGTAAAAATCCAGCAGGTATTGAGGAAGCTTTAAAAGCAGCAAAAGATTATCTTTAGCCGTCTTCCTGAACTAGTTTCAAGGTCCCGTTGAATATGAATCTTCAAACCAACATAAAATTAGAAAAGCAACCACATCATCAAATAGATTACAGTTCTAAATTGATGCTCTTAGGTTCGTGTTTTTCAGAAAATATTGGAGGAAAGTTTGAGTATTTAAAATTTCAATCTGAGATAAATCCGTTCGGAATTTTATTTCATCCTGTGGCTTTGGAAAATTTAATCACTAGAAGTATAAATCAGGATTTTTACACCGAAGATGAACTTATATACCACAATGAAATTTGGAGTTGTTTTGATGCACATTCTAAGTTGAATTCTGTTTCAAAAGACGATTTATTAAGTAAATTAAATGAGCAAATTGAGTTGATGCATCAACAAATCAATGCATCAACTCACATCATTATTACTCTGGGTACAGCTTGGGTTTACAGGTATATTGCAACAGATAGAATAGTGGCTAATTGCCATAAAATTCCCCAAAAACAATTTCAAAAGGAATTATTATCTATTAACGATATTGTTGCATCATTAGAAAATATAATTGCTTTAGTACGTAGAGTAAATCCTAAAGTCAATTTCATTTTTACAGTTTCTCCTGTAAGACATCTTAAAGATGGTTTTGTAGAAAATAATATAAGCAAATCGCATTTGTTGTCTGCGATTCATCAGATAGTAGAACCTAGAAAGCAAATGTTTTATTTTCCGTCTTATGAGATTATGATGGATGAATTGAGAGATTATAGATACTATAATCAAGATATGATTCACCCAAATAACGTAGCTTTAGAGTACATTTGGGAAAAGTTTAAAGCCGTTTGGTTAACCGAAGACGCTATAGGCATCTCTCAAAAGTTGGCCAATATTCAAACAAAAAAAGCGCATCGTCCTTTTAATCCAAATTCAGATGCGCATCAAAAATTTCTTGCTAATCTTCAGTTAGAGATAGAAGATATTCAGAAAGAATTTCCGCATATTAAGTTCAGTTGATTTTTATCGAATAGGCCGTTTCAATCTTTCTTTTACCATTTCAAAAGATTTTTTGCTAGTACGTTCCCAACGATAAATATTGTGTTTTTTAACTTTAGCACTTTTTTGCCGTTCCTCTTTATCACGTAGGTTCTTAACCCAATTAAATCGTTTTCTTATAATTGATTTTATCAATTCATCTTTAGTTCCTAAACGCTCTAAGGTATTTAAAGCCGCAATGGATACGTTTTGGATTTTATCGTCTATAGCAACCAATAACACCGGAATTGAGGATGGTTGTCCAACAAATTCTAATGCTTCTGCAGCTAATTGCCTAGTCTTATAGTTACCATGGATTAAGGCATATTCAAGTTTGTTAACTGCGTTTGTGTCAATCCAATAGTTAATTGCATTCTCAGAAGGTTGAGAAAGTTTCAATTTGAAGAACCAATATGAAATTTGATAAAACATGAATGGCATTTTCGGTTAATTATAGGTAGTGGATTTTTGAGTTTTGTTACATAAGAATTATCAAATATCGATGTAAATCACAAGATATTTAATTTTAAAATTCTAAAAATCAATTGT
The DNA here is from genome assembly GCF_022810765.1 of Winogradskyella sp. MH6. NCBI lineage: Bacteria > Pseudomonadati > Bacteroidota > Flavobacteriia > Flavobacteriales > Flavobacteriaceae > Winogradskyella > Winogradskyella sp. MH6. Next base: position 360,120 of record NZ_CP094494.1, on the reverse strand, counting down.
TTATAAAAATATACGCAATTCGTCGTATGTTTTACCATCCTCTTATTGTTGAGATTTGCTTCTGTATTAACCAATAAATTAAATCAACAATGAGAACTTTAAAGAACTTTATGTTATTAGTAATGACACTATCATTAGCAACATTTACATCATGTAGTAATGATGATGATGGTGGAAGTGGAGGTAATGCTCCTTCAGGAACTTTAATTGCAAAAGTAGATGGAACCAGCTATGAGTCTTGGGAGATATCATCTTCTGCAACAATAGCTAACAATGGTAATAATTTAATAATTATTGCTTCTAACAGTGATGGAAATGCATTTTCATTCACAGTTTGGGGTTATGATGGAGTAGGAACTTACGATTTAGATGGCTCTAATATTAATAACGTAAATGTAGCGTCTTACACAGAAACAGATGTAGATCTTAACAATCCTCAAAATTCAACTACAGAAATTTGGCAAGCACCATACGATAACTCTATGGTAGGATCATTAAGTATTTCTGAAGAAACAGATGATAAATTAATAGGAACATTTGAGTTTACTTGTAAAAATATTAATGGAGACCAGTCTGTAAAGACAATTACAGATGGTTCATTTAATTTAAATAAACAAGTTCAGTAATAGTTTGTGTTATGAAAATGCTATTGACTCAAATAAAAAACACAATGATGTTGGCACTTTTTATAAGTGCTACATCTTTGTTTGCTCAAGAAACTCCAGATCAGAGTTATGATCTTGGTGCTAAGATAAATGAGATGACACTTACCGTTGGTGGAGTTTTGGTTGTTGCCACTAACGATGGTCTAGCAGGTATAAGACCAGATCAAAGTCAACCTGTTTTTACTTTTAATAACTTTGGAAAATTAAAACCTGAAGAAACAGAGTTTATTCCAGGGTCACCTTATATCGTTGTATCTCAGGGTGCAACTTCTAAATTTGCTGGTATCGCAAAAACTAAGCGTGCAGTTATAGATTATATGCAGGGTAAGGTAATCTTTAACTCAGATGATGATAGTTGGAACCAAATTTACACCTGTGATGTTGTCTTACCACAGAACAAACTCATAGTAAGCGGGATTCAAAAAATAGGGACTAAAGCAGAGAAAGTTACACCAAAAGTTGCGGTTTATGATTTGAATTCTTCAAAATTAGATTATAGTTTCTTTTTAGATAAACCAGGAAGAGTAGGTGTAGCTAAAAACTTTAGTGTTACTGGTCGACCTTTATTATTAAAAGAATTTTTAATCATACCAACTGCTCAAGGTTTAATCGCAAAATCACATACAGGAGAGGAACTTTGGCAAAACAAAATCAAAAATGTAAGCTGGTTAGTGGCAGATGAGACTGAAAAAGAGATTTATGGTTTTGAAACTACTACGAACGGAAAGAACACAAGAATACATAAAATTGGTACAAGTGGTCAAGAACTTTGGGAAGATGATAGAAAGGTAAAAGGTATCGTTTCAAAATTCGAAATTCTACCTCAAGGTCTCGCTGTTGTAAGTAATGTAGCTGGTGGTGATGGAGCGTTTGCTGCAAAATCAGAATCTAAAATTACCATGTTCAGTGCAGCTACGGGAGAAGATCTTTGGGATAAAGCGCCAAAAACAAAAGGATACGTTCAACACTTTTATATTATGGAAGATGGTATTCTTTTTGGAATTTATTCAGGAGGAATCAATAAAATCTCATTTAATGGTGAGACATTGTTTAAGAAACCATTAAAAACGGGTGAAAACATTATGATGATGGCACATACACCTCAAGGATTAATCTATATCACAGGTGAAGATACAAATATTGTAAATCTAGAAACGGGTGAACAAGTTTGGGATAAACCCTTAAAGTATAAAAACTCTGCTTCTGTAGCTTCAACCTACGATGCAGCTAATGAACGTTACTTAATTGCAGCAGGTGATGTTTTATATGCCATAGATGCCAATTCTGGTGATGTTACGGAGCTTTCTAAAATAAAGTTCGAAGAAAAAGAATCCCCAAATACTATGGAGGTTAGAAATGGGAATATCTTTTTAAGTTCTTCTCAAAATGTAATGTCATTGGAGAGTAATGGTTCAGAAAAATATCATGGTTATTACAAGTCGCCAGGTAAGAGTGGTTTTATGAAAATTGTTGGTGGAGTAGTAGCTGCGGCATCATTGGTGGCAACAGCTTCTACAGCTTATGCAGCCGGAATGAATAATAATGGTATAGGAATAAACAATCTTAGAAATTATAATGATTATGGCAAGGAGGCAAAACGCGCTTCAGATATGTTTGCGTCTATTGCAGGTGCGTCTTTTGATATGATGTCTCAACGTTTTAAATCTTCAGCTGCGACCGAAAATGCTCAATTTATACTAACAAAATTAGATAGTGGAGTAGGATTGGTAAAAGTAAATAAGGATTCTGGTAAGATAGAAAAGGAAATTTTGCTTAAGGATAAAAAACCAGAATATAAAGTTGATGAATATGGTGGTTACCTTTATTACAAAGCAAACGATAAGACTATATATGCTTATGACCTTAAAAAATAAATTTTTTTGTTGAGATTTATTTTTGATTAAGCGTAACTGAGATGGTTACGCTTAATCTTCTTAAATTGTACCTTAGTCGAATAAAAACAAGCTTACAGATAAAAAAATTATATATTAGAAATGCTATTAATCAATTTCCTTAAAAAAGCATCATCTATAATTTCTGCTAATCTCAGCAGATTTTACTTGATGCTTTTTTTATTCTTTTTATCGTTACCAAGCTTTTATTCTTACGCTCAAAATTTAGACAGCTTACTTACCGTTGCTCGCAGTACAAAAAATGATTCTGTAAAAATTAGGATGTATAACAAAATAGCCTTTGGCTATATTTTTAATGACACAGACAAAGCGCTCAAGGTTATCGAAGAAGGTAAAGCGTCTGCTAAGGCTGTTAATTTTAATTTTGGTTTAACTGAATTGGTAAATACTCATGGTATATACATGGATGTAACCGGAAAATCGGATTCGGCAGCTCACTATTTTGAAAAAGCGCTGAAGATGAGTAGAGATTTTGGATTTAAGAATATTGAGTCCATGTGTATTAATAATCTTGGGATGTTTAATTGGAACCGAGGGAATTATAACGAAGCTTTAGATTACTTCTTTCAATCTTTAAAAATGGATGAAGCCAGACAGAGTGAAAAATCAACATCATCTTCACTAAATAACATAGGTCTCATTTATCAAGAGATGAATTTAAATGAGAAAGCCTTAGAGTATCACAAGAAAGCACTAGATGTTAGGGAAAAATATAACTTGGATAACGAACAAATTGCTTCGCACAATAATATAGGCATAAACTTAAAGGATTTGGGTAGGATAGACAAAGCTATTTTGTCTTACAAGAAAGCATTGGCATTAGCGAAAAAGTTAGATAATAGAATAGAGTACTACAAAATCTTAGATAATTTGGCTAATGCATACCATGAAAAAGGCGATAAAGATTTAGCATTAGAAACCTATTTAGAGGCTTTAAAAAAGAAAGAAAATTATAAAGGAGACGAGCGCGGAATGCTCTCTACTTACAATAATGTAGCAACTCTTTACAATGAAAAAAATCTGCCTAAAGTTGCGAAACACTATATAAACGAAGGTTTTGATTTAGTAAAAAAATATCCAGAGATAGAATTGGTTTCTGCAGATTTATATCTAACCATGGCAGAGAGTAATTATATGTTAGGAAACCATGAGCAGGCCAGGAAACAGAAACAAACCTATATAAAGTTAAAAGATTCAATATTTTCTGAAAAAAATGCACAAAAAATAGCAGACTTAGAAGTAAAGTATGAAACTGAAAAAAAAGAAAAGGAAATTCTCATTCAGCGCGCAGAAATTGCAGAACAAGATCTAGTAATTCAAAAACGAAATTATCAACTTTACGGATTGGCAATCTTAACCCTAATATTAGGCTTAATAGGTTTTCTCTTTTACAACCAGCAAAAACTAAAAAACGATCAGTTGCAAAAAGAAAATGAGCTTAAAGATGCCTTAATAAAAATTGAAACTCAAAGCAAATTACAAGAACAACGCTTAAGAATTAGCCGAGATTTGCACGATAATATAGGTGCGCAATTAACCTTTATTATTTCATCTATAGACAATCTAAAATATGGTTTTGATATCAAAGACAAAAAACTAACCCATAAACTCGAAACCATTAGCGATTTTACATCTGGTACTATTTATGAATTAAGAGATACCATTTGGGCTATGAATAAAAGTGAAATTACTTTTGAAGATCTGCAAACCAGAATTTCTAATTACATAGACAAGGCACATTTGTACGATGCAAATATTCAGTTTTCGTTTAGAGTAGATAGTGGTGTAGATACTAGTAAAACCTTTACTTCTGTTGAGGGTATGAACATTCATCGTGTTATACAAGAGGCGATACACAATAGTTTAAAATATGCAGATGCTTCTCAGATTAAGGTTGAAGTGTCTAAAGAAGTTTCAAACTTAGTTTTTAAAATTTCAGATAATGGAAAAGGCTTCGATTTAGACTCTGTTAAAAGAGGAAACGGTCTTACCAATATGGAAAAGCGAATAGCAAATATTGGTGGGGAAATTCAAATTAACACACAATTAGAGACAGGGACAGAAATTAAAATTATAGTATAACTAAGAGTTGTTTCAAATGATTATCTTAAGTCCTTGTTTAATTATTCTTTAGGTTATATGAGATTTTATCTACTCATTTTTTTAAGTTTTACAATTCTTGGCTATTCTCAATCAAACACTAAACTGGTTGATAGTCTTCTTCTAGAAACCAAAAAAGATACTAGTTATGTACAATTAGATGATACTGATTTTATTCATTTTTCAAGAGAAAAAATAGATAGTATCAACGCTATTAAAGTACAAGGAGTGGGCATTAGTCAAGATTCTTTAAAACGTTTGTTAGAGGCTACAATACTAAGCGCAAAGGCAATTGGTTACCAAAAGGGAGCAGCCGATGCTTATCTAAATTTAGGTGTTAATTATTATTATATAGGCAATTACAAAGCCAATTTTGAAAGTCAATTAGAAGCTATAAAAATTTACGAGACCATAGGTGAAAATGCTCTGGCGGCAAAGGCTTATGGAGAACTAGGTTATTCTTCGCGACGTAGAGATTTAAATATGGCTAATTCTCTAATGCAAAAAGCGATTCAGTTAGCTAAAACCGATAGTGTCAAGTCTAAAGTTCAGGATATTTATAATAATTATAGTATTCTAAAGCTGATGGAAAAGAAGTACGATAGTGCTAAGTATTTTGTTAAAAAAGGATTGGTTATTAAAGAAGCACAAAAGGATAGCTTTGGGATACCATACAGTTATGCAAACCTAGCCAATACCTATGTAGAAGAAGGAAATTTAAACGAAGCACTTGTCTATTTTACTAAGGCATTAGATATCAGAAAAAAAATAAATGATTCCATAGGTTTAGGAGAGAGCTATGTACAGATTGCTGAAGTTCTAAAGCAACAAAACAAACTAAATAAAGCTTTAGATAATTTTAAAAGCTCTATGTATTATGCATCCAAGAAAAAGTACGGAAGGCTTTTGTCTTATAACTACTATCAATTATCAGATATCTATAAGAAAACAAATAAAACAGATTCTGCATTACACTATTTAGAACAGCATTTAAAACTAAAAGATAGTCTTGAAGGGCAAGAAGTTTTAGAAGAATTGGCGACATTAAGGGTAAAGTTTGATACCGAAAAAAAAGAAAAAGAAATACTATCTCAGCGAGCAGATCTAGCAGAAAAAGAATTAGACCTTAGTAAGAAAAATATATACATCTTAGGTTTAGGTGCACTTGCAGTAGTTTTAGGACTTTTAGGATATTTGTTTTACAATCAGCAGAAACTAAAAAATCGTCAATTGCAAAAAGAAAATCAGCTTAAAGATGCATTGTTAAAAATTGAAACCCAAAGCAAATTACAAGAGCAACGTCTAAGGATTAGTAGAGATCTGCACGATAACATAGGTGCACAACTCACCTTTATTATTTCATCATTAGACAATCTTAGGTATGGTTTTAAAATTCCAGAAAAATTAGGGAATAAACTTAGAGGAATTAGTGAATTTACAACTACGACTATCCATGAGTTAAGAGACACTATATGGGCAATGAATAAAGATAAAATCACTTTTGAGGACTTACAGATACGCATCTCAAATTTTATAGATCAAGCGAATCTTGCAGCCCAGAATATAAAATTTAGTTTTAATGTTGATACATCTTTAGATGATGACATTGCCTTTACATCAGTAAAGGGAATGAATATTTACCGAATTATACAAGAAGCCATAAATAATGCTTTAAAATATGCAGAGGCAACTTATATAAATGTTGATATTTCAGAAGAGAAAAATAAGATGATTGTTAGAATAAAGGATAATGGAAAAGGCTTTGATGAAAACAGCGTAAAGCTAGGTAATGGACTTAACAATATGAAGAAACGAGCAGAAGATATTAAAGCCCAATTATCAATACAATCAGTTGTTGGTGAGGGTACAGATATAAGATTACAAATATAAATACGATAAAATACGTATAGTATTTAATAGTTATTTTAATGATATTTAGAATCTAATTAAAAATTACATGATTATAAGAATAGCCATAGTAGACGATAACACTTTTCTCATAAAAGCAGTAGAAGAGAAACTATCTTTTTTTGAAGATTTGGAGGTGAGATTTACAGCTATGAACGGCAAGGATGTTCTTGAAAAACTAGAAGAAAACAATAATATAGATTTAATTTTAATGGATATTGAAATGCCTGTAATGAATGGTATAGAAGCTACGGAGCTAGCAAAACAAAAGTATCCTCATATTAAGATTATAATGCTTACTGTTTTTGATAATGATGAAAACATTTTTAACGCCATAAAGGCTGGTGCAGATGGTTATTTGCTAAAAGAAATTAATGCAGGAGATTTGCATTCAGGTATTTTAGAAACCTTAAACGGAGGTGCAGCTATGAACCCTTCAATAGCTTTAAAAACTTTGAAGTTACTTCGTAATCCTTTTGTTGAAGAAAAAGAAAAAGAAGAAATAAAACTCACCAGTAGAGAAGTAGACGTTTTAGAGCAATTAAGTAAAGGTTTGAGTTACAATGCTGTTGCAGAAAATCTTATACTTTCAACAGGAACTATAAGAAAACATATTGAAAATATTTATCGCAAACTTCAGGTACACAATAAATTAGAGGCTGTGCAAAAGGCAAAACGAAATAATATTATTTAGAAGTTACTCTAACACTTTCAGGGACTAAAACGGTATAATCGCCATTATTTCTTATAACATCGCGGACAATCGAAGATGAAATGTAAGATGTCCTTGAGGCTGTAAGTAAAAATACAGTTTCAATTTTTGAAAGTTTACGATTGGTATGTGCAATCGCTTTTTCAAACTCAAAATCAGCAGGATTACGTAGTCCTCTCAAAATAAATTCGGCATCAATTTCTTTACAAAAATCTATAGTTAAACCTTCGTAAGTCACCACTTTTACTTTTGGCTCATCTTTAAAAGCTTCTTCAATAAAATGTTTACGTTCTTCTAGAGAGAACATATATTTTTTTTCAGAATTAACACCAATCGCAACAACAACTTCATCAAAAAGCTTTACACCACGTTTAATGATGTCGTAATGTCCATTAGTAATAGGATCAAATGATCCAGGAAAAAGTGCGCGTCTCATTTTAGTAAACTTCTTTATGGCTTCAAAGATAACTATTAATTCTTCATTGCTTCCTCAATGGCATTACTAAATAAATCTTGCATACTTATACCTGCGGCAGCAGCTTGCTGAGGTAAAATACTTTCTTTGGTTAGACCTGGTACAGTATTTACTTCGAGAAGGTGAGGTTCGTCATTTTTAAAAATAAACTCACTGCGAGAAAAACCTGTCATGCCCAAAACTTCATATATTTTTTTGGCTACAGATTCAACTTTTGTTTTGTAATCATCAGATATTCTCGCAGGTGTAATTTCTTGAGATTTTCCTTCGTATTTAGCTTGGTAATCAAAAAAGTCATTTTCTGATACAATTTCTGTAATTGGTAAAACAGTAGTTTCACCTTTGTAAGAAATGACACCAACCGAAACTTCGGTGCCATCTAAAAACTGTTCAATAATTATTTCGTTATCTTCTTTAAAAGACGTCTCAATGGCAGTTTTTAAATCTTCTTTTTTATACACTTTAGAAATTCCAAAACTACTACCAGCTTTATTGGCTTTTACAAAACATGGTAAGCCCACTTTAGCGACTATAGCTTCTTCATCAATCTTATCACCAAGATTAAGAAAATAGCTTTCAGCTGTTTTAATAGCATACGGTTTTAATGTTGATAGTAAATCGCGCTTATTAAAGGTTAAAGCGGCTTGGTACATGTTACAACTCGTCTGTGGAATATTTAAAAGTTTAAAATAGGCTTGCATATACCCATCTTCGCCAGGTGATCCGTGAATGGCATTAAAAACACAATCAAAAGTAACTTTACTATTATTTACCATAACCGAAAAATCATTTTTATCAATTGAGTATTCGTTATTGTTTTCATCAACATATACCCATTTATCTCTAAAAATATGGATGCGATAAGCGTTGTATTTGTCTTTTTCTAAAGTGTCGTAAACAACATTGCCACTCTTTAACGAAATTTTATATTCGCTAGAGTAGCCTCCCATAATTATGGCGATATTTTTCTTCATTTTTAAAGCCTAAAAACTAGGTGATATAAGTTGAACAAGTTGTAATGTAAAAGTATCATTTATTTTCAATAATCTAAATGAAACGTAGCATACGTATATTAATTTTTTAACGTTAGATTATTTATTTAGATTTGTCAACAAGTTAGCAGCCTATGAGTATAGTAAAGTTTTTAACCAGTAAAGTGTTTTTTAAGCAATTAGCATTGGCCATTGTTGCTATTGTTGTTTTAAGTTTCTTAATTCTAAAATGGTTAAACATTACAACTAATCATGGAGAGTTTGTAACCGTTCCAGACTTAAAAGGTAAATCTCTAGAGACTGTAGAGATAGAACTCAACGATAACGACTTAAGAATGGAGATTCAGGATTCTGCAAACTATAATCCTAACTATCCCAAATATTCTGTTATAGAACAAAACCCAGTTGCAGGTGCTCAGGTAAAAGAAAATAGAAAAATTTATCTCATCCTCAATCCTTCTGGTTACCGCAAAGTTGAAGTACCAAATGTCTTAAAACGTACTTTTAGGCAAGCTAAACCACAATTGGAAGCCTTAGAATTTAAAATTGGCGAAATTACTTATATAGATAACATTGGTAAAGACGTTGTATTAGGGCTAAAACACAAAGGCAAAACTCTTGAGCCTGGAACAATGTTACCGCTAACATCTAAGATAGATGTAGTTTTAGGAAACGGAAATCGTTAATTAGTATGGCAGATATTGTAGATATGTCTGAGGAGGAAGATGAACTTTATGAGCATTACGCTTTTAAAGTAGAAAAAGGACAGCAACCTCTTCGTATTGATAAATATTTAATGAATTTTGTTGAAAATGCGACGCGAAACAAAATTCAACAGGCTGCAAAAGACGGTTCTATTTTTGTGAACGGTACTCCTGTAAAATCTAATTACAAGGTAAAACCCAACGATCATATTACTGTAAAATTTGAGCATCCACCGCACGAGTACTTATTAGTTGCAGAAGATATTCCTATCGATATTGTTTATGAAGACGATGATTTACTTGTGGTAAACAAACCAGCAGGTATGGTGGTGCATCCAGGTCATGGTAACTATTCCGGAACTTTAATCAATGGATTAATTTATCATTTTGAAAACTTACCAAACAATTCGAGTAATCGTCCCGGTTTGGTACATCGTATTGATAAAGATACGAGCGGACTTTTAGTTGTAGCGAAAACTGAACAAGCTATGGCGCATTTGTCTAACCAGTTTGCTGAAAAAACCAGTGAACGCGAATACGTGGCTATAGTCTGGGGAAATATGGAAGAAGAAGGTGGAACAGTTGAAGGTAATATTGGTCGCCATCCTAAAAACAGATTACAGAATACTGTTTATGAAGGTGATGAAGCCTATAAAGGCAAACCGGCAGTAACCCATTACAAAGTTTTAGAACGCTTAGGCTATGTAACTTTAGTAAGCTGTAAGCTCGAAACAGGTCGCACACACCAAATCCGTGTGCATATGAAGCATATAGGTCACACTCTTTTTAACGACGAGCGCTATGGTGGTGAAAAAATCTTGAAAGGCACAACCTTTACCAAGTATAAGCAGTTTGTAGAAAATGCATTTAAGGTATTGCCAAGACAAGCACTACATGCTAAAACTTTGGGCTTTGAACATCCAACAACTGGTAAGTGGTTAAGTTTTTCAACCGATATTCCAGAAGATATGCAACAATGTATAGAGAAGTGGAGAGGCTATGCCAAGCATCAAGATAATTAATAGTACTATTGCGATTATTTTTAGACTGGCTTTTTAGAAATACTTTCAAGTTCGTAAATTTGAATTGAATAAAAAAATGAACTATGAAACTTGTATTGTCACCAGCGAAGTCATTAGATTTTGAAAGCAAATTACCAACAACCAAAACTACAGAAGGTTGCTTTTTAGCAGAAGCAGAACGCTTAAATAAATTACTGAAAAAGAAATCAGCAAAGAGCTTATCTAAGTTAATGCATATTTCTGATAATTTAGGACAGCTGAATTACGAGCGTAATCAAGAGTGGGAATTGCCATTTACTAAGGACAATGCCAGACAGGCCATTTACGCTTTTAATGGTGATGTGTACAGAGGACTTGATGCCTATACTATTGACACCAAAAAGTTAGATAAAGTTCAAGATACGGTTCGTATAATTTCTGGTTTATATGGAATTTTAAAACCTTTAGATTTAATTCAACCTTACCGATTGGAAATGGGTACCAAAATGCCAGTTGGTAAAAACAAAAACCTTTACGAATTCTGGAAGAGAAAAGTCACTCAAGCTTTAAATGATGAACTAGAAGAGGATGAATTATTTTTAAATCTTGCGAGTAATGAATACTTCAAAGCCATAGATACCAAAGTTTTAAAAGTACCAGTTATAGATGTTAACTTTAAAGAATTTAAAGATGGGAAGTATAAGACTATAGCCATTTTTGCAAAGTTAGCACGTGGATTAATGACAAGGTACATCATAGATACAGATGCTAAAACGCTAGAGGATGTCAAAGGTTTTAATTATGAAAACTATGGTTTTAGCGAAGAATTGTCTTCTGAAAAAGAGTTGGTGTTTACGAGATAGTGTTTCTTCACGAGCATCCATATCCACCATTTATAAAAGATAATACGGAAAAACTAATTGTAGGCACTTTGCCACCTCCAAGATTTTCTACAGGTGAATTATTAGAGCAAGATGTTGATTTTTGTTACGGGAGTTATTACAATTCATTGTGGTTATTTATAGATAAGATTCATAATCTCAATTTTAGGTACGACAACTCTGAAGAAGCCATAGAACAGCGAAAGCAGTTTCTGATTAAAAACAAAATAGGAGTTTGCGATATTGTAGCCTCATGTGATCGCGAAAAAATTGATGCTTCAGATCTTGGAATGAGTAATGTGAAATTAAGAGATATAGTTGGTTATTTAAAAGAATACCCAAACATTAAAACCATTTTATTTACAGGTGGAAATAGCAAAAATGGACCAGAATATTTCTTTCGTAAACATCTTAAAGATTACAATCGTAAATTGGAAATGGTAACTAACGAAGTACCGAGAATTCATAAATTTACTCTAAGTCATCCTGAACCCGTTTCAGGATTTCATAAAGAGAATGAAAGAACTATTAAAACCGTTTCTCTAACTTCAGCTTCTGGAGCTGCAAACATATCCATTAGTAGATTGCCACTTTATAGACAACTAAAAGCGAAAAACCCAGATTTTAATACCTTTGATTTTAGGGTGATGCAGTATTCTGAGTTTTTTAAGTAGTCATAAAAAAATCCCCTTGCCTAAGCAAGAGGATTTTCTATCAAATCAATCAATCAATCAATCAATCAATCAATTTTTACCAGGTTTACGCTTTGGTCTTTCTTTTCTGTGATTTTCGACAAAGGCTTTATATTCTTCTAAATCTACAGTTCCGTTGCCATCTTTATCCATTTCTGAAAAACGATCTTCAATACGTTTTTGCTTCATTAACTCTTTTCTGGCAATAAACTCTTCTAAGGATAATGAACCATTAGAATTTGTGTCTAATTCTTTAAAGTGTTCGCCAATTGTTTCTTCTTTAACCTCCTTTCGTTGACGCTGATCTTTAAATTCTTCTAATGATAATGCTCCATCATCATTTGTGTCTAGTTTTTTAAATAATTCTTCAGAGCTAGGTCTCTGTTTACGTTTTCTTTCTTGAGCATCTACAAAGGATACAGCACAAATAGCAATAACCAATACGCTTAATTTTAATGTTTTTGAAATCATAATTTATGTGTTTTAATTAATGAACACCTCTATGACTTCATAGTTTGAAAAGCGTTTAATTAGAATGTTTATTTTGTGATATTTTTAACGAAGTTGCCGTAAACCTTCATATAAAATAATGCTTACAGCATTGGCAAGATTAAGACTTCTAATATTCTTACTATACATTGGTATTTTGAAAAGGTCTTCTTTTCGTTCTTCAATTAGAGGTTTTGGTAAGCCAACAGATTCTTTACCAAAAACAAGAAACATATCGTCTTCAAACTCTATATCCCAATGCGATTTAGTACCATGACTGCTTAAAAAAGCCATTTTCTTATCTGTGTTTTTAGTAAAGAATTCCTCTTTGCTTTCGTAATAAATGACTTCAAGATACTGCCAATAATCAAGTCCAGCACGTTTTAGGCGTTTGTCATCAATTTCAAAACCAAAAGGTTTTACCAAGTGTAATCGAGATCCTGTAGCCAAAGCTAATCGACCAATATTACCTGTGTTGTTAGGTATTTCAGGTTCTATAAGGACAATGTTTAAAGGCATACTTTTAATTTGATTCTTTTTTAGCAGGAATAATTTTTAAGATTATTAGTCGAACTAACAATAAAAATGGAAATCCATGCAAAAGTACATCAAAGTAATCCATTGAAGACATGCCAACAGCACCTCCTGCAAGCCATCTTACTTTTCCAACAATATGTGGTTCGGGAAAAAATGGTGCTAAACCAAGAGTTAAACATAGTAGAATAACAAGTTTCCAGTCGTTTATTAATTTTTTCATATTAAAAAGCCTGTTCAAATATATGAACAGGCTTTCTTATTTTATTGTTTAATACTTATTTTTTCTTCTGTTGATCCTTAATGGTATTTTCATCAATGTCAAATTCATTTGTAGACTGATTCACATTACCAGTGGGATTTGTTGGATTACTTTGTCTTTTAGTTGGTTTAAACTTTCTCTTATCTGCTATAATGCCCATAATTCATTTGTTTTTTGTGTTCTCTTTAATATAAGGAATTAAGGGGTTTAATGTCTCAAAAGCATCTTAAAATCTAAGTTTTAATTGTTAAAAACTATTAATTCTTAAAAAGTATTGGGTTAACAAAGTTGTTTAATTCGTTTATCCCGTTTTCAGAAATATATTTAATAAACGCACTACCAATAATAGCTCCTTTCGTATGAGTTGAAGCTTGGGTAAAGGTGTCGTTGTTTGAAATACCAAACCCAACAATTTGAGGATTGTTCAAGTTCATTTTAGAAATACGTTCAAAATAATTGGTTTGTTCTTCTCCAAAGCCAGATTGTGCACCAGTTGTACTCGCCGAACTCACCATGTAAATGAATCCGTTTGAAATAGAATCGATATATCTAATACGTTCATCCGAAGTTTGAGGCGTGATTAAAAACACATTGATAAGTCCATATTTTTCGAATATAGCTTTGTAGTCTTCATCATAAACATCAGCAGGTAAATCTGGAAGTATTAGTCCATCGATACCGATCTCTTGACATTTTTTGCAAAAGGCCTCAACACCATATTGTAACACAGGATTAAAATAACCCATAATGATTAACGGTATTGAAACTGACTTTCGAATATCCTTAAGCTGTTCGAATAGTTTTTCTGTTGTCATTCCATTTTTTAGTGCAGCGGTTGAACTGGCTTGAATGGTTGGTCCATCCGCAAGTGGATCGCTAAACGGTAGACCGATTTCAATCATGTCCACACCACTTTGTTCTAAATTCTGAATAATAGAAACCGTGTCATCTATATTTGGGTATCCTGCTGTAAAGTATATGGACAATAGCTTTTTATCTTCGTTTAGTTTTTGGTTTATTCTGTTCATAATTTTATAGAAATGAGATATGAGAATATAGATATTAGACATTTATTTAAAGTCTTATGTTTCTTTTCTCACATCTAGCGTCTTTTAAAGCTTGAAATAATCAATATAATTCTGTAAATCCTTATCACCACGACCAGATAAGCTGATGACAACAATATCATCTGGTTGAAATGTTTTATGTTTAAAAACAGCCAAAGCATGAGAACTTTCTATTGCAGGAATAATACCTTCCAATTTGGTTAATTCTAATCCGGCTTTCATAGCTTCATCATCTGTTGCAGAGTAAAATTCACCACGACCAGATTTGTATAAATGCGAATGTAATGGACCAACACCAGGATAATCTAAACCTGCAGAAATAGAGTATGGTTCTGTGATTTGACCATCGTCAGTTTGCATTAACAAGGTTTTACAACCATGAATAATACCTTCTTTTCCTAATGCAGAAGTTGCTGCGCTTTCTCCAGAATGAATGCCTTTACCTGCAGCTTCTACAGCAATAATACCAACGTTTTCATCATCTAAAAAGTGATAATATGTTCCAGCTGCATTGCTACCACCACCAATACAAGCAACCACATAATCTGGGTTTTCTTTACCTTCTTTTTCTTTCAGCTGCCATTTTATTTCTTCTGAAATTACAGATTGAAATCGTGTTACCATATCAGGATATGGATGAGGTCCAATAGCTGAGCCAATAATGTAATGTGTATCGACTGGATTGTTAATCCAATCTCTAATCGCTTCGTTGGTGGCATCTTTTAAGGTTCTGCTACCTGATAATGCAGGTCTCACTTCTGCTCCCAACATTTTCATACGAGCAACGTTTGGTGCTTGTCTGGCAATATCGATTTCACCCATGTATACGATGCAGTCTAGTCCCATTAATGCACATACCGTAGCTGTAGCGACTCCATGTTGTCCAGCGCCAGTCTCGGCGATGATTCTGGTTTTGCCTAAGCGTTTTGCCATAAGGATTTGGCCAATGGTGTTATTGACCTTATGTGCACCAGTATGATTGAGGTCTTCACGTTTTAAATATACTTTGGTATTGTACTTTTCTGAAAGGCGCTTGGCAAAATAGAGTGGAGAAGGACGACCAACATAATCCTTAAGCAATTGATTGAACTCTTCTTGAAAAGACGATTCTGCCATTACTTTCAGATAGTTTTGACGTAATTCTTCTACATTAGGGTAAAGCATTTCAGGAATATATGCGCCACCAAATTCACCGTAGTAACCTTTGTCGTTGATGTTATATGTGTTTTTCATAGTCTTATTCCTGCGAAGGCAGGAATCTTAAAGTTTTAATTATGGATTCCGTATCAAGTGCGGAATGACAAATTGGTTATAAATTCTTCTAATTTTTCAATAGCCTTTAACCCAGGCTTAATTTCAAATTTGCTATTGATATCTATAGCATAGCAATATTTAGATTCCTCCCTTTGCAAGAAAGACATCACATTGTCTATTTCCTCTAATCCAATGCCTCCACTTAAAAAGTAAGGTTTTGTTGATGGATACTCTTTTAACACGTCCCAATTGAAGGTGTAACCGTTTCCGCCAGGTAATTTTCCTTTAGTATCGAATAGAAAATAATCTACCACATCTTCATAAGGTTGCAGTTGACTAAAGTCGAATTCGTCTTTGATGCTGAAGACTTTGATGATCTCATATTGAGATGCTGAATCAAGTTCAGCATGACAATGGTTTTTTAATTCTTTGCAATAGTCCGGTGATTCATTACCATGCAACTGAATTGCATCAAGTCCAAATTTTTTAATTATCTGAATAATAACGTCAACTGTCTCATCTACAAAAACACCAACTTTTTTGATGGTATTTGGTAACTCTGGAATGACACCTTCAAAATTACGAGGTGATTTATCATAAAATATAAAGCCAAGATAGTCTGGTTGCAATGCTGCAACTTCGGACGTGTTATATTTCATTCCACAGATTTTAAGTTTCATTGGTTTAGAGTATTAATGAATTCTGTTGCGCTAAGACCTGGATTATCAGTCTTCATGAAATTCTCACCAATTAAAAAGCCTTTGTATCCATAAGGCTGTAATTCTTTTATGGCATCAACAGAGCTTATTCCACTTTCTGAAACTTTTACGAAATCATTCGGAATGTGATTACTCAATGCTTTTGACGTTTCTAAGCTTACTTCAAAAGTTTTTAAATTTCGGTTATTCACACCAAGCATATCAATCGTTGGTATGATGGATTTTTGAAGTTCGTCTAAATTATGTACTTCGAGTAAAACATCTAAATCTAAGCTTTTCGCTAATTCCGAAAATTGTTTTATTTCTTCTTTAGTTAGGATTGCAGCAATCAACAAAATCACATCTGCACCATAAGCCTTAGCTTCTACAATTTGGTAGGTATCTATGATAAATTCTTTTCGTAATAATGGCAAATTGCAACTGGCTCTTGCAATAAGTAAGTCGTCTAAAGATCCACCAAAATATTTACCATCTGTTAGTACAGACATACCACAAACACCAGCATCTTTGTAACCTTTAGAGACGTCTTGCACATTTAAACTTTGATTTATAACAGCTTTTGAAGGAGAACGTCTCTTGTGTTCTGCTATAATGCCAGAAGTACTGTTTTTTAAACTTTGTGAAAGTGAAATTGTTGATCTTTCAAAAAGCACTGAAGTTTCCAATTGTTTTAAAGGAATTAGACTTTTTCGAAGTGCAACTTCTTTGCGTTTGTCAATTACTATTTTATCTAGGATGTTCATTTACTAAGTTCTATTAATTTTTCTAGACTAGATTTTGCAAGACCACTTTTTAAGGATTCATCAGCCATTGCAATACCTTCTTGGTGCGAAATCTGTTTTACCGTTGCTATGGCCAGACCAGCATTGGCGCAGACCACGCTATTTTGGGCTTCGGTTCCCTTTCCGTTAATAATCTTTTTGAAAATTTTAGCTGCTTCTTTTACAGTAGTTCCACCATAAATATCAGAAGCATCTATTTGATTTAGACCAATATCATGAGCTTCAAATAAGGTTTCGGAAGTATTGGTGATTGTTTTGGTTTTTCCCGTTAGCGATATTTCATCATAACCGTCCAAAGCATGTACTATAGCATAATTTTTATTAGTTTCTTGATATAAATAACCGTATAGTCTGAGTAATTCTAAATTAAACACACCAACCATCTGATTTTTTGGAAATGCTGGGTTTACCATTGGACCCAGCATGTTGAAAAAGGTTTTTACACCAAGCTCCTTACGTATTGGTGCCACATTTTTCATGGCAGGATGAAAAAGAGGTGCGTGCAAAACACAAATTCCAGCTTTGTCTAAACTGCGTTTTAAAAAATCAATTTCATTAGAAAATTTTATACCTAAATGCTCCATAACGTTAGAAGAGCCTGATGCAGATGAAACGCCATAATTACCATGTTTTGTTACATGTACTCCAGCACCAGCAGTGACAAACGAGGATAGGGTTGATATGTTAAACGTATTTTTGCCATCACCGCCTGTGCCACATAAATCAATAGTATTGTAGCCATCTAATTCAACAGGAATACAAAGTTCTAATAAGGCATCTCTAAAACCACGAAGTTCTTCTGTAGTAATACTTCGCATCATGTAAACGGTTAAAAAAGAAGCGATCTGGCTTTTGTTGTATACACCATTTGAGATATTTACTAAAACCCTCTTGGCTTCTTCTGCTGAGATGCTTTCTTGATTTATTAGTCTGTTTAAAATTTCTTTCATGTGTTAGATTTGAGATGTAAGACTATAGATTTGAGAACTTTTTAATTAACGTATAGTTAATTTTCTGAATTTCAGTTAGTAGTTTGAAAATTTCCGTTACTTCATTTTCATTGATGTATCCTATACGAATACTTAAATGTAATTGTGTGCTTAATTCATTTGAAGACCCATTAGCTATACTAATAAAATGTTTGAACTCTTTATTTGAATTTCTACCAGCACCTTCAGCTATATTTGAAGGAATTGAGACTGCACTTCTTTGTATCTGGCTAATTAATCCATATTTTTCTTCTTTTGGAAACAATGAGGTTAACTTGTAGACTAGTTCAACCAGTTCCATAGATTTTTGCCAAACTTTCAATTCTTTATAGTTATTCATATCTAAAGTCTATTTTCTAGTGTCTAAAGTCTAATTATTCACCCAGTTTTCTAAAATCTTTTTCCCATCTGGTGTTAATACAGATTCAGGATGATATTGTACACCCTTAACATCATAGACTTTGTGTCTTAATGACATAATCTGCCCATTAGTATCAAATGAAGTAGCCTCTAATAACTCTGGTAAATTGTTACTCACTACCCAAGAGTGGTATCTGCCAACTTCAAAGGTTTTATCTATACCTTTAAATAATGACTCATCATCAACAGAAAGCGTTACATGTGTTGCAACACCATGATAAACTGTATCTAGATTTTCTAATGTGCCACCAAACACTTCTCCAATAGCTTGTTGTCCTAAGCAAACACCAAGTATACTTTTTGTTGGTGCGTACTTAGCAATAATCTCCTTTAGAAGTCCGGCTTCGTCTG
This sequence comes from Winogradskyella sp. MH6, assembly GCF_022810765.1. Lineage (NCBI taxonomy): Bacteria > Pseudomonadati > Bacteroidota > Flavobacteriia > Flavobacteriales > Flavobacteriaceae > Winogradskyella > Winogradskyella sp. MH6. The sequence continues at coordinate 341,210 of NZ_CP094494.1, read as the reverse complement.
GTATTCCAGGACCTGGTGAGAGCACTATTTTATCAAAAGCATCTACTTCTTCAAGTGTTAATTTATCATTTCGTTTTACAGTGACTTCACAATTCAAGTCTTCTAAATAATGAACTAAATTGTAAGTGAAACTATCGTAATTGTCGATTACTAAAACCTTTTTCATATTAAATTTCTTTAGCAAGTTCAATAGCTTTTGTTAAAGCACCTAACTTATTATAGACTTCCTGTAGTTCGTTTTCTGGGCTAGATTTTGCGACCAATCCTGCACCTGCTTGCCAGAATAGTTTGTGATTTTTACTTAAAAATGTCCTAATCATAATGGCATGGTTAAAATTGCCTTCAAAATCCATAAAGCCTATAGCACCTCCATAAAAACTACGGCTTGTTTTTTCATATTTTTCTATGAGTTGCATGGCCATATGTTTTGGTGCACCGCTTAATGTTCCTGCAGGAAAGGTATCTGCCACGATTTGCATAGTATCAGCTCCTTTATGTTTCGTCCCTGTTACTTTACTTACTAAGTGAATTACATGCGAAAAGAATTGCACCTCTCTATAGTTTTCTACTGTAACGTTAGAGCCATGTCTACTAAGATCGTTTCTGGCTAGGTCAACCAGCATTACATGCTCGCTGTTTTCTTTGTCGTCGTTAATTAGCTTTTCAGCTATTTCTGCATCCTTAAGGTCATTTCCTGTTCGTTTAAATGTGCCTGCAATAGGATGAATTTCTGCTTTACCTTCTTTAACGATGAGTTGTGCTTCTGGCGAACTTCCGAAGATTTTAAAACTTCCGTAATCAAAATAAAATAGGTAAGGGGAAGGGTTAATACTTCTTAATGCTCTGTATACATTAAATTCATCTCCACTAAATTCTTGTGAGAACTGCTTAGACAATACTAGCTGAAACACATCACCTCTGGCACAATGTTTTTTAGCGAGCTCTACATGTTGTTTATATTCTTCATCTGTGAGGTTAGATTGAATGTCACCTTTTTCATTGAAGTTATAAGAGGCATATTGCCTTGTTTGTATAATTTGATGTATCTCATCAATGTTGTTATCAGTATCAAAACAATGCGCAAAAATGTAAGCCTCGTTTTTAAAATGGTTAATGGCGATGATGTTTTGATATACAGCATAATAAATGTCTGGAATATCAATAGATTTTTCTTTTTTAGAAATCTCAATGTCCTCAAAATACTTTACTGCGTCGTAAGCGGTATAGCCAAAGATGCCATTATTTATAAATTTGAAGTCTTCATTAGAATCTACTTTAAATCGTCTTGTGAATTTGTTGATTTCTTCTACCACACATATAGATTCTGCAAAGTTGTTTTTAGAGCTTCCGTCTGGATAAGTTTGGGAAATTAAACCGTCCTTAACCTTAATGGAAGCAATAGGATTACAACAGATATAAGAAAAACTATTGTCATTGGCATGATAGTCACTACTCTCTAATAAAATGCTATTAGGAAATTTATCTCTTATTTTAAGATAAATGCTCACAGGAGTAATAGTATCTGCAAGTATTTTTTTGTAATGTGTGTATAAACTGAATGTTTTCATTTATGATTTAAAATTAAAAAAGGCTTGTCGTGAATGACAAGCCTTTTTCTATAATATAACATACAAGGTTTCTTTCACGAACATGAGTTTGCAAAATTCCACCACCAAGTATGATTTGTTATTGTTTTCATCTGTGAGTCAAATATAGAAATGAAAATTTTTATTTCAAACTATAAAACAAAAAAGATTCTTGTCTTCATATAAATTATATACTTGAACAAGAATCTTGAAAAAATGGATTGCTATTAACCCTTAGGGAATTAAAATTTTAATTCTACATTAATATCAAATTCGTCATAGATAGCTTTATCTTTTAAAGTTTCTAATAACGAAGGTGATTTATATGTGATTTTGTGCTTTGTTCTGTCTATTTTTAAACTAGCAGTTGCAGAATTTTCAGTAACTGTCATAGGAAAAGAAATTGATTCTGTTATACCTTTTATGGTAATGTCTCCTTTAACATTGTATTTACCATTTTTACCGCTTACTGAAGTGATTTTTAAAGTCGCTGTTGGATATTCATCTACACCAAAGAAATCATCAGATTTTAAATGACCATCTAATTTGTCTTTATAATCTCCTGTTAAATCTGTGGTATTTATAGAAGTCATATCAATAGTAAAAGAACCACCTTCTAAAGTATCATCATTAAAAGATAAAGAACCTTCTTTTAGTTTAATTGTTCCTTCGTGCTCACCACCAACTTTGTAGCCTTTCCATGTTACTTTACTTGATGATACATCTACTTTTTTGTCTTTTAGCACTGTAAATGACATAAAAGAGAATGCTAAGATAAATAGCATAGCGATTTGTGAATTTTTGTTTTTCATTGTAATTGTTTGTTTTTAAGTTTTAAATGTTTGTAAATAATTGATTTTCTGATTTTCTTACTTTTTTATAGTGTTGAGTACCATCTTCTTCAGATCTATAGCCAAGAGTAACAACTACTGCAGCATTAAGATTTTTAGAATTTAGATCAAGAATTTTGTTGTATTCTTCGCTTTGAAAGCCTTCCATAGGACAGGCATCTATTCTTAATTGTGCGGCGGCAGATAATAAGTTACCCACTACTATATAAGCTTGTTTTGCTGTCCATACAGCTTTTTGTTCTTGGCTAAGTTGGCCAATTGTAGATTTTATGGTATTTGCATAATCTGCTACATCTTCTTTATTCAGATTTCTGGTATCAATAACGTTTTCAAAATAGTTGTCAACTAATTCATCTCCGAAATCGGTCATATTAGCAAGTACTATCATGTGTGATGCATCTTCTATTTGTGATTGATTCCACGATGCAGCACGTAACTTTGTACGCGTTTCTTTGTCTACTATATTTAAGATTTTGTAAGGTTGTAATCCGTAAGAAGATGCTGTTAATTGCATAGCTTTTTTGAGCGTTTCAAAATCTTCAGTAGATATTGTTTTAGAACTATCGAATTTCTTTGTGGCATAGCGCCATTTTAAGTTTTCTATAATCTTATTCATGTAAAAATTATTTTGTTGTTAGTACTTAAGTTGTATATACAAATGTTGTTTTAAAATTTTTTAACCTCTCATTTTTGTGAGCAAAAGGTTCAATGTTTTTAACTCTTTCTTACTTAAATTGTTGGTTAATTCGTTTTCTTTTTCTTCAATAATTGGATCAACTAGTTCAAGTAATTTAAGACCTCCGTCGGTTATGTAGATATCAACTTTTCTTCTGTTTTTCTCACATGTGAAACGCTCAACCAAATTCTTAAGGATGAGTTTGTCAACTAGGCGAGTGGTATTACTCATTTTACTAATCATTCTGTCTTGAATATCTTTTAAGTTAGAAGGTTCACCGTTCTTTCCTCGCAAAATTCTTAAAACGTTGAATTGTTCTATAGATATATCATGAGGTTTTAAAACAGACAGGATGCCATCCTTAAAATGATTACTTGCAAAAGACACATTTAAAACGGTCTTCTTGGCTAATGGTAAGCTGGTCTTTGTTTTTAATATTTCAGTTATATCTTTCATATACAACAATTGTATATACAAATGTATGATATTATTTTTACTTCACAATTAATTTTTTGTTAATTATTCAATTGTGTGTGTTTCTATTAATAAATTTATGTCATGAAGCGAATACTATTTTTATGTTTATTGGTTATCTGTTCTTGTAAGGACAATACTGAAGAAACTAAAGAAATAAATGCATCTGAGTTAACTCTAAATAAAGAGAAAGAAGCTAAGAGTGTATTAGATTTTGATTTAAAGATATATGACTATGATGGTTTGGAGCCATTAATCAATATGCAAGATGATAAAGTTCACGTGGTTAACTTTTGGGCAACATGGTGTGCTCCTTGTGTAAAAGAGTTACCGTATTTTGAGGAAATTAATGAAAAGTATAAAAACAATAACGTTGAGGTTTTGTTGGTGAGTTTAGATTTCCCAAAAAATTATGATACTAAGTTAAAGCCATTTATTAAAAAGCATAATTTACAATCGGAAGTAGTAGCCTTTGATGATGTAGACCAAAACCGATGGATACCTGCTATTAACAAAGATTGGTCTGGTGCATTACCAGCAACAATCATTTATAATAAAGAAAAACGACAATTCTACGAAAGGTCGTTTACTAAAGAAGAATTAGAAGCCGAATTAAAACAATTTTTAAAATAATAACCTTATGAATACTTTAAAATTATTCGCAGTAATGGTGTTGACAGTAGCATTATCTGCTTTTACAGAAACCACAGATGAAGGTGGTTATAAAATTGGAGATCTTGCTACCGATTTTAGTCTAGAAAACATTGATGGTAAAATGGTGTCTTTATCAGATTATAAAGAAGCAAAAGGGTTTATTGTTGTGTTTACTTGTAATACTTGTCCGTATGCTGTGGCTTATGAAGATAGAGTAGAAGCATTAAATAAAAAGTATGCCGATAAGGGCTACCCTGTAATTGCAATTATGCCAAACAATACAGATGTAAAACCTGGTGATAATATGGAAGCCATGAAAGCTAGGGCTAAAGCAAAAGGTTTTACGTTTCCTTATTTAATGGATAAAGGTCAAAAAATATACCCTCAATATGGTGCTACAAAAACACCACATGTATATCTTTTGGAGAAAACGAAAAAAGGAAATGTTGTAAAGTATATAGGTGCTATAGATGATAATTATAAAGATGCAAACGCAGTAAAAACTAAGTATGTAGAAAACGCTGTGGATGCCTTATTAAAAGGAAAAGAAATTGAAGTTAAAGAAACGCGTGCAATAGGTTGTACTATAAAAGTTTAGCCACAATAGAGTACTTTAAGAAAATAAAAATGTTAAAATTAAATCCGAAGTTGTAACACTTCGGATTTTTTTACGTCTATATCATAAGGAAAAGTTAAATTTGCCTACTAAAAAGTAATTGCAAAAAGTGGATTTATTACAGAAAGATTGGGTTAAACAACTAGAAGAAGACAATAATTCTGTTGTTTTAGATGTTAGAACACAAGGAGAAGTTAATGAGGGTATTATCCCAAATGCTATTCATATAGATATCTATAAAGGACAAGGTTTTATTTATGAAGTCGATGCCTTGGATAAAACTAAAAATTATTATGTGTATTGTAGATCTGGCGGTAGAAGTGCTCAGGCATGTAACGTCATGAATCAGTTAGGTTTTAAAAACACTTACAATTTAGTTGGTGGTTTTAGTGAGTGGCAAGGAGAAGTTGCCTTTAAAGAGTAAAATAAAATTAACCTAAATTACTGTTACTTATGAAAAGATTATTCATAATTAGTGGTTTACTAATTGCTATTAGTATAGCAACAAGCTGCCTAGACAATAAAATAGAAGATACAAGTGTTAAACTTGTAACGGCAGAAGAAATGCAATCTATTCTTGAGTTAGAAGATGTACAATTAGTAGATGTTCGTACGCCAAAAGAATATGAAGAAGAACGAATTGCCAATTCTCAAAATATAGATTATAATTCTCCTACTTTTGAAGAAGATATTGCTAAATTAGATAAGGCAAAACCTGTAATCCTATACTGTAAAGGCGGAACCAGAAGTGCCAAGTGTGCCAAAAAGCTCGAAGATGCTGGCTTTCAGAAGATATACGATTTAGAAGGTGGAATTTCTAAATGGAAACATTCAGATAAACTAAAAATTGAAGTAAAGTCATAAAATTTAAAACCGAACAATCGTTCGGTTTTTTTTATTCCTCTGTCATAATTCTTAAGGTTTTTATAAATTAGACGACTCTTAAGAAATAATAAAATCGCATAGATTACATTTGCGTATTAATGCTTTATTTATGACAGCAAAAAAAGTCCTTCTATTTAGCCTACTATCCTTATTTTTCTCGTTCAATATATTTTCTCAGGAACTAGATCCTGTAAAATGGGAATCTTCAATTAAAAAATTATCAAATGAAGAATATGAGCTTATCTATACAGCGTCTATAGATGAACATTGGCATTTTTATTCTATTGTTCCTGCAGATCCTGATGGTTTAGGTCCTATTGCTACAGAATTTACTTTTCTAGACAAGGAAAACAACTATGAACTCATTGGAGAGATTCAAGAATCAGAATCTATAAGAATTTTTGAAGAGGCTTTTGGTATGGAAGTGAATTACTTTGAAAACCAAGCAATCTTTACGCAACGAATAAAAGTATTAAATCCAAATATAGAAGTTATAAAGGCTGAAGTTTTTTTTCAAGCATGTGATGCTGAAAAATGCTTACAGCCAGAAAATTTTGAGCTAAATACAGCCTTAGATGGTTCTAAAATAGCTAAAGAAAAAGTTGAAATAGACGAACAAAGTAAGCAGCTATCAGAAGAGTTAAACCTTAATGTAACAGGTTGGGATAAATATGAGTCGCAAGCTGTTGAGGGCAAAAGTTATTTTACGGTATTCTTACTTGGTTTTTTAGGTGGGCTTATTGCATTACTCACACCTTGCGTGTTTCCAATGATTCCATTGACTGTATCTTTTTTTACCAAGAGTTCTACAGATTCTAAAAAAGGGTTGTTCAATTCAATACTCTATGGAGTTTTCATTTTTTTAATTTACGTGTTACTTAGTGTGCCGTTTCATATCATGGATTCTTTAGATTCAGGGATCTTAAATACAATATCAACCAACGTTACACTAAACATTATTTTCTTCGTAATTTTTGTGGTTTTTTCTTTTTCATTCTTTGGTTATTTTGAATTAACACTACCACAATCTTGGAGTGCGGCTATGGATGATAGAGCCAATAAAATTGGAGGTTTTGTTGGCATCTTTTTTATGGCTTTAACCTTAGCAATAGTCTCTTTTTCTTGTACAGGTCCAATCTTAGGAGGTTTATTGGGTAGTACTATGGCATCAGATGCAAGTGCTATGCAGTTGAGTATGGGAATGGGAGGTTTTGGTTTTGCTCTAGCACTTCCGTTTACGTTATTCGCCATGTTTCCAAAGTGGTTAAATTCCTTGCCAAAGTCTGGTGGATGGTTAAATACGGTAAAAGTAGTTTTAGGGTTTGTAGAGTTGGCACTAGCATTAAAGTTTCTTTCTAATTCTGATTTAGTAGAGCATTGGGGACTTTTAAAGCGTGAAATATTTATTGGTATATGGATAATCATTGGTATTGGCTTGGCTTTATATTTATTTGGAAAAATTAAATTTCCTCACGATGGTCCTTTGCAGAAACTTGGTAAAGGAAGAATTACAACGGCCATTTTAGTAATAGCTTTTGTTATTTATTTAATACCAGGATTAACGAATACAAAATGGGCTAATTTGAAGCTTTTGAGTGGTTTTCCACCTCCATTAACTTACAGTATTTATGATAAGCCAGAAGAGTTTACAATAACAAAATCTTTAGAAGAAGGTATTGCCTTGGCTAAAACATTGAACAAACCTATTATGTTAGATTTTACAGGTTGGGCATGTGTGAATTGTAGAAAAATGGAAGAGCAGGTTTGGACAGATGATAATGTAAATGAAATTTTAGTTAATGATTATGTTATCGTATCACTTTATGTTGATGATAGAGAAGCGTTGCCAAAAGAAGAGCAATTTCAATATTTAAGAACCAACGGAACTGTAAAAGATATTGAAACCATTGGTGATAAATGGGGAACCCTACAAACCATCAATTTCCAAAATAACTCTCAGCCGTATTATGTGTTGTTAGATCATAATATGGGCTTGTTAAATCCTCCAAGAGGAAATACACCAGATGAAGATGTTTATTACAATTGGCTTAAAACTGGTTTAGATAATTTTAATAAGTAGTTATATTTCGAAATAAACATCCTCAAACGGAACTCTAAAACGTGGGCTATAGATACCTTTTTCGTCTCTAATGCCACAACCAATAATCATATTGATTTCTGCGCCACGAGGCAAGTTTAAAATTCGTTTTACTCTCAGTGTATCGCTACCTTCCATAGGGCAGGTGTCATAGTCAATAGCTGCCATACTGGTCATAAAATTTTGAGCAGCTAACCCTGCGCTTTTATGAGCTACAATTCTCATGTCGCTCTGTCTTACTTGTCTGTAAATAGGTTTAAATAAACCCACGATTTGAAAGCTAAAGTATTTCAGATAACCCAAAATGCCCAGAAAATCAGTATAAATAGTTGGAATTAATTTTTTATAATAGTTGGTTGCCATTTTTTTGCGTTTCAATTCACGCTCAGATAAATCGTCTTTGTCATAAACCTTATTCAGAAAAGCAATGTTGGCTTTTGCGCGTTGTTTCCAAAGATCTTTTCTGGTAACAATAATCACTAACTGTTGCGCGGTTTTCGCGGCGCTTTGGTTAAAACAAGCTTCAGCAATTTCTTTTAAAGTATTTTTATTGGTGATATGGTAAAATTCCCAAAGCTGAAGATTACTACTTGTAGGTGCTAACGATGCATTTACTAAGCACTGTTTTACTTTTTCTGTATCAATAGGAATATCTTTGTAAACTCTGGTTGATCGTCTGTAGGCAATAGCTTCGGAAACTGTCTTTTCCATGGAATTAACATTTATTTTTTGAAGTACTAAAGTTATATTAAAAGTTCGTTTTCATATATCAAGAATCAAAAAATCTATTATTTTAAAAAGAAAAACATGAGCACAATAACAACTAAAAATCCATACACAAAAGAAGATATAAAAACATATAATTTAATTTCTGATAAGGAATTGAAACAAAAACTAGATTTAGCTGAAGAGCAATTTCAAAATTGGAAATCACTTCAAATTAAAGATAGATCTAAATTACTTTCTAACGTTGCTGAATTACTAGTTCAACGAAAAGAATCCTATGCTAAATTAATGACCCAAGAAATGGGAAAACCTATAACACAAGGTATTGCCGAAATAGAAAAATGTGCTTGGGTCTGTGATTTTTATGCTAAAAATGCTGATGATTTTCTTGCAGACCAGTTAATAGATGCTGATACATATGAAAGCTTTATAAGCTACGACCCTTTAGGAGTCATTTTAGCTATCATGCCTTGGAATTATCCATTTTGGCAAGTAATGCGGTTTGCTGTACCTACATTGATGGCAGGTAATACGGCTTTGTTAAAACACGCTTCCAGTACCACGCAATGTGCTATAGAAATAGAGAAATTATTTGAAGATGCTGGTTTTCCTAAAGGGTGTTTTCAAACATTATTGGTTTCACATAGTCAAATTGAAACAATATTGAACAATGATATTGTTAAAGCTGTAAGTCTAACAGGAAGTGAAGGAGCAGGTCGTAAAATTGCTGAAATTGCTGGCAAAAATCTAAAGAAAGCCGTTTTAGAACTTGGAGGCAATAATGCATGTATTGTTTTAAAAGATGCAGACTTAGATAAATATATTGATACTATGTCTTGGGCGCGTATGCAAAATGCTGGTCAGAGTTGTATTGCAGCCAAGCGATTTATTGTTGTAGAGGACATCTATGATGAATTTTTATCGAAATTTAAATCTAAAGTAGAGTCTTATATAATAGGTAATCCTACTAATAGTAAAACTGAAATAGCAACAATGGCTTCTGTAGATTTGGCAAAAGAAGTTGAGGAACAGGTTAAAAAATCTCTTGATAGAGGGGCAAAAGTAGTATATGGCAACAAACGAGACCACGCATTATATGAGCCAACAATTTTAGAAAATGTAACTACAGAAATGCCAGTTTTTAAGGAAGAAGTTTTTGGTCCTGTGGCTGCAATTATAAAAGTTAAAAATGAAGATGAGGCCTATGAGATGGCTTCAAACTCAAGATTTGGTCTTGGTAGTATGGTGTTTACAGAGCATACAGAAAAGGCTAAAAAGCGTATAGGGGAAATTGAAGATGGAGCGTTCTTTATTAACGAACTTGTAAAATCTGACCCAAGATTACCATTTGGAGGAACTAAAGCATCTGGTTATGGAAGAGAACTTTCTAAAGAAGGAATTCTGGAGTTTGTGAATGTAAAAACGGTTTACATTAATAAATAATCAAATTTTAAGTATGCTTCAACTTATCAGCATGCAATTGTCTTAACTTTTTAATTTTAGGGTCTATTACAAAAGTACAATAACCATAATCTGGATTGTTTTTATAGAAATCCTGATGTTCTTTTTCAGCTTCAAAAAATGTTTGAGCCTCGCTAAGTTCTGTTACAATAGAGTTTTTATAATATGCCGCTAATTCATTTAAGACGACTTCAGCTGTATTTTTTTGGTCATCATTATGATAAAAAATCACTGAGCGGTATTGTGTGCCTCTGTCAGCTCCTTGCTGGTTTAGAGTTGTAGGGTCGTGAGTGGTCATAAAAATGATAAGGATATCTTGATACGAAATTACATTAGCATCAAATGTGACCTGGACTACTTCTGCATGTCCTGTTAAGCCAGAACATACTTCTCTATAGGTTGGTCTTCCTGGAACGTTTCCTCCCATATAACCAGAAACCACTTTTTCAACACCTTTAACTTCTTCAAAGACAGCTTCGGTACACCAAAAACAACCTCCGCCAACAGTAGCAATTTCAATATTCTTATTCATTTACACTTTCTTTTTCTAAAACCATAGACTCTGAATTGATGCAGTAACGCAGACCACTTGGCTCTGGACCATCAGGAAATACGTGACCTAAATGGGCATCGCAAGTGTTGCACATTACTTCAACTCTAACCATACCGTAAGAGGTGTCCTTTTCATATTTGATGACATTTTCTTTAATAGGTTGTGTAAAACTTGGCCAACCAGTGCCAGAACTGAATTTAATGGTAGAATCAAATAACGGAGTGTTGCAACACACACAATTGTATTTACCAGCATCATAGGTAGTACAAAGTGCACCACTGTGAGGTCGTTCAGTGCCTTTTTGTCTGGTAATTCTGTATTGTTCTGGTGTGAGTTGTGCTTTCCATTCAGCTTCCGTTTTTTCTACTCTTTTATCTGGGTTAGGAGTTCCGTTCACAGCAAAATTTATAATGTCTTTCCAAGTAAGCATATCTTGTAGTCTTTCTTTTAATTAGTCAAATTTTTATAGTAAAGATAGTCGAAGTAACTTACATGTACTTACTGTAAGCGAGAAATAGATATATAATCTAACTTTTAAAATCTTCCGGATGTTATGAGTTTTGCTTCTAGCTTTATAGAAATCCTTATTTTTAAATCATTATAAAAAGTGTAATTTTATTTGATGAAGAAATCTATATTTTTTTTACTTCTTTTTTGGGCCTTTTCTTTTTTTAGTTTCGGCCAATTTTCTCCAAATATTTACAACTATTCTATAGCTGAATATAAGGCTAGTAATCAGAATTGGGATTTATGCAGAGCTGATAACGGAAAAGTTTACGTTGCAAACAACATTGGTTTACTTGAGTATGATGGCATAGATTGGAAGTTATTTCAATTACCCAACCAAACTACAGTAAGATCAGTTTTAGCTCATGATAACTTGATTTTTACAGGTTCTTTTGAAGAGTTTGGTTATTGGGAAGAGGATGATTATGGGAATTTAATCTACAAGTCATTAAGTGACCTTGTAAAGGATGAGATTTCTCCTAATGAGGAAGTATGGCAAATTTTAAGTTATAAGGAAAAGGTTGTATTTAGATCGTTTTCTAGCATATATGTTTATGATTTTAATAACGTAGAACGAATTCGTCCGAGTTCGGCAGTAATATCTTTGAGTTTAGTAGATGATGATTTGTTTGTGTCTACATTAAATAATGGGATATACAAGCTGGAAAACAAAAGTTTAGCACCCTTTTTTTATGATGAAAGTCTTAGGGACACCAAAATAATTTCAATAGAAAAAAAGCAAGATAGATACTTAATAATGACCTCTCTAAAAGGAAGTTATTACTTGTCTTCTAATAAGTTACGACCTACAAGATATGCTTTTAATAATGAGATAAAACAGCATCAGTTAAATAAGTATTCTACCTTGGGTAATGGAGATATGGTCTTTGGAACTATAAAAGATGGTGTATATATAGCTGATGGTGAAGGAGAAATAAAATTCCATATCAGTAAAGAGAATGGTCTTTTAAATAATACAGTTTTAGGTCAGTTTATAGATGAAAACAGTAAGTTATGGCTTGGTCTAGATAACGGAATAGCAACCATAGATTTAAAGAATACCAACTATTTTTTTAATGATATGTCTGGTAAACTAGGTGCTGTTTACGATATTGTTAAGTATCAAGGTTTATTATATATAGGTACTAATACAGGACTGTTTTATTTGGATGAGAATAATGAATTACATTTTATTGATGGATCTCAAGGTCAGGTTTGGGATTTAAAAATTATTGATGGTAACTTGTTTTGTGGTCATAACGATGGAACTTTTTTGGTTGATAAAAGCCAAATAAAAAAGATATCTGATTATACTGGTGGATGGACCATTCAAAAAGTGCCAGAGCATGATAATTTGTATATGCAGGGAACTTATGCAGGCTTAGTTAAGTTTCAGCAAAACAATGGAGCATGGGAGACGAAGCATATGGGATATACTACTATCCCTTCAAAGTTTTTAGTGTTTGAAAATCCTTATACTGCTTGGGTAGCGCATGCATACAAAGGAGTATACAAAATTAATTTCAACAAGTCTTACGATACAATAACTAAAGTTACTAATTATGGCATTAAAGGTTTAGATTCAGAATATAATCCTAGAGTATATAATTTAAAAAACGATATAGTTTTTAAAACCAATAATGGATGGCAAAAGTATGAGCCTATATTAGATTCTATTGTTCCTTTTGAGCTCCTAAATGAAAAGTTTGGTAATGATGCTTATATCATATCAGAACAATCTATGAGTCCAATAGTACTCAAAGATAAAAGTGGAGTCATAAGGTTTAAGTATTTTAATAATGATAGCGTTGAGAGAAGAATAAATAACAAACTAATTAAGAATCGTTATATAGTAGATTATGAGCACGTCTCTAAAATAGATAATTCTCTTTTTGCTCTAAATTTAGATAATGGATTTATGCTTATAGACGAAACCTTTAAAGATTCTATAATTATTTATGAGCCAAAAATAGAGACGATAAAGATTAATGGAGATAAGATACATTTATCAACTATAAAAGATGATAAGACAATTCAATTAAAACACAATGAGAGCATTAATTTAGAACTTTCATCTTCAAAATCTACTAATCATTATTTTGAATATAGCATACCTTCTTTAAATAGAGGCTGGTTTAAAATAGATAAAAGAAATCTAGAATTAAACAACATTAACCATGGAGTGTATGACATATTATTGAGAACACGAGACGATTCTGGAAATACATCAATAATACAAGAACTAAAACTAGATGTAAGTCCACCTTGGTATAAAGGCGTATTTGGTTTAATATTATATGTTGTGTTATTGTTTGGGTTTATAGGTTTGTTCTATTACTTACACCATAGAAAAATACAAAAGGAGCAGCGATTAATCCGAGTAAAGTATCAAAGGGAACAACATAAGCTATTGCGAGAGAAAACCTTGGAAAATGAAAAAACTCTGGTACAATTAAAGAACGAGTCATTGCAAAATGAATTAAAAATAAAGAGTAAGCAGTTGGCTAATAATGCAATGGCGCTTGTTAAGAAAAATGAAGTACTACAGGATATTAAACGAGAGTTAGCTGTAAATAAAGATGGCTTCAAAGACTACTACTCCTATAAGAAATTAGTAAAGAAGCTAAATAATTCAATAGAACATAAAGATGAATGGGAAGTTTTCGAAGAAAATTTCAATCAAGTACACGATGAGTTTTTTACGAAGTTAAAAACACGTCATTCTGCTCTAACCCCAAAAGATTTAAAAGTTTGTGCCTACATCAAAATGAATTTAGCAAATAAAGAAATTGCACCTTTAATGAATATCTCTGTTAGAGGTGTTGAAACACATAGGTATAGGCTAAAAAAGAAATTAAGTTTAGAAAATGATATTTCTTTGACGGATTATTTATTGAATATTAAATAATAGCTGCTTAAAGTTGTCGATTTGACATTTCTTACTACGTCATTACTACGTCACTTAGTTAAAATTTTAAGATTTTACAACGTTTTCGTTTATATTTAAACTACGTCAAATTCCGATTTTAAGCGCATTTTAAGGTCTTTAATATTTATTGGCGTAATTAAAATGTAATTAGTCCACATGTTAAATTAAGGTTAACGTTTTAACTTTAGATTTAGAAAAAACTAACTATTTCAATCTAAATGTTAATGTATGAAAACTAAATTCAGTTTAATATTACTTTTATTTGTCTCTCTAATTTCATGGAGTCAACAAATAGAGGTAAGTGGTGTTGTAACTTCAGCAAGTGATGGTATGCCATTGCCTGGTGTAAGTGTAATTGTAGAAGGTACTTCAAAGGGAGTGTCTACAGATTTTGACGGTAAATATTCCATTAATGTACAAAGTGGCCAGAAATTAAGTTTTAGCTATATTGGTTTTAAGACGCAAAGTATAGTTATAACTAACCAAACTACTCTTAATGTAACTTTAGAAGATGATGTAGAGTCATTAAATGAAGTTGTAGTTGTTGGATACGGTACACAGAAAAAGGCAGATTTAACAAGTGCAATCGCAACGATTAAACCAGAAGAATTAGCTAAGACGCCTTCAGCCCAAGTGGTTCAGGGCTTTCAGGGTAAAGTTGCTGGTGTTCAAATCAGTAGTTTGGGTTCGCCAGGTGAAACTCCTCAAATTTTAATTCGTGGTACAAATTCATTGAGTGGAGATTCTTCTCCATTATTTGTTGTAGATGGAATGTTCTACGACAATATAGATTTCTTAAACTCTAGTGAGATAGAATCTGTGTCAATTTTAAAAGATGCTTCAGCTTCTGCTATTTATGGTGTTAAGGCTGCTAATGGTGTTGTTCTTATAACGACAAAAGGTGGTAAGTTTAACAAAAAAGCGGAGGTTACTTTTTCAACATATTATGGTGTTCAGAGAGCACAAAACATCTTGAAGATGGCTAATGCTGAGCAGTTTGTGACATTTGCCATGGAATCTGGTTCAGCATCAGAAATTTCAAGTGTAGAACAAGCTATGCAAAGATTTGGTAGAAGTAGGGTAAATCCTAATATACCAAACGTTAATACAGATTGGTATGATGAAGTGTTAAGAGATGCTGAAATTGAAAATTACGATCTTCAAATTAATGGTGGGTCAGAGAATATTTCTTATTCACTGGGAGGAAACTTCTTTTTTCAAGAAGGTATTTTAGATATGAAAAACAGCTACGAGCGTTTCAACTTAAGAGCTCGTGTAGATGCTAAAGCTAATGATTGGCTAAATGTTGGAGGTAACGTTCTTTTTAGTAATGCAGTTAAATATGATGATGAGGGTTCAGCTTGGCAATTAACATATTATGCAGTACCAATCTTACCTGTTTTTGATAGTAATTTTACTGATGCAGACCCTTTACCTTATTCAGATGCAAGAGAAATAGGATATAGAGGTTCTCAGAACCCTTTCCCATTAATGGATAACTCTGATAGAAGAGGTGAGCGTAGAAGAACAACAGCTAATTTCTATGCAGATTTTAAAATTATTCCAGATCATTTAAACTTAAGGTCTAATTTATCTTATAACTACCTTGGTACAAACGAACGTATTGTTTTATTACCATACTATGTTACTGATGACTACCAGAGATCTGTAGATCAGTCATCCATAACTAGAAATAATGGTGTTACAGAAAATTACATATGGGACAATACTTTAACATATTCTAATGTTTTTGGTGAACACGATTTAACGTTAATGGCAGGTATGTCATTCAGAGATGATTATTACAGAAGCTTTGGTGCTAGTGGTAATTTTGATCCGAGTGGTGCGTTTGTTAGAAATAATGACAAGACTTGGTATATTTCTAATACAGCTGAAGACAGTAGAACTTCTTATGATGGAGGAAACAGATTCTATGGTTTCTCTTATTTCGGGAGAGCTCAATATAAATACAAAGATAAATATTTGGCATACGCTACATTCAGAGCAGAAGGTAGTAATAGATATGAGCAGAAATACGTGTATTTACCAGCATTTGGTTTAGGTTGGGAAGTGTCTAAAGAACCATTTATGCAAAATGTAGATTTTATAGATTATCTTAAGTTGAGAGCAGGATGGGGAAGATTGGGTAACAATGCTGTGGCTCCAAGTATACCAATTTCAGCATCAACTGTATCTACTGTATTTAACGATACATTCTATAACGGATTTCAATTTTCAACAGTTGCCGATGATATAGATTGGGAGTTTACAGAAGAGACAAACATTGGTTTATCCGCTTATATGTTTAATAATAGATTATCTCTAGAGGCAGATTATTTTGTTAAAAATACAGATAACTTAGTGATACCTGTATTGCCTATCGTAGGTACTGAGACAAGTTTGCAAAATGTGGGAGCTGTTAGAAATAGAGGTATAGAATTAGCAGCAACATGGAGAGATAATATTTCTGAGAATTGGGGTTACACTATATCAGGTAATTTTAGTACCATAGACAACGAGATAACAGATTTAGAAGGTCAGCCTTATATTAATAGAGGAACTGCTGAAGCACGTCAAAGATTAGTTGTAGGACAACCAATTAATGTGTTCTATGGATATCAAATTGATGGTGTATACCAAAACGATGCAGAAATTGCAGCAGATCCTGTTGCTCAGGCTGCAATATCTGATGGTGTTAATGTAGAGCCAGGCTATTTTAGATATAGAGATATTAATAATGACGGTATTCTAGATGCCAATGATAGAGCATATTTAGGATCTCCTGTACCAACTCACTATTATGGTGGTAGCTTGGGTGTAAACTACAAAAACCTTGAGTTAAATGTGTCGTTCTATGGTCAAGGTGGTAATAAAATTCTAAACACAAACAGAATGGAGGTTATCAGAACCCAAGGACGTAATATAGACGCTGAGTTGGCCATTAACAGATGGCATGGTGAAGGCACAACAAATGCATTTCCATCATCTGAAGGTTATAGAAACCTATGGAATCAAAGATTGTCCAAATTCTTTTTACAAGATGGCGATTTCTTCAGAATTCAAAACATTCAGATAGCTTATACATTAAAAGAAGATAAACTTCCAGAAATGCGTTTTACGCTTACGGCAGATAGACCATTTTTATGGACAAAAGGTTACAACGGTTTTAACCCAGAAGTTGGTTTTGACGGAAGAGATACACAGACTTATCCGGTACCTTCAGTATACAGCTTAGGTGTTTCAGTTAAATTATAAAATAACAAGCTATGAGATATATATTTAATTTAAAATTGATTGTTCTAATTTTACCTGTTTTGCTATTCAATTGCAACAATAAATTAGACGAAGAACAAGAACTTGTAGTACTGCAAGACGAGATAGATTACAGTAGTGAAGAACAAGCTTTTGGAGCACTTGTTGGCGCCTATGAGAAGTTTCAGAATGTGGGTTGGGAACAAATACCGCTTATTTCAGTCAGAGGAGATGATGTTAATGCAGGTGGATTAGGTGATCAACAAGGTTTTGCTGATACGGATAACTTTATTTACGATAATAGTTATTGGATGTATAATGTGTTTTTTGAGAATTGGTCTCAAGACATATTACAGATAACATCTCAGATAGAATCCTTAGAGAGATTTAGAGCTGGAGGTGTAGATTCTGATTTAATAGATCAATACCAGGCTGAATGCAAGGTGTTAAGAGGTTATATAACACTACAGTTATCTAGAGTTTTTGGGGATGTTTACAGAATTCAAACAACCGATCAAACTCAAATCGAGGTACTTCCAAAAGATGAATTAATGATGTGGATATCTGATGAAATGGATGAAGCAATACCTAATTTATTAGATGTGGCTCCTAATTTAAGATCTGATTTGCCAGGTGGTATAACAAAATATACAGCATTAGCTGTAAAGGCTATAGCAAATTTAGAGGTTGAAAATTATCAAAATGTAGCTGATGCTGCGGGCGAAATAATTAATTCTAGTAAGTTTCAATTATATGATGATTACTACGAATTATTCAAGATTCCTGGTAAACTAGCAAATGAAAATATTTGGGAAATACAATATTCAGATTTCGGGCAATCTTCAGGTGAAAATGTAGCTCACTTATTTGCATTCTATGGTCCTCAAAACTGGTCAGCAGCTGTTCCAGAAGCTACAAGTGGATGGGGATTTTATGAGCCAAGTTTTAAGTTTATCAAATTTATGATAGACAGAGGTGAAACAGTGAGGTTAGAAACAAGTGTGTTATTTACTGATAGAGGAATAGCGGAATTGCAAACAGATCCAGATTATGCAACTTTACCTGCTTGGATATCTAATACAACTAGAGATGGAGATGTAATTAATGACTACTCTAGAGCTTATTTTGCAAGCGGTAAGCATTATCTTCCATCAAATCAATTAACTGAAGGTAGAACCTCTTATGGTACTAATAAGAATTATACTGTTATTAGATATGCAGAAGTATTGTTAATGTATGCAGAAGCACTAACAAGAGGAGCGTCTGGTACTGCTGGTACTGCAGACAGTGCTGTAAATACTGTGAGATTAAGAGCAGGTTTAGGAACACTTTCTGGCGTGACTAGTGAGCAAGTTATGGATGAAAAATTTGCTGAGTTAGCTATGGAATGGGGAATTAGATATTATGATATGATTAGATTAGGTGAAACAGGAGAACTTAGTTACGACGGAAGAACATTCAACATGGATAAAGCATTTTTACCTTATCCACAAGCTCAGTTAGATCAAAGCTATATTCTTAATGATTACTATCAATCACAACAATAAAAAAGAAGTTATGAAAAAAACAATAATAAAAATTTTAGGAATTTTCATGATACTGTTTGTGGTATCATGTGATGAAGGCATTGATCCTATTACAGAAGTAGATCCAGGATCAGATTCAGGAGCTCCAACTGTAGAAATTATTTATCCTACAGAAGGAACTGAGATTACAGGTCTTGAATTGGTAGTACCAGTTGACATTTCATTCAGAGTAGAAGATGACATAGAAGTTAATACCATAGTCGTAACACTAGATGGAGTACAAATAGCGTCTTATAATACGTTTTTGGACTATAGAATAGTAAATGAAGAGTTTACTTATGATAGTTTAACAAGTGGAGATCATGTTTTAATAGTAACAGGTACAGATTTAGCAGGTAACTCTACTAGTGCTACAGTTAATTTTTCTAAAGCACCACCTTACGAAGCAATATTTCCTGGTGAAGTTTTTTATATGCCATTTGACGGAACTTACACAGAATTATTATCAATAACTGATGCTGGTGAAGTAGGAACACCTGATTTTGCAGGTGAAGCATTTGCAGGTTCTAATGCGTTTAGAGCAACTGAAGATTCTTATCTAACATTCCCAATAGACGATTTAATGTTTGGTGCAAATATGAGTGGTGCATTTTGGTACAAAGTCAATGCAACTCCAGACAGATCTGGTATATTAACGGTAGGAGATAATGCTGATGATAGGTTACAAGGTTTTAGATTATTCAGAGAAGGTAATTCGGCAGAACAAAGAATAAAACTCAATGTAGGAACAGGTGATGGCGAAAGCTGGAACGATGGTGGATTAATTGATGTAGCTGCTGGTGAGTGGGTTCACGTAGCATTTACTATTTCACCAACTCAAACAGTAATCTACCTTAATGGTGTGGCAGTAAACACAGGCTCGCCTGCTAATGCTATAGATTGGACAGGTTGTACTGAAATTCATATTGGCTCTGGTGGACCAACATTTGATTATTGGAACCACTTATCTGATGATAGTGCAATGGATGAACTAAGATTATTTAATACAACACTTTCTCAAGCTGAAGTGCAAAACATGATCAATGTAACTAATCCATACGAACCAATGTATAATGGTGAAACTTTTTATATGCCTTTTGATGGGTCATACACAGAGTTAATCAGCTTAAACATGCCAACAGAGGTTGGTGCACCAGGTTTCGCAGGTGAGAGTTATCAAGGTTCTGATGCTTACATGGGCGCTGCCGATTCTTATTTAACTTTCCCGATTGATGGCTTATTCGGAACAGATTCTTTTAGTGCTACGTTTTGGTATAAAGTTGATTCTACACCAGATAGATCTGGTATTTTAACAGTAGGTGATGATGCTGATGACAGATTCCAAGGCTTTAGATTATTTAGAGAAGGAAGTGCTACTGAACAGAGAATAAAAGCCAATGTTGGTATTGGTGGTGGTGAGAGTTGGAATGATGGTGGTGTTATCGATGTAACTGCTGGCGAATGGGTTCATATCGCACTTACAGTTTCGGCTACAGAAAGTAAAATCTATTTCAACGGTGTAGAGCAATTGTCATCAACATTTGCAACTAGTGTAGATTGGACAGGTTGTAGTGAAATAGTAATTGGTGCTGGTGGTCCAACGTTTAGTTATTGGAATCACTTATCTGATTTAAGTGCATTTGACGAATTAAGATTATACAATGTTGCTTTAACACAAGCAGAAATACAGGATATGCTTTAAAATTTCATATTTTAATTAATTGGTTTAAGTCTAAATTTTTTAATTATCCTTATTTCAAATTTTTAGCGGCATTTTTCTAAAATGCCGCTAAATTCTTACGCAAATTTTAAATGAAAAAATTCCATAAAATACTTTTTTTGATGGTTATAGGATGCATTTTAATATGCTGTAAATCTAATAACCAAAAAGAAGATCAAAATAAAGTTAATAATAGTGCAGCTGTAAAACATAGGTATGCAGACTTATCAGAAAGTGCATTATTAGATACCATACAATACCAAACGTTCAATTACTTTTGGGATGGTGCTGAGCCTAATTCTGGTTTGGCTAGAGAACGTTTGCATATGGATGATGCGTATCCAACATCGCCAAAAAATACAGTCACAACTGGTGGGAGTGGTTTTGGACTCATGGCCATTTTAGTTGGAGTTGAGCGTGGTTGGATTTCAAGAGAAGAAGCTTTCAATAGATATACTAAAATTGTAAATTTTTTAGAAAAAGCTGATCGTTTTCATGGAGCATGGTCGCATTGGATAGATGGTGAAACAGGCAAAATGTATCCATTTGGTAAAAAGGATAACGGAGGTGATTTAGTTGAAACTGCATTCTTAGTACAAGGTTTATTGACCGTTGCTGAATATTTTAAAAACGGAAACGAACAAGAAAAAGAATTAGTAGCCAAAATTGATAAACTATGGAGAGAAGTAGAGTGGAGTTGGTATACCAAAGGGGGTGAAGATGTATTGTATTGGCACTGGTCACCAGAATATGAATGGGAAATGAATTTTCCTGTTGGAGGATATAACGAATGTCTCATTATGTACGTTCTTGCTGCATCATCACCAACGTATCCAATTACAAAAGAAGTATACGAAAAGGGATGGGCAAGAGATGGAGAAATTGTTTCAGACAAATCATATTATGATGAAGCATTGGTTTTGGATTATTATGAGCATAGTGATGCACCAATAGGGCCTTTATTTTGGGCGCATTATTCTTATTTGGGCCTAAACCCCAAAGGACTTTCGGATCAATACGCTGATTATTGGGAGCTGACTCAAAATCACGCTAAGATTCACCATAAATATGCAATCGATAATCCTAAAAATTATAAGGGATATGGTGATAGTCTTTGGGGTTTTACCTCAAGTTATTCTATGAAAGGTTATGCTGGTCATAGACCTGGTGATGATCGTGGTGTTGTTTCTCCCACTGCAGCGTTATCCTCCTTTCCATATACACCAAAAGCGAGTATGAATGTTCTGGAAAATATTTATAAAAATCATGATAGTTTGGTTGGAAAATATGGTCCATACGACGCTTTTAGTTTAGAGTATAATTGGTATTTGCCAAGATATTTGGCTATAGACCAAGGACCTATTCCGGTTATGATAGAAAATTACAGAACAGGATTGTTGTGGAAGTTATTTATGCAAAATAAAGATGTCAAAGTTGGTTTGGATAAACTAGGATTTAAATATTAAATAGAATTAAAGATAATGAAGAAGCTTAGTTTCATTTTACTATTATTAGTCGTATTAAGTTGCGGAAAAGATAATGGGCCAGGTTACCAAGAGCCTTATGATCCAAATGATGATGACCCATTCATACCGTTGTCTGATACAGAAATGATGGACTTAACTCAACAGGAGACCTTTAAGTATTTTTGGGATTATGCCGAAAGTAACTCAGGTGCTGCGAGAGAAAGATATCATCCTAACGATCCATCCAATAGTCAAAATGTAGTAACTACAGGTGGAAGTGGATTTGGACTTATGGCAATTTTAGTTGGTATTGAAAGAGGTTATATATCTCAATCCGAAGGTGTGGCAAGGTTAACACAAATATTAAATTTCTTTGAAAACGCAGATCGCTTTCACGGAGCTTGGCCGCATTGGATAGATGGAGGTACGGGTAATGTAATACCTTTTAGTGCTCAAGACGATGGAGGTGATATAGTGGAAACAGCATTTTTAGCTCAAGGTCTCATTTGTGTAAAAGAGTATTTTGAAGGTGGTACAGCAGATGAAGAGACTTTAGCGGCACAAGCCGACGCACTTTGGAAAGGTGTAGAATGGGATTGGTACACCAATGGACAAAATAAATTATTGTGGCATTGGAGTCCTAACAGTGGCTTTGCCATTAATCTAGAATTAAAAGGTTATAATGAAACTTTAATAGCTTTTGTGCTAGGTGCAGCATCTCCAGATTATACGATCCCTTCTGAAGCTTATCATCAAGGTTGGGCAAGTAATGGCAATATTGTGTCTTCAGCAAGCCAGTATAATATTCCTTTAATTTTAGATCACGTTGGTACAGGAACAGGACCTTTGTTTTGGGCACACTATTCCTATTTAGGATTAAACCCTAATAATCTATCAGATCAGTATGCTAATTATTGGGATTTAAATGTTAACCATACCAGAATTAATTATCAATACTGTGTAAGCAATCCTGGAAATTATGTGAGTTACGGACAAGATTGTTGGGGATTAACGGCAAGTTATACCAGAAATACAGATGGTTCTGTAGGATATTCTGCTCACGATCCTGAGAATGACACAGGTGTAATTTCACCA